>NZ_JBEZLL010000006.1:0-280383 GCF_040652135.1 Streptomyces sp. NPDC048295
GCGTTTCCGACTCTATCAGACTCTTTCGTGTCCGATTCCCGGTCGAAGCGGGTTGTGCTTTCCAGTTCTTCGCTTTCGCGTTTCCCTTTCCGGCGGTTCCAACCTTACCAGACTCTTTTTCGTTCCGTTTCCGGTCCGAATTTGAATTCCGGTGGCCTTTGGATTGGCCTTGCCTTTCGGCGTGTCCACTACGTTAGCCGATTTCCTTGGCGACTCATAATCGAGTCAAGGGGATTGAATTACGGCATGCCGAATTCGCACCCGCCAGGGTGATTCGTAGGTAGTGGTTGGTCGCTCCGGGATGCTCGGATGCGGTCCGATGGACCGTACCGACAGCAGTGCCCGTCTCAAGCGGCTCGGACTACATTAGGCGGCCCTCAACGGCGAGTCAAGTTGCGCGGCGGCGTGGAACATGGGCCCTGTAGGGGCTCACCGTGGGGTCTCCGTCGATCCAGAAGCGCCAGGGGTGCGCGGCTCCGTCGCCGCCCACTCCGGTGCGCGGGCCATTGCGTACCTGGTCGCGTGGTGGCGGGGTGCCGTGCAGCACGGACAACGGGGCGCCGGGGTGGGCGATGGCGTCGGTGCCGTTCAGTGCTCGGTCGACATCGAGGGCGGTGGCCAGGCGGGCCGGGCCTTTGGCCAGTTCCTTGTCGTTGCGGGCCGAGTTTCGACGTTCGCGCGTGAGTTCGGCACCGACCTGGATGCGGCCGGCGCGGAGCAGGACCCCGGAGGCCGTGCCCTCGGGGCCGCACACCAGGTTGAGGCAGTGCCACATCCCGTAGGTGAAGTACACGTACGCGTGGCCGGGCGGTCCGAACATGACGCTGTTGCGCGCGGTGCGGCCTCTGAACGCGTGCGATCCGGGATCGATCTCACCGGCGTACGCCTCCACCTCGGTGAGACGGAGCTCGATGGGCCCGTCCGGTGTGGCGCGTACCAGGGTCCGGCCCAGGAGGTCGGGTGCCACGTCCAGTACGGGGCGGTCGAAGAAGTCGCGTGTCAGCGGCGTACGGTCCAGGCCCTCGATCATGGCGGTCGAGGTTACCGGGAACCGACTACGGTCGTGGCGCGTATGTAGGGGTCAGGACCAAGGAGGAGTAAACATGGGCTTCAAGCGGCTGCTCGCGAGCCTGGGCGCCGGCGGCGCCTCGGTGGAGACCGAGCTCTCCGAGCTCAACGTCGTACCGGGCGGGGTCGTCCAGGGTGAGGTGCGGATCCAGGGCGGGTCCGTGGATCAGCAGATCGAGGGACTCTCCGTGGGGCTGCAGGCCCGGGTCGAGGTCGAGGGCCAGGACACGGAGACCAAGCAGGACATCGAGTTCACCAAGCTGCGGCTCGGTGGCGCGTTCGAGGTGCGGGCCGGTGCCGTGCATGTCGTTCCCTTCGGGCTCGAAATTCCGTGGGAGACGCCGATAACGATGTTCGCCGGTCAGCACCTGCACGGCATGAACATCGGCGTGACCACGGAGCTGGAGATCGCGCGGGCGCTGGACTCGGGCGACCTGGACCCCATCAATGTGCACCCGCTGCCGGCGCAGCAGGCCATCCTGGACGCCTTCGGGCAGCTCGGCTTCGGCTTCCGCAGCGCGGACATGGAGCGCGGTCACATCCGCGGTACGCGTCAGCGGCTGCCGTTCTACCAGGAGATCGAGTTCTTCCCGCCTCAGCAGTACCGCGGTCTCAACCAGGTGGAGCTGTCGTTCGTCGCGGACGACCGTGAGATGGACGTCGTCCTGGAGATGGACAAGAAGGCCGGGCTCTTCAGCGAGGGCAGCGACTCGTACCGCGCCTTCAAGGTCGGGCTGAACGACTTCCAGGGGACCGACTGGGCGGCGTACCTCAATCAGTGGCTGGCCCAGGTCGGCGGTCAGCGCAACTGGCTCTAGGGTCGGTGGCAGACCTGCCCAGTGCAGTACAGCGATCAGGAGAGGTGCTGACGTGACCGAGCCGAAGAGGGCGCCGCTGCCGCACGACTTCCATCCGGAAGTGCCGTCGTTCGCGGTGGAGAGCGACGATCTCGCTCCCGGCGCCGTGCTGGCGGACGCTCAGGTGTTCGCTGCCGGGAACACCTCGCCGCAGCTGCGGTGGACAGGCTTTCCGGCGCAGACCAAGAGTTTCGCGGTGACCTGCTTCGACCCCGATGCCCCCACCGGCAGCGGATTCTGGCACTGGGTGGTCTTCGACATCCCGGCGTCGGTCACGGAGCTGCCGGCCGGTGCGGGCAGCGGGAGGTTCGAAGGGCTGCCCGCCGGTGCCGTACAGGTCCGTAACGACTACGGGTCCAAGGAGTTCGGCGGTGCCGCACCGCCGGCCGGGGAGAACCACCGCTATGTGTTCACCGTGTACGCGGTGGACACCGAGAAGCTGGGGGCCGACAGTGACGCGTCGCCGGCGGTCGTGGGGTTCAATCTGCGGTTCCACACACTGGGCCGTGCTCAGCTGATCGGCGAGTACACGGGCCCCGCCTGAGCCTGTCCGGGGATCCGGCCGAGCCGAGAGTTCCCCCGTTGTTTGCCCTGCCCTGGTCCTGGAGAGACCAGGGCAGGGCATTTTTTATTGCGTTGTCCATCACGGCCCGCCCGGCCAGAGTTGATCCGGGCCTGCCAGGGGGCGGGCGGCACACGGGAGGTGGGCGAGATGCGGGACACGCTGGTACTGAACGCAAGCTTCGAGCCGCTGTCGACGGTGACGCTGAATCGTGCGGTGGTGCTGATCCTGCAGGACAAGGCCGTCGTCGAGCAGTCGCATCCCGATCTCCGCATGCGTGGCGCCGCCGTGGACATTCCGGTGCCCCGGGTGATCAGACTCTGCCGGTACGTACGGGTGCCGTTCCGAAGACATGCCCCCTGGTCCCGCAGGGGTGTGCTGATACGGGACCAGCACCGGTGCGCGTACTGCGGGCGGCGGGCGAGCACCGTCGACCATGTCGTGCCGCGCGCCCAGGGGGGTCAGGACACCTGGCTCAACACGGTGGCGTCCTGTGCCGAGGACAATCACCGCAAGGCGGCCCGGACGCCGGAGCAGGCGGGGATGCCGCTGCTGCGTCAGCCGTTCGTGCCGTCTCCCGCGCAGGCGATGCTGCTGGCCCTGGGGGCCGGTGAGCGTTCGGAGCTGCCGGAGTGGCTGGAGGGTGCCGCAGCGTAGTCGGCCTACGCATTTCGTCGTGCGGGAAGCCCGTCCCCGGGGGAGACGGGCTTCCGTGTGTCAGCGGAGCACCAGCTGGACGATGGCGGCCGTGCCGACCGCGACGATGAGGACCCGCAGGACCACGGGGCTGAGGCGGCGGCCGATCCTGGCGCCTATCTGGCCGCCCAGTGCGGAGCCGACCGCGATGAGCACGACGGCCGTCCAGTCGAAGTCCGCGACGAAGAGGAAGAAGAGCGCGGCGACGCTGTTGACGACGGCGGCCAGCACGTTCTTGACGGCGTTGAGGCGCTGCATGGTGTCGTCGAGCAGCATGCCCATCAGGGAGAGGTAGATGATTCCCTGGGCGGCGGTGAAGTAGCCGCCGTAGACGCTGGCGAGCATCAGTCCGACGAACAGCAGCGGACCGCCGTCGGAGCGGGTGGGGGTGCCGCTGTGTTCGCGCCGGCGCTGGACCGCTTTGCTGATGCGTGGTTGCAGGATGACCAGGACGAGGGCCAGGGCCACCAGGATCGGCACGATGGTCTCGAAGGCCGTGGAGGGCAGGGCCAGCAGGAGGGTGGCGCCGGTGAGGCCGCCGATGAGGGCGCCGACGGAGAGCTTGAGGACGCGGCGGCCCTGTCCTTCGAGTTCCTTGCGGTAGCCGATGGCGCCGCTGACCGAGCCGGGGATCAGGCCGAGGCCGTTGGAGACGGTGGCCGTGACCGGGGGCAGGCCGGTGGCGAGGAGCACGGGAAAGGTGATCAGCGTCCCCGAGCCGACGATCGTGTTGATCGTGCCGGCGCTGATGCCCGCTGCGAAGACGGCGAGCATCTCCCAGATGTCCATGGCGAATCCCCCGTGCGTGATCGGTGCTTGGTGCACCGATCATGCACGGGGCGTGTACGCGTCATTCGACCGGGGGCTGCTCCCGGCGTTCCTTGCCCGTGTCGAAGCCCGGGGCGCCGTTGCCGAGGTTGCCGAAGGCACCACTGAGGCCCTTGAGGGCGTCGCCGATCTCGCTGGGCACGATCCAGAGCTTGTTGGCGTCGCCCTCGGCGATCTTCGGAAGCATCTGGAGGTACTGGTACGAGAGGAGCTTCTGGTCCGGGTCTCCGGCGTGGATGGACTCGAAGACCGTACGGATCGCCTGGGCCTCGCCCTCGGCGCGCAGGGCCGATGCCTTCGCCTCACCCTCGGCGCGCAGGATCGCGGACTGCTTCTCGCCCTCCGCGGTGAGGATCGCGGACTGGCGCGTTCCTTCGGCCTGGAGGATCGCGGCGCGCTTGTCACGGTCGGCGCGCATCTGCTTCTCCATCGAGTCCTGGATGGAGGTGGGCGGCTCGATCGCCTTGAGCTCGACGCGGTTGACGCGGATGCCCCACTTGCCGGTGGCCTCGTCGAGAACGCCGCGCAGGGCCGCGTTGATCTCCTCGCGGGAGGTCAGGGTCCGCTCCAGGTCCATGCCACCGATGATGTTGCGGAGGGTGGTGACGGTGAGCTGCTCGATCGCCTGGATGTAGCTGGCGACTTCGTAGGTCGCGGCCCTGGCGTCGGTCACCTGGTAGTAGATGACGGTGTCGATGTTGACGACCAGGTTGTCCTGGGTGATCACCGGCTGGGGCGGGAACGGCACGACCTGTTCACGGAGGTCGATGCGGTTGCGGATGGAGTCGATGAATGGAACGACGATGTTCAGGCCCGCGTTGAGCGTGCGGGTGTAGCGGCCGAAGCGCTCCACGATGGCGGCGCTGGCCTGCGGGATGACCTGGATCGTCTTGATCAGGGCGATGAAGACGAGCACCACCAGAATGATCAGGACGATGATGATCGGTTGCATCGTGTTCCTCGTTGCCCTTCGGTTGCCGACGGATCGCGATGATCGAGGTCGAGTTCGCGGAAGGAGCCGGATACTGCACCGGCCCCGATCTCATGATGATCGACATCGAGTCTGACAGAACGCGCGCTGCCTTGTGGGTGGTTCGGTCACATGACGACTGCCGTAGCTCCGTCGATGTCGACGACATCGACCTGTTGGCCCGGGTCGAAGCTCTGGCCCTCGTCCAGTGCGCGGGCGGACCAGACCTCCCCGGCCAGCTTGATCCGGCCACCGCTGCCGTCCACCCGTTCCAGGACGACGGCCTGACGGCCCTTCAGCGCATCGATGCCGGTGGCGAGTTGGGGACGGTCGGTGCGGTGTCTGGCGGCGATCGGGCGGACCACGGCGATGAGCGCCACGGAGACCACGACGAATACCAGCACCTGGGCCACGATGCCGCCGCCGAGTGCCGCGACCACTGCCGCGGCGACCGCTCCGACGGCGAACATGCCGAACTCGGGCATCGCGGTCATGACGAGGGGGATGCCCAGTCCCACCGCGCCGATCAGCCACCACACCCACGCGTCGATGTCCACGTGGTCATGGTAGAACCGCGAACACCTTCGCGGACAGGGTGCAAGTGCGCCACTGCGCCCGTTGGGCCCTCCGGGCCCGGAGGCCGTCGCCGGCCGTGCGCTAGGAGAGCGGCAGTCCGTGGGCCGTGTAGCGGTCGCCGGCGTGCTCGACGACGAGCGGCAGCCCGAAGCAGAGGGAGAGGTTGCGGGAGGTGAGTTCGGTCTCCATGGGACCGGCGGCGAGCACCTTGCCCTGGCGGATCATCAGGACGTGGGTGAAACCGGGGGCGATCTCCTCGACGTGGTGGGTGACCATGATCATGGAGGGGGCGTAGGGGTCGCGGGCCAGCCGGCCGAGGCGGCGGACCAGGTCCTCGCGGCCGCCGAGGTCGAGTCCCGCGGCCGGCTCGTCGAGGAGCAGCAGTTCGGGGTCGGTCATCATGGCGCGGGCGATCAGGGTGCGCTTGCGCTCGCCCTCGGACAGGGTGCCGAACTTGCGGTCGAGGTACTCGGTCATGCCGAGCCGGTCGAGGAAGGCGCGGGCGCGCTCCTCGTCGACGGCCTCGTAGTTCTCGTGCCAGGTGGCGGTCATGCCGTACGCGGCGGTGAGCACCGTCTGCAGCACGGTCTGGCGCCTGGGAAGCTTCTCGGCCATGGCGACGCCCGCGATGCCGATACGGGGGCGGAGCTCGAAGACATCGGTGCCGACGCCGCCGAGCTGCTCACCGAGGACCTTGGCTGTGCCGGTGCTCGGGAAGAGGTAGCTGGACGCGATGTTGAGGAGGGTGGTCTTGCCGGCGCCGTTCGGTCCGAGGATGACCCAGCGCTCCCCCTCCTTGACCGACCAGGAGACGTCGTCCACCAGAGCGCGTCCGTCGCGGACCACGGATACGTCCACCAGCTCCAGTACATCGCTCATGGCGCGTTGTCTCCCCATGCAGTGTCGAGATCGTCGGTGCCTGTGGGCACAGCTCCCAGGAAAATCTACGCCACCGTACGAGTGCTCCCGGCGCTGGGCCCGCGTGACGACGGGCCCCCGGCCGGTTCCCTAGGCTGTTCCCATGCTTTCGGAACCACGCTCAGGGCTGTTGGCCGCTTGGGGAAACGCGCTTCTGGCGGGACTGGTGTCGCCGGACGAGGCGGCGCTCGCCATTGTCGGGGAGGACGCGGTGCACCGCGTCGAGGGATTGCCGGGCGAGGCGGGGCCGGTCGGGCTCACGCTGGCGCTCGGGCGGTTGCGGGGTCTGGGGGTGACTGGTTTCCGGGTGGCGCTGCCGGCTCCCGGGCATCCGCTGGGGCTGAGCGGTCCGCCGGAGTTCAACGCGCGGGCGATGGAGGCCGAGGAGGCGGTGGTGGCCTCCGGCGCGCCGTACGGGCTGGTTCCCGAGGTGCGTGAGGCGGGGCCGGAGGGGGATCTGCACGTCGAGGTGGTGTGGCGTTGTCTGCCGGTACGGGAGGCGCCGCCGGCCGATGTGCCGTCGCTGAGCGAGGCCGAGCGGGAGCTCGCCGAGGGGTTGCGGGACGCGACGGCGCTGCTGTCGCGGTTGGACGTGGCCGGCTCGGGGCCGGTGGCCGAGGCGGCGGTGGACGCGTACCGGGCACGGGCGGAGCGGGGGCGCGAGGTGCTGGCTCCGGGGTATCCGCCGCGGGCGGTGCGGGTCCTGGAGCTGGCGCAACGGGTGGGACTGCTGATCTCGGTCGCGTACGAGAACGGGCACGGCGGCGCGGTCAGCGCTTCGGAGATCGCGGCCCGGGGCGAGGCGCTGCGCCCGGTGGAGCGGGTGGCCCGGCGGGCGCAGGTCGCCGCGTACAACGCGTATGTGGAGGAGCGCGAGCGGGAGCGGTAGGGCCTGCCCTGCGGATCGGGGGCGGACAGGACCTGATCCGCCGGCCGGGCGGGCCCGGAGGGCGCCGCACAGGCGGGCCCCGAGGTCGCCGGACAGGCGGGGCTCGCCTCGTCCGGCGACGTATGACCGTGGGTCCGGTCAGCGGTCGTGGGGTCGGCCGGCCGGCCCGAAGCTGCCGAAGGCCAGGTTGAGCAGGACGGTCACGTCGGCCGTGTGCCGTCCGCGTTCACCGGGACGTTCACCGGGACCTGGATGTCATTGCCGCCGGCCACGCCCGGGGAGTGGGCCGCGGGACGGTGGGCGCCCGCGCCGTGTCCGGTGGCGGAGGCGGCGCCCGTGCCGCCGGCGATCACGGTGACGGCAGTGGCCTTCTTCGGGTTCCTCGCTTCAGGGTCCTCCTGGCGTGACCGCGGCCGGTCGCCACAGCACCCCGGAGAACGCCCCGGGGCCGAACGGGGTTGCGCCGTTCGGGTGACATGCACCTGGCGGCTCGCACCTCCTTCCGGAGGAAGGAGGTCCGCTTCCTTGCGGGTCAGCTCGCCGCCCCGTGCCGGACGGCCCAGAGTGCCGCCTGGGTCCGGTCCGAGAGATCCAGCTTCATCAGGATGTTCGAGACGTGTGTCTTGACGGTCTTCTCGGAGAGGACCAGTGCCCGCGCGATCTCGCGGTTGGAACGGCCGTCGGCGATCAGGCCCAGCACCTCCCGCTCCCGTTCGGTGAGGGTGCTCCCCCGGCCCGTGCCGCCGCCCTGGTCCTCCTGGGCCAGCAGGGCTCCCGCCACCTCCGGCTGGAGCAGGACGTGGCCCGCGTACACCGAACGGATGGCACCGGCCAGGGCGTCCGGGTCGACGTCCTTGTACACGTAGCCGGAGGCCCCGGCGCGCAGGGCGGGAACCACGGTGCGCTGCTCGGTGAAGCTGGTGACGATGAGGACCTTGGCGGGGTTCTCCAGCTCGCGGAGCCTGCGCAGGGCCTCGATGCCGTCGGTGCCGGGCATCTTGATGTCCATCAGGACGACGTCGGGGCGGAGCTCCTCGGTCCTGGCCACCCCCTCGGCACCGTCGGCCGCCTCGCCGACCACCTCTATGTCGTCCTGGACCTCCAGGAACGTACGCAGACCGCGGCGGACCACCTGGTGGTCGTCGACCAGCAGCACCCTGATGATCCTGTCAGCCACCGGGTACCTCCATCTCGATCGTGGTGCCCTTGCCGGGCGCCGATTCAACGGTGAGCCTGCCGCCGACGCCGTTCGCCCGGTCCCGCATCGAGACCAGGCCCAGATGCCGGCCGGCCTGCCGGGTCGCCGCGGGTTCGAAGCCGCTGCCGTCGTCGGTGATCCGCAGCAGTGTGCCGCCGCCGTGCCGGGCCAGCGTGACGCCGACGTGCTCCGCCCCGGAGTGGCGCAGTGCGTTGTGCAGGGCCTCCTGGGAGACCCGGAGCAGTGCCTCCTCCTGAGCGGCGGGCAGGGCCCGGATGCCGAGGCTCTCGAAGGTGACCCGGGCCGTGTGGGCCCGGTCCAGGACCTGGATCTGGGTGCGGAGGGTGGCGATGAGCCCGTCCTCGTCGAGCGCCGCGGGGCGCAGCTCGACGACGGCGGCGCGCAGTTCGTCCACGGCCTCCGCGGCGAGCGCGGCGACCTGCTGGAGCTCGCCCTTGGCGCGGGCCGGGTCGCGGTCCACCAGGGCGGTGGCGGCCTGGGCCGTCAGCCGCAGCGAGAAGAGCTTCTGGCTGACCGCGTCGTGCAGCTCGTGGGCGAGCCGGGAGCGCTCCTCGGCGATGGTGAGTTCCCGGCTCCGTTCGTAGAGGCGGGCGTTGGTGAGGGCGATCGCCGCGTGCTGGGCCAGGATGGCCAGCAGTTCCTCGTCCTCGGCGGTGAATCCGCAGCTGCCCTCGGGTTTGGGGCAGCGCTTGTTGGCGAGGAAGAGCGCGCCGATGATCTCCTCGCCGTCCCTGATCGGCAGGCCCAGGAAGTCGGACATGTCGGGGTGGGCGGCGGGCCAGCCCTCGAAGCGGGGGTCCTTGCGGACATCGGCGAGGCGCTCGGGCCTGGCCTCGTGGAGCATCGCGGCGAGGATGCCGTGCTGTCTGGGCAGCGGGCCGATGGCCTTCCACTGTTCGTCGCTGACTCCGTCGACGACGAACTGGGCGAAGCCTCCGTGATCGTCGGGGACGCCCAGGGCGGCGTACTCGGCGTCCAGCAGTTCGCGGGCCGAGGCGACGATCGTCTTCAGGACGTCGCGTACTTCGAGATGCCGGCTCATGGCGAGCAGCGCGGCGCTCACGGCTGCGAGACCCGACGGTGGGCGATGGCTCATGACCTCACCGTACCGGCGGGGTTCGAACGCCGTATCGGCCTGTGGACGGCTGCGGATTAGGGCGCAGGGACTAGGCCCGACTGCCGTGCGCGGACAGGGGCGGAGACCGGGCCATGGCCCCCACTTGGACGGAATCTAACACTCCGAATTGCTGAAGCAACGGTTGGTCAGATCGTTACCCGCCCGATGTGAGGCCGCGCATAGGACCCACGTCACTTACGAAGCCCACTAGTGGACACATAAGCACCACATCAATGGTTATGAGCGCGGTCCGACCCGTTCGGGCGGGGCCCGGATCCACTACCCGGGTTCGTACGTCACACCTTTGCCACCGGATTTTGCTGACGCTAAGAATTGCACTCGTCCCCGACGGAGATGCGAGAACGACGCTTCCCGTCTTCGTCCTCCGTGAGGACTCCCGCGATTCGAAGAGGTATGCCTGCATGTCCATGTCCAGCATCCCCGGCCGTCGTCGTCGTCTGAACAAGACCCAGAAGCTCTCCGTCGCGGGCATCTCCGCCATGGCTGTCGCCGCACTCTCGTTCTCGCTCGTCCCCGCCAACGCCGACCCCAAGCCCGAGGCCGCGACCCCCGCGTCCGCCGAGCCCGTGGTCTTCACGTCGGTCGCCGGAACTCCGCAGGCCAAGGCCCTTCAGGCCAGCATCATCGAGCAGCACTCCACCGCCGAGAAGCTGGTGAAGGCCGCAGACCTCGCCAGGGCCGAGAAGGCCGCCGCCGCGAAGGCCAAGACCGACGAGGCCGCCAGGATCAAGGCCGAGGCCGAGGCGAAGGCCAAGGCCGCCGCCCGGGCGAAGGCCGAGGCCGCCGCAGCGAAGCGCACCGAGACGCAGGCAGCCAGCCGCTCCGAGGCCCGTACGCCGGTCTACGCCAACAACCTGGACGGCTGGATCAACCAGGCCCTGGACATCATGCGGGCGCACGGCATCCCCGGCTCGTACGACGGTCTGCACCGCAACATCATGCGCGAGTCGACCGGCAACCCGAACGCGGTCAACGGCTGGGACATCAACGCCCAGAACGGCACCCCGTCCTGTGGCCTGCTCCAGGTCATCCAGCCGACGTTCAACGCCTACCACGTCCCCGGCACCTCGTGGAACATCTACGACCCGGTCGCCAACATCACGGCGGCCGCCAACTACGCGGCCGACAAGTACGGCTCGATGGACAACGTCAACAGCGCGTACTGACCGGCGCCGCGGTTCGCCGGACGGTATCCGCACACGCCGAAGGGCGGCACCCCGCGCGGGGTGCCGCCCTTCGGCGTGTGGTGCCGGTGTCCGCGCCTACTTGCGCATGACCTCCGGCTCGTGGCGGCGCAGCAGCCGCGATACCACGATGCCGCAGATGATGCCGAGCAGCAGCAGTACCGTGATGTTGATCCCCCACTGACCGGCCGAGTGCTCCCACAGCGGGTCCAGATCGGTCGGGTTCTTCGGGTCCCAGGGCGCCATGAGGTGCGAGAGGTCCAGCGTCGTGCCCGCGCCGGCGATGGCCCAGCGGGACGGCATCAGCCAGGCGAACTGCTCCAGGCCGGGCGATCCGTACACCTGGAAGAGGATGCCGGTGAAGACGACCTGGACGATCGCGAACATGACCAGCAGCGGCATGGTCTTCTCGGCGGTCTTCACCAGCGAGGAGATCACCAGGCCGAACATCATCGAGGTGAAGCCGAGCGCGATGATCGTCAGACAGATCTCGACGGCCGGCGGCATGATCAGGCCCTCGGCCGGCAGCTCGCGGGTGGCGAAGCCGATGCCGCAGATGATGACGCCCTGGATGGCGGTGATCACGCCGAGGACGATCACCTTGGACATCAGATAGGCGGAGCGGGACAGACCGGTGGCCCGTTCCCGTTCGTAGATGACGCGTTCCTTGATCAGTTCTCGTACGGAGTTGGCCGCGCCGGAGAAGCACATGCCGACCGCGAGGATCAGCATGATCGTTCCCGCGGCGCTGTTGAACCGGGACGGCGGGTCCGGCGGGGCCAGGCCGAACTTGGCCGGGATGACCACGCTGACGATGCCGAGCACGGCGGGCAGGATCACCATCAGGCCCATGAAGCCCTTGTCGGACGCGATCACCGAGACGTAGCGGCGCATCAGCGTCCACAGCTGGGCCGACCAGCTCTGCGGCTTCGGCGGGCGCATCTGCTGCGGGGGCGGCATGTGTACGGACTGCGCGGCGACGGCGTCGATGTCCGCGGCGTACATCTGGTAGTGCTGCGAACCGCGCCAGCGGCCCGCCCAGTCGTAGTCGCGGTAGTTCTCGAACGCGGAGAAGACGTCGGCCCAGGTGGTGTAGCCGAAGAAGTTGAGCGCCTCCTCCGGCGGGCCGAAGTAGGCGACGGAACCGCCCGGCGCCATGACGAGCAGCTTGTCGCAGATCGCCAGCTCGGCGACCGAGTGCGTGACGACCAGGACGGTGCGGCCGTCGTCGGCCAGTCCGCGCAGCAGCTGCATGACATCGCGGTCCATGCCCGGGTCGAGGCCGGAGGTCGGCTCGTCCAGGAAGATCAGCGACGGCTTGGTGAGCAGCTCCAGGGCGACGGAGACGCGCTTGCGCTGACCGCCGGAGAGCGAGGTGACCTTCTTGTCCTTGTGGATGTCGAGCTTGAGCTCGGCGAGGACTTCGAGGATCCGGGCCTGGCGCTCGGCCTCGGTGGTGTCCGCGGGGAAGCGGAGCTTGGCCGCGTACTTGAGCGCCTTGGTGACGGTGAGTTCCTTGTGCAGGATGTCGTCCTGCGGGACCAGACCGATGCGCTGGCGCAGCTCGGCGAACTGCTTGTACAGGTTCCGGTTGTCGTAGAGGACATCGCCCTGGTTGGCGGGGCGGTAGCCGGTGAGCGCCTTGAGCAGGGTGGACTTGCCGGACCCCGACGGGCCGATGACCGCGACGAGCGACTTCTCCGGGACGCCGAAGGAGACGTCCTTGAGGATCTGCTTCCCGCCGTCGACCGTCACCGTGAGGTGACGGGCCGAGAAGGAGACCTCACCGGTGTCGACGAACTCTTCCAGCCGGTCGCCGACCAGGCGGAACGTCGAGTGACCGACGCCGACGATGTCGTTCGGGCCGATGAGCGCGGAACCGGACTTCGAGAGCGGCTGACCGTTGACGTAGGTGCCGTTGTGGGATCCGAGGTCACGGATCTCGAAACGGCCGTCGGGGGTCGCGTGGAACTCGGCGTGGTGGCGCGAGACCTGGAGGTCGGAGACGACCAGTTCGTTCTCCAGCGCACGACCGATGCGCATGACACGGTCGAGGGTGAACTGGTGGAACGTGGTCGGGCTGCGGTCGCCGTAGACCGGCGGGGCCCCCGCGGCCCCGCCGGGACCGCCCGCGCCGGGAGTCCTCGCCATGCCCTGCTGCTGCGGGACCTGTGGCTGTACGGGCTGCTGCTGCGGCGGGCCCTGGGGCGCCTGCTGCGGCCAGCCCTGCTGCGGCTGCTGCTGAGCGGGACCCTGCCCGCCGGGCCAGCCCTGCTGGGGCTGTGGGGCGGGGGCCTGCTGGGCACCCGCGCCCTGCCCGCTGTACACACCGGCACCCGCCGCGGCGGTGAGACTCAGCCGCGGGCCGTCGGTGGCATTGCCCAGGTGCACGACGGAGCCGGGGCCGATCTCCAGCCGCTGGATCCGGCTGCCCTGCATATAGGTTCCGTTGGTGCTGCCGTGGTCCTCGATGGACCAACTCCGGCCATCCCAGCTGATCGTGGCATGACGCCACGACACCCTGGCGTCATCGATCGTCAGGTCGCCCTGCGGATCGCGCCCGAGGGTGTACGGCCTGGACGGATCGAGCGTCCAGGTCCTTCCATTCAATTCCAGTACGAGTTCCGGCACTCCGCGCCCCACTAGTTGTCCCCCGAATCGCCCCCGTCGCAGGGGGCCTAGGGATGCTGAACATCGTGAGGAACTATTCCAGGACCAGTCCCGGATACGAAAGTCGGGCGGGGTGAAGAGCCCGCCGAGACCTGCATCGTTACGGTGCCGACACGAATAAAGGGAGCAGTGCGCGGTAAGCACCCCGAGTCCGCGCCAATCATCAGCAAAAGGAATATCCGGGATGTTCCAGGCCCACCCGGATTTCCGTCCGCGGCCCGCCGGATTTCCGTCCGCGGCCACCCGGCGGATACGGACGCACGCGGTCCGTCACCGGCCGTGCGCTCCGGGCGGGGCACCGGGCCGACGCGCTGTCCGGTCCTCGGGACGGGCCTCCGGTGCCGCGCGGCGGACCGATACGGTGGGAGGCACCATGAGCGCATCTCAGCCACCTCGGTCCTCCTCGTCTCCTGAGTCCTCTGAGCCCCCCGAGTCCCGTCGGGGCACCGACACCCCCACCCTTCTCGTGAAGATCTTCGGGAAGGACCGCCCCGGCATCACCGCCGGGCTCTTCGACACCCTCGCCGCCTACTCGGTCGATGTCGTCGACATCGAGCAGGTCGTCACCCGTGGCCGCATCGTCCTGTGCGCGCTGGTCACCACGCCCACCGCGGGCGGCACCACCGAGGGTGATCTGCGGGCGACCGTGCACAGCTGGGCCGAGTCGCTGAAGCTCCAGGCCGAGATCATCTCCGGCACGGGTGACAACCGGCCGCGTGGCGACGGGCGTTCCCATGTGACGGTGCTCGGGCACCCGCTGACCGCGGAGTCGACCGCCGCCATAGCGGCCACGATCACCTCGACGGGCGGCAATATCGACCGCATCTTCCGGCTCGCGAAGTACCCGGTCACGGCAGTCGAATTCGCGGTGTCCGGCACCGGGACCGAGGAGCTGCGGACCGCGCTGGCCACGGAGGCCGCCGGAATCGGCGTCGATGTGGCGGTGGTGTCGGCCGGGCTGAGCCGGCGGGCCCAGCGGCTGGTCGTCATGGACGTCGACTCGACGCTCATCCAGGACGAGGTCATCGAGCTGTTCGCCGCTCACGCGGGCTGCGAGGACAAGGTCGCCGAGGTGACCGAGCAGGCGATGCGCGGCGAGCTCGACTTCGAGCAGTCGCTGCACGCCCGGGTGGCGCTGCTGGCCGGGCTCGATGTGTCGGTGGTGGACAAGGTCCGGGCCGAGGTGCGGCTGACGCCGGGCGCGCGCACCCTGATCCGTACGCTGAAGCGGCTCGGCTACCAAGTGGGTGTGGTCTCGGGAGGGTTCACCCAGGTCACCGACGATCTGAAGGAACGGCTCGGGCTCGACTTCGCCTCTGCCAACACCCTGGAAGTGGTCGACGGAAAGCTCACGGGCCGGGTCGTCGGCGACATCGTCGACCGGGCCGGCAAGGCGCGGCTGCTGCGCAGTTTCGCCGCGCAGGCCGGGGTGCCGCTGGCACAGACCGTCGCGATCGGTGACGGGGCGAACGACCTGGACATGCTGAACACCGCCGGGCTCGGGGTGGCCTTCAACGCCAAGCCGGTCGTCCGCGAGGCCGCGCACACCGCGGTGAACGTGCCGTTCCTGGACACCGTGCTGTATCTGCTCGGCATCACCCGCGAGGAGGTCGAGGCCGCCGACGGTCTCGTCGACTGACGCGTTCGCGCGCGAGCGCCGGCGCAGGCGGGCGCCGGTGCGTTCGCGCGTACGCAGCAGGGCCCCGGCGCGGGAAACGCCGGGGCCCTGCTCCGTACGACGGCGGGGTCAGTCGTTGGGCGTCCAGTACTCGACCAGCCTGCCCACTCCGTGCTCCACGCCCTTCCAGGAGCCGGTGAACTCGACGACGGCGAACGCCGCGGTGGGGAAGCCGCCCCGGGTCATCCGGGTCAGGGCGTCGCCCTCGGCCGACTCCGAGAGGGCGTCGGCGACCGCGTGCATGCCGGGGTTGTGGCCGATGACCAGGAGGTCGTGCACATCGTCGGGGGTCTCGTTGATCAGGGCGATGAGCTCCCCGAGGGACGCCTCGTAGAGCCGCTCCTCGTACACGGTCCTGGGGCGGTGCGGCATCTCGTGGACGGCCAGCTTCCACGTCTCGCGCGTCCTGGCGGCGGTGGAGCAGAGGGCCAGATCGAGGTCGATCCCGGAGTCGACGAGTTTGCGGCCTGCGACCGGGGCATCCTTGCGGCCCCGCTCCGCGAGTGGCCGCTCGTGGTCGGAGTCCTGCGACCATTCCGCCTTTGCATGCCTGAGAAGGACGATCCTGCGAGGTGTATCGACGCTCATACACCTCAGCTTCGCATGAAATGTGCCACCCGGCGCAGGGTGTTGACGGGCTTGTGCGGGGCGCTTGGTCACTGTCGGCCGGTCACCAGGGCCGCGATTCGCGCGAGCAACCGGGTGACCGCCGGGTCGGTGGTCACGGCGTGCGCCTCACCGGTTCCCACGATCAGCAGCAGCAACGCGGCGAACGCGAGCGCGGGCAGCGCGACGGCCCACCACGGCAGCCGCACCTCGACACCGCCCGTGGCCGGGTGGGTGGTCGGGGTGTGCGTTCGGGCCGGCATGTCCGCCTCCGTGGGTCATCGGTACTGATACCGAGAATCTACGGATCCGGGCCCGGGGTTCCCATCCGGCGGCCCACCCACTTCACCCTGAACCTGGCACCCTAGGGGACGCGGGGGTTAACCCCACCATCGGCGGCCGAGCGGCTCAGGGGGACGCGATCGAGGCGATCACCGCGACGATCACGGTGATCAGCAGCATCGCCCCGAGTACGAGGAGGAGCTTCTTCTGACCGTTCTGGGGATTCGGGTCGAGCACAGGAGACATGGGGTCAGTCTCGCATCTCAGCATTCGTCCTCGATCGTCCGGGGCCGCCCGGCCAGGATCCCGACCGCCATCTGCGGCACCATGAGGCCCGCCATCAGTGCGATGGGCAGCTCCCAGCCGCCGCTGTGCTGGTAGAGCACACCGATCAGCAGCGGTCCCGGGATCGAGATCAGATAGCCCACGGACTGGGCGAACGCGGACAGCCTGACCACCCCCGCGCCGGTGCGCGAGCGCATGCCGATCATGGTCAGGGCGAGCGGGAAGGAGCAGTTCGAGATGCCCAGGAGCACCGCCCAGGCCCAGGCTCCGCCGGCCGGGGCGAGGTAGAGGCCCGCGTAGCCGATGAGGCCGCAGCTGCCGAGGAAGACGACGATCGGGCCCTGGTTCTTCATCCGGGCCGCGGCCCTCGGGATGACGAAGGCGAGCGGCACGCCCATCGCCATGGTCACGGCGAGCAGCACACCTGCCGCACCTGCCGAGACCCCGGCGTCGCGGAAGATCTGCGGCATCCATCCCATGGTGATGTACGCGGCGGTGGCCTGGAGGCCGAAGAAGCAGGCGAGGGCCCAGGCGGTACGACTACGGGTGATCTTGAGGACCGGGGTGCCGGCGTGCTGGGGGGCGGGCTGCCCCGGGGCGCCGGTCCGGTCCCGTACCACCGGGATCCAGGGCAGGATCGCCACGGCGGAGAGCGCGGCCCAGACGCCGAGCCCCAGACGCCAGCTGCCGCCCATCGCGCTGGTCATCGGCACGGTCACCGCGGCGGCGAGCGAGGTGCCGAGGGCCAGGGCCATCGAGTAGAGCCCGGTCATGGAGCCGACCCGGTCCGGGAACCAGCGCTTGACGATCACCGGCATCAGGACGTTGCTGACGGCGATGCCCATGAGGGCGAGGGCGCTCGCGGCGAGGAAGCCGGCCGTCCCGCCGACGAGCGGCCGGATCACCAGACCGGCGGTGATGGCGGTCATACCGGCGCAGACGACCGCGCCCGGGCCGAAGCGGCGGGCCAGGCGCGGCGCCATGATGCCGAAGACCGCGAAGCAGAGCGGCGGTACGGAGGTGAGGACACCGGCCACGCTGCCGCTCATGTGCAGCCCGTCCCGTACCTCTTCGAGGAGGGCGCCGAGGCTGGTGATGGCGGGGCGGAGGTTGAGCGCGGTGAGGACCAGCCCGACGACGACCAGCCGGAGCACCCAGGGAGAGGGCCCGCCGGCGGCCTGCGCCGTCTGCGGGTCCTGCCGGGTCGGCGAGGACGTGGGTTCCGTGGGCGCGTCCATCGTGGTGGCGGGGCTCGGGTTCCGGGTCTGGGGCCGGGTCTCGTCTTCGGGCATGAGGCACATCATAGAATCATGGGATGATTGATTGTCCAATCAGCCCGGAGTCTCTCTGAGACCATTCGCTCCGGGCACGGCAACCACAGCGACTCCCGTCCCTCCTCATCACCCCAGCAACCCCACCAAGGAGCACCATGGCGCTGACGTCTCCGCGGCGTTCGGCACTCGCCGACCAGGTGATTGCCCAGCTCAGAAATCAGATCACCTCGGGCGAGTGGCCCGTGGGCTCACGCATTCCCACCGAGCCCGAACTGGTGGAGCAGCTGGGGGTGGCCCGCAACACCGTCCGGGAGGCCGTGCGCGCCCTCGCGCACAACGGGCTGCTGGACATCCGGCAGGGTTCGGGCACCTATGTCGTCGCCACCAGCGAGCTGGCCGGGGTGATGCACCGCCGTTTCGCCTCCGCCGATCCGCGCCATGTCGCCGAGCTGCGCTCCACCCTGGAGTCGTCGGCCGCGCGGCTGGCCGCCGCACGGCGCACCGAGCGGGATCTGAAGCAGATGGACGCGCTCATGGCGCGCCGGGAGGAGACCTGGGCCGCGGGTGAGGCCGAGGCGTTCGTCGCGGCGGACGCGACGCTGCATCTGGCCGTGGTCGCGGCCTCGCACAACGATGTGCTGACCGGGCTCTACGCCGACCTGGGCGATCTGCTGCGCGACTACCTCAGGGGCGATGTCGGCCCCGAGCTGGGGCCGGAAAGCCTCATGGACCACGGCCGGCTGGTGGAGGCGATCCGAGCGGGGGACGCGGAGACGGCGGCGGCCGAGGCCGCGAGCCACTCGCTGAGCTGTCTGGTGGATCGGGCCTGAGGCGGCCCGTCAGCCCTGGACCGCGTCCTGCACCCGCCGGTGCGTGACCCAGGCGGAGCCGACTTCCTTCCAGCAGCGGTCGTCGAGCCGCACGGTCCGCCCGGGCCCCACGTCGACCGGGGCGGCGTCGGCGTCTATGTCCCACCAGCGGCGGCATTCGGTGTGCAGTTGTACGCGGTCGGTGGAGGGGTACGGATTGTGGCAGTAGGCGACGACCCGGGAGCCCCGGACCGACGTACGGCATTCGGCTCCGGCGGGATCCGGGGTGGGGGCGTCGGGGGCGGATGCCCCGGCCCTCACCCGGCCCGCCGCGGATATCCCCACCGGGGCGGCGAGCGCGGCGACGGCCACGGCGGCCGCCAGCAGTATTCCGGTCCGGCGACGTGTGGAGCGCATGGCGACCTCCTCCCGTAGCCCGACCCGAAGTCCGGTTCACCACATTCTGCGGTGGATCGACCATCTTTTCGACTCGAGCGAGCCGGAGCCGGGTGCGAACGCGAAACAGCCGCGTTCCGCCTGCTCGGAGGCGGAACGCGGCTGTCTCGTGGTACGTCGTGAGGGGTCAGGCACCCATCATGTGCACGCCACCATCGACGTGGATGATCTCGCCCGTGGTCTTCGGGAAGAAGTCCGAGAGCAGCGCGACGATGCCGCGGCCGGCCGGCTCCGGGTCCGCCATGTCCCAGGCCAGCGGGGAGCGGGTGTCCCACACCTTGGCGAGGTCGGTGAAGCCCGGGATGGACTTCGCGGCCATCGAGCCGAGCGGTCCGGCCGAGACCAGGTTGCAGCGGATGTCGTCCTTGCCCAGGTCACGGGCGAGGTAGCGGGAGGTGGCCTCCAGCGCGGCCTTGGCCGGGCCCATCCAGTCGTACTGCGGCCAGGCGAACTGCGCGTCGAAGGTGAGGCCGACGATCGAGCCGCCGTCGTTCATCAGCGGCTTGCAGGCCATGGCCAGCGACTTCAGCGAGAACGCCGAGACGTGCATCGCCGTGGCGACGGACTCGAACGGGGTGTTGAGGAAGTTGCCGCCGAGCGCGTCCTGCGGCGCGAAGCCGATGGAGTGGACGACGCCGTCGAGCGAACCGAGCTCGTCCCGGACCAGGCCTTCGAGCCGGTCCAGGTGCTCGGTGTTGGTCACGTCCAGCTCGATGACCTTGGCCGGCTTCGGCAGCTTCTTGGCGATGCGCTCGGTCAGCGTGGGCCGGGGGAACGCGGTCAGGATGACTTCGGCGCCCTGCTCCTGGGCCACCTTCGCGGCATGGAAAGCGATGGACGACTCCATCAGCACACCTGTGATGAGGATGCGCTTGCCGTCGAGAATTCCGCTCATGGTGATCAGTGACCCATGCCCAATCCGCCGTCAACGGGGATGACGGCTCCAGTGATGTACGACGCGCCGTCGGAGGCGAGGAAGCGCACCGCGGCGGCGATCTCCTCGGGCTGCGCGTAGCGGCCGAGCGGCACCTGGGACACGATGCCCTTGCGCTGCTCCTCGGTGAGCACCTGCGTCATGTCGGTGTCGACGAAACCGGGTGCGACGACGTTGAAAGTGATGTTCCGGGAACCGAGCTCACGGGCCAGCGACCGGGCGAAGCCGACCAGACCCGCCTTGGACGCGGCGTAGTTCGCCTGCCCGGCCGAGCCGAGGAGCCCGACGACGGAGGAGATGAGTACGACACGGCCCTTCTTGGCACGCAGCATGCCGCGGTTGGCGCGCTTGACGACCCGGAAGGTGCCGGTGAGGTTGGTGTCGACGACGGACGTGAAGTCCTCCTCGGACATCCGCATCAGCAACTGGTCCTTGGTGATACCGGCGTTGGCGACCAGCACCTCCACGGGACCGTGCTTCTCCTCGATCTCCTTGTAGGCCTGCTCCACCTGCTCGGCGTCGGTGATGTCGCAACGGACCGCGAGAACACCGGCCTCGGTGAGCACCACGGGCGGCTCTCCGGAGCGATAGGTGATCGCGACCTTGTCGCCGTTGTCGGCGAAGGCGCGGGCGATGGCGAGGCCGATGCCCCGGTTTCCTCCGGTGACGAGAACCGAGCGGCTCAACGGATCACCCTTTCCCTAGCGGTCTGGTACGTCGAAAACCTATCGGTACCAGGCGCTCCGCGAGCAATCGCCCCCTGACAGCGCCTCCCCCCGGGCACTGTGGGGTTCCTACAGTGCCCGCTCCGAGCGAACGCTCCCTGCGCCGACGAGTGCGTCAGCGAAAGCCCGGCGCCTCGACAGAAAGGCCGACGCTCTCGGCGACTTCCAGCATCCGTTTGTCGTAACTGATGAGCACGTCGAGCGACGCTCCCAGCACCTGCGCGCTGGCCACGTGAATCGCGTCGAGAGTCCTCACTCTGCCCGACAGGGCAGCAGCCGCGTCCCGCACTTCGTCGGTCAGCAGGATCTCGGTGAATTCCCTGGTCAGATCCCCCATGAGATGGGGGAAGCTACCGACCTGGTCCAAGGTCCGAACCGTCTCTACGAAGCCGAGACTGCTGGTTGCCAGAGGTGCCACGGCTCGCCCCGCGAGATGAGCTCGCAGCGCGCGAGCATGATCGCGACCACTCAGCAGGGTGACGATCGCCGAGCTGTCCATGTAGATCAACGCGGATCGTCCTCACGGTCGGCGAGCAGAATATCCAGGGGAGAGACATCTTCCGGCGGCTCACAGACCGGCAGCCGGTCGAGATCGGCCGTCGTGGCCGGCTTCAGCCTGATCTGCCCCTGCGCGACGAGCGGGGCATAGCGCTCCGAGGCCCCGGTACCGGGAAGCAGTATGGCGATGACGTTGCCGTGTCTTGTCACCTGAATCGCCTCTCCCTTCTCCACGCGAGCAAAGACGGCACTCGGGTTGTACGAGAACTCGCGGACGGAGATCGTGCTCATCGGGGCTCCCTTCGGCGACCACCGCAGAATGTACCTATATTTTTGAATCGTACCTACAACGGGGAACATCGGCACAGGTCCGGGCAACCCCGCCAGGCGACGCCCCTTGCCCCCCACCGCCCCGACGAGGCTCACCCGGCCGGACAGGGGACCCGGCACCGGATCTGCTTGCCGATCGACGACCGGACCACGTGCCAGCCCGGCGCGAGCAGATCCAGCAGGGCGAGGCCACGGCCGGCCTCGGCCTCCGCGTCGTCCAGCGCGATGCCGCGGCGCCGCGGAACGGTGCGGGGGTCCGGGTCATGGACATTGACCGCGACCCCGAAGGCGGCGGCGTACACCTCCACCACCACGGGCACGTGATCCCCGCAGGCCCGGACGGCGTTCCCGACGAGCTCCGAGACGACGAGCTGCGCGGCGTCGGCCACGTCGCCCTGCACGCCCAGTTCGGCCAGGGCCTTGGCGGTGAGTTCACGCACGGAACGGAGGTTCGGGCCGGAGGCGTTGATGTGCGCCGCGAAGCCGCGGCTCCGGTAGCGCACGTAGTGCCCGACGGCGGGCGGCGGGGACTGCGGGTCGTGGTCTTCCTCGTCGGCCATGCCGAACATGACGCCTCCAGCCTGCGGCTCGGGGCCGCGCTCAACTTCTCGCCCTGGGCTTCAACTCATGCCCTGTGGGGACAACTTGACTGCACAGATCACAAACTACGCAAGCAGATCGCAAGTTTGTCACCTGAATTGATTGCTCAGCGGCCTGCTGCGTCGACTTGCATGCGGGCGCGCTGCCAGACTCCTGGAATGCCAAACGCGCGACCAGTTCCCACAGTCCGCCGACGTCGGCTCGGTGAGGCCCTCCGCCGATATCGGAACGCAGCCGGCCTCACCCTCGACTCGGCAGCCGAAGCGTTGGGGTGGCTGGGTCCCAAGCTGTCCCGCATCGAGACCGCCAACGGCCATGTCCGGCCGACCGAAGTGGCCGAACTGCTCAAGGTGTACGGAGTTGATGACCAAGAGGTGGTCGCAGCCCTGGAGGGGCTCGCCAAGGACGCCCGCAAGCAGGGCTGGTGGCAGACCTACAGCGGCATCGTCTCGCCCACGTACGCGGACTACATCTCACTCGAATCCGATGCCGCGAGCGTGCGCGAGTTCGCACCGCTGCTCATCCCCGGCCTCCTTCAGACCGCCGCCTACGCACGGGAGACCATCGCTGCCAACGCGATCACGCGCACGCCGGAGGAGGTCGCCGCGCTCGCAGAGGTCCGCCAGGCCCGTCAGGCCGTACTCACCCGCCCCTCCGGACCGCTGAAGCTCTGGGCGATCATCCATGAAGCCGTACTGCACCAGAGGTTCGCCACACGACCGACAACCATGCGCGAGCAGTTGCGCAGACTGCTGGACGTTTCGGAGATGCCACACGTGACACTCCAGGTGATGCCACTCAACGGCACACCCCACCCGGGGAGCGTCGGTGGCTTCAGCCTCGTCGGCTTTCCCGGGCCCATGCCGGACGTGGTTCTGCTGGAGAATCTCATCGGGTCGTCCTACGTTGAGGGCATCGGTGAAGTGGGGACTTTCGCCGACGCGTTCGAGCGAATCGTTGCGGCAGCACTGCCGACGGACGACTCACTGAGGCTGATTTCCCAGATGGAAGAGAGACACCGTAAGTGAACGAGGATCGCAAAGCGGAACTGCACACATATGACATCTCCGCAGTGGCCTGGCACAAAGCCACCGCTAGCGGCGGGGAGGGCAACTGCGTAGAAGTCGCCCAGCTCCCCGGAGGGGCAACGGCCGTACGCGACTCGAAGGACCTCTCACGCACCCCCCTGCGGTTCGGCGCCCCGGGGTGGGCCGCGTTCAGGGCGGGCGTGATCGACGGCTCCCTCTGACCGGCCGGGGCGGCTTGCCCGGGCGAGCGTCTCGTGGCCCGCGCCGAACCGGGTGACGGGCCCGGCGCGCCCGAGCGGGAAACCTGTGGCCGGCTGCCCTCGTCCCACGACATGGTTCACTGCGGACACATGCCGAAAAGACGGAGTACTACATGCCTCATGAGGTAGATCAGTCGTTCCTGGCCCTGCCGCTACGGGCCCTCGCCGACGCGGCGCTCGCCCGCGCGCGGGCGCTGGGCGCCGTCCATGCCGACTTCCGGCTGGAGCGGGTGCGCAGCGCGTCCTGGCGGCTGCGGGACGCCCGGCCCGCCGGGTCCTCGGACACCACCGATCTCGGCTACGCGGTGCGGGTGGTGCACGGCGGGGCGTGGGGCTTCGCGTCCGGGGTGGACCTGACGATGGACGCCGCGGCGAAGGTGGCCTCGCAGGCCGTCGCCATGGCGAAGCTCTCGGCCAAGGTGATCGCGGCGGCCGGCTCGGACGAGCGGGTCGAGCTGGCGGACGAGCCGGTGCACGGCGAGCGGACCTGGGTCTCGGCGTACGACATCGACCCCTTCGACGTACCGGCCGCGGAGAAGGCGGGGCTGCTCGCCGAGTGGAGCGGCCGGCTCCTGCGCGCCGAGGGCGTCGCGCATGTGGACGCCTCGCTGACGACCGTCCACGAGAACAAGTTCTACGCGGACACGGCCGGCACCGTGACCACCCAGCAACGGGTGCGGCTGCACCCGCAGTTGACCGCAGTCGCCGTGGACGGGTCCACCGGTGAGTTCGACTCGATGCGGACGATCGCCCCGCCGGCGGGCCGCGGCTGGGAGTACCTGACCGGGACCGGCTGGGACTGGGACGACGAGCTGGAGCGGATTCCCGGGCTGCTGGCCGAGAAGATGCGGGCGCCGAGCGTCGAGGCGGGAACGTACGACCTGGTCGTCGACCCGTCCAACCTCTGGCTGACCATCCACGAGTCGATCGGCCACGCCACCGAGCTGGACCGGGCGCTGGGCTACGAGGCGGCGTACGCCGGGACTTCGTTCGCCACCTTCGACCAGCTGGGGAAGCTGGCGTACGGCTCCCCCGTGATGAATGTGACCGGTGACCGCACCGCCGAGCACGGGCTCGCGACCATCGGGTACGACGACGAGGGCGTCGAGGCACAGTCCTGGGACCTGGTCAGGGACGGGACGCTGGTCGGGTATCAGCTGGACCGGCGGATCGCGAAGCTGACGGGGCTGGGCCGTTCCAACGGCTGCGCGTACGCGGACTCGCCGGGCCATGTCCCCGTGCAGCGGATGGCCAACGTGTCGCTGCGGCCGGATCCGGGCGGGCTGTCCACGGAGGACCTGATCGGCGGGGTGGATCGCGGGATCTACGTGGTCGGCGACCGGTCCTGGTCGATCGACATGCAGCGCTACAACTTCCAGTTCACCGGTCAGCGGTTCTTCCGGATCGAGAACGGCCGGCTGGCCGGGCAGCTGCGCGACGTCGCGTACCAGGCCACGACGACGGACTTCTGGGGCTCGATGGAGAAGGTCGGCGGCCCGCAGACCTATGTCCTGGGCGGCGCCTTCAACTGCGGCAAGGCCCAGCCGGGCCAGGTCGCGGCCGTCTCGCACGGCTGCCCCTCCGCCCTCTTCCGGAGCGTGAACATCCTCAATACGACGCAGGAGGCCGGACGATGAGCCGCGTCAGCAAGCCGCACGAGATCGTCGAGCGGGCGCTCGAACTGTCCACCGCCGACGGCTGTGTGGTCATCGCCGACGAGCAGTCGTCCGCGAATCTGCGCTGGGCCGGAAACGCGCTCACGACGAACGGGGTGACCAGGGGGCGGACCCTGACCGTCATCGCGACCGTCGACGGTGCGCAGGGCACCGCGTCCGGCGTGGTGTCGCGGTCCGCGGTGACCGCCGACGACCTGGAACCGCTGGTGCGGGCCGCCGAGGCCGCGGCGCGGGGGGCCGGTCCGGCGGAGGACGCGCAGCCGCTCGTGGCCGGGGTGCCCGTCTCGCCCGACTTCACGGACGCGCCGGCCGAGACGGACTCGGCCGTCTTCGCGGAGTTCGCCCCGGCGCTCGGCGACGCCTTCGCCCGCGCCCGCTCCGGCGGCCGTGAGCTGTACGGCTTCGCCAACCACGAGCTGACCACGACCTACCTCGGTACGTCGACGGGGCTGCGGCTGCGCCACGACCAGCCGACCGGAACGCTGGAGCTCAACGCCAAGTCCCCGGACCGCACCCGTTCGTCCTGGGCGGGCCGCGCGACGCGCGACTTCAAGGACGTCGACCCGGCCGAGCTGGACGCGGAACTGGCGCAGCGGCTGCGCTGGGCACAGCGCCGTATCGGGCTGCCCGCCGGGCGCTACGAGACGCTGCTGCCGCCGACCGCCGTCGCCGATCTGCTGATCTACCAGCTGTGGTCGTCGACGGCGCGGGACGCCGCGGAGGGCCGGACGGTGTTCTCCGAGCCGGGCGGCGGGACCCGGATCGGTGAGCGGCTCTCCCGGCTGCCGCTGACGCTCCGCAGCGACCCGAACGCACCGGGCCTGGAGTCGGCGCCGTTCGTGATCGCCCACGCCTCCGGGGACGGCGCCTCCGTCTTCGACAACGGTCTGCCGCTGGCGCCGACCGACTGGCTGCGGGACGGCCGGCTGGAGCACCTGACGACCACCCGGCACACGGCGGGGCTGACCGGGCTGCCGGTCGCGCCGGCCATCGACAACCTGGTGCTGGAGGGCGGCGGTGAGCGGTCGCTGGAGGAGATGGTGGCCGCGACGACCGGGCGCGGGCTGCTGCTGACCTGCATGTGGTACATCCGCGAGGTCGATCCGGCCACGCTGCTGCTGACCGGGCTGACCCGCGACGGGGTGTATCTCGTCGAGGACGGCGAGGTCATCGGTGAGGTGAACAATTTCCGGTTCAACGAGTCGCCGGTGGACCTGCTGTCGCGGGCCTCGGAGGCGGGCCGTACGGAGAGGACGCTGCCGCGCGAGTGGGGCGACTGGTTCACCCGGGCCGCGATGCCCGCGCTGCGGATCCCGGACTTCAACATGAGCTCGGTGAGTCCGGGCGTCTGACCCGCCTAGACTGAGCAGGAAACCCATTACCCGTACGCACCACGAGGAGCACCGGAACCGTGACGGACATCGTCGACGAGCTGAAGTGGCGTGGGCTGTTCGCCCAGTCCACTGACGAGGACGCACTGCGCAAGGCTCTCGCGGACGGTCCCGTCACCTTCTATTGCGGCTACGACCCCACCGCGGCGAGTCTGCACGTCGGCCATCTGGTGCAGGTGCTCACCATGCGCCGGCTCCAGCGGGCCGGTCTGCGGCCGCTCGCCCTGGTGGGCGGGGCCACCGGTCAGATCGGTGACCCGCGGCCGACCGCGGAGCGCACGCTGAACGATCCGGAGACGGTCGCCAACTGGGTGTCGCGGCTGCGGTCCCAGATCGAGCCGTTCCTGTCCTTCGAGGGCGAGAACGCGGCGGTCATGGTGAACAACCTGGACTGGACCTCGGGCATGTCCGCGATCGAGTTCCTCCGGGACATCGGCAAGCACTTCCGCGTCAACAAGATGCTGACCAAGGACTCCATCGCCCGGCGGCTGGAGTCCGACGAGGGCATCAGCTACACCGAGTTCAGCTACCAGCTGCTCCAGAGCATGGACTACCTGGAGCTGTACCGGCGCTACGGCTGCACCCTCCAGCAGGGCGGCAGCGACCAGTGGGGCAACCTCACCGCCGGTCTCGACCTGATCCACCGCCTGGAGCCGGGCGCCGAGGTGCACGCGCTGGCGACGCCGCTGATGACGAAGGCGGACGGAACCAAGTTCGGCAAGTCCGAGAGCGGGGCCGTCTGGCTCGACCCGACGATGACGACGCCGTACGCGTTCTACCAGTTCTGGCTGAACGTGGACGACCGGGACATCTCGCGGTACATGCGCATCCTCAGCTTCCTCAGCCCCGCGGAGCTGGAGGAGCTGGAGAAGGTCACCGAGGAGCGTCCGCAGGCGCGGACGGCGCAGCGCGCGCTGGCCGAGGAGCTGACGATGCTGGTGCACGGCGCCGAGCAGTGCGCCGCGGTCATCGCGGCGTCGAAGGCGCTCTTCGGCCAGGGCGAGCTCGGCGAGCTGGACGAGGCGACGCTGAGCGCCGCGCTGTCCGAGGTGCCGCACGCGCAGGTCACCGAGCTGGGCCCGCTGGTGGATCTCCTGGTGGAGGTCGGCCTGGCGCCGAGCAAGTCGGGCGCCCGCCGCACGGTGAAGGAGGGCGGCGCGTACGTGAACAACGTCAAGGTCACGGACGGCGAGAGCGCGCCGGCCCGTGAGGAGCTGCTGCACGGGCGCTGGCTGGTGCTGCGCCGGGGCAAGAAGAACCTCGCCGCCGTCGAGGTCACCGGCTGATCCCGGACCACGTACGTACCTCGGCCGGACACGCGCCATGCGTGTCCGGCCGCGGTGCGTCGTGCCGGGGTGTTCAGGTCCTCTTTCTGTTGCTGTGGAACGAGGCCCACAGCATGTCGCCGACGCCCACGACCACCACCGCACCGATCAGCTGGAGCAGATGGCGGATCCAGTCGATGCCCTTGGTGTCGTTGACACCGATCCAGGTGGCGACGGCGTTGCCGAGGACGCTGCCGATCATGCCGAAAATGATCGTCAGCCAGAGTGGGATGTTCTGTTTGCCGGGCAGGATCGCCTTCGCGATCAGACCGAGCACCAGACCCACGATGATTGCCCACAACCAACCCATGTCGCCTCCTCGTGCGACGCGATGTCGCGCATGTGCCGCCCAGTCTCGGCCCGCGGGCCGTGCACCGCATTCCGGAGGGGTCCGTACGTGCGGCCCGGACACCGATATGCACGAACGGGGCGTGCCCCGGTCTCGAAGCCGCCGGGTGCCGGGCGTACCGTGGTTTGCGGTCCGGCGCGGGGATGGGGTGTCCCCCGGCCCTCCAGTCGCCGGGGGAAAGGTGATGGAGACGTGATGCGGAAGCGGAGCGGCGACGAGGTCTTCCGGATCACGGGGGCCCGGCAGGGACTCGCGGACGATGTGCGCGGCAGGCAGCGGCGCTATGTGATCTCGATGTCCGTGCGGACCGTGTCGGTGGTCCTGGCCGCGGTGCTGTGGAACGTCGAGCGGTATGTCGCGATCGTGGCACTCGCGCTCGGGGTGCTGCTGCCGTACGTGGCGGTGGTCATCGCCAACGCGGGCCGGGAGAACACCCCTTCGCTCCCTTCCACCTTCGTACCGGCTCCGATGCGGCCGGTGCTCGACGCCGCGCCCCTGGCCGGTACGGCGGAACCCGGTCCGGAGGGTGACGGGGTCCGCCGCGACGGAAAATCGGTCTGAGTACGGCCGGGTGCGCATGGCATCCGACCCTCAAGAAAACCTCAGATCAATCATGAAGTTACGGTCACCGCACCCCGGTCTGCGTGACATACTTCGAAAGCGCTCCGCATCCCCCGTCGGAGCGACAGACCGACGCCGGGCAGCTCCCCCCGTGGCTGCCCGGCGTCGCTTTTTCTGCGGCCGGAGTGCGGTCGGGCAATGGTCTGATCCACAGGGGAAGGATCTAGGGTTGAGTCCGTGAACTCCCCTGAATCCGCTACCGAGAGCGCCGCCGCACCCATCTGTTCCGCCAAGGGCTGCCGGGCCGAGGCCGTTTGGGTGCTCGCCTGGAACAACCCGAAGCTGCACACCCCGGAGCGCCGCAAGACCTGGCTGGCCTGCGAGGAACACCGTGAGCACCTCTCCTCGTTCCTCGATGTCCGGGGTTTCCTCAAGGATGTCGTGACGCTCGCGGAGTGGGAGTCCGAAGCCGACCGGGGCTAGGGTTCCGAAGCTCAGGAAAACCTCAGATCAATCATGAAGTCACGGTGCACCGCACCCGATTGCTCATGACAGACTTCGCGGAGCTTCGAGCCGCTCCTTGCGGCAGGTCCGCTGACGAACAAGGCCGTCAGCGGGGCTGCTGGAGGAACGAGGAGGAGTTGTGAGTGATCAAAGCGATGTGAAGCCTCGCAGGCCGAGGTGGACCGAAGCCGAGAGGTGGCAGGTCTGTCTGGCGGTGGCAGGGCTGTTCGTGGCGATCATCGCCGCAGTGGGACAGTTCGTGCAGTAGCGGTCCCGCACCCGAGACGGTCGTGACCGGAGCCGCGTACGCGGAAGCCCGGTCGGCAGCTGGGCGACCGGGCTCGTGAACCGCGTCGAAGGGTCTGGCCCGGGGTGCCTCCCGGGTCGGGCCCTTCCGTGTCGCTCAGGATCGGGTGCAAGCAGACACCCTGTGATGCGACACGAGGAATATACCGCTCCCGTGTCGCCGCGGAACCTGTTCCGCGGCACTCACGGATCGCCGCTTCCGCCTGAACATGCAGGCCGGACGGGCGGTGGCCGGAGGGACGGCGGCCGGAGGGACGGCGGCCGGACAGCGCGGCTCAGCCGCCGATCGCCGACATCGGCCGGTCGGGCTGGAGGAAGGACGGGTCGTCCAGGCCCGATCCGGCCTTCTTGCCCCACATCGCGAGCGTCCAGATCCGGGCGATCTCCTCGTCCGGCGCGTCCGAACGCAGGGCTCCGCGCAGATCGGTCTCCTCGCGGGCGAAGAGGCAGGTGCGCACCTGGCCGTCGGCGGTGAGCCTGGTCCGGTCGCAGGCCCGGCAGAAGGGGCGGGTGACGGAGGCGATGACGCCGACCCGATGGGGGCCGCCGTCGACGATCCAGCGCTCGGCCGGGGCGGAGCCGCGCTCCCCGGCGCCCTCCTCGGTGAGGGTGAAGCGGGTGCGCAGCGACCGGAGTATGTCGCCTGCCGTGATCATGCCGTCGCGCTTCCAGCCGTGCTGGGCGTCGAGCGGCATCTGCTCGATGAAGCGGAGCTCGTATCCGTGCTCGACGGCCCAGGCGAGCAGTTCGGGGGCCTCGTCGTCGTTGAACCCCGGCATCAGGACGGTGTTGACCTTGACCGGAGTGAGCCCGGCGTCGCGGGCGGCTTCGAGGCCGGCCAGCACGTCGTGGTGGCGGTCGCGGCGGGTGAGGGTCTTGAAGACCTCGGGTCGCAGGGTGTCCAGCGAGACATTGACCCGGTCGAGACCGGCGGCCACGAGTGCGGCGGCGGTGCGCTTGAGACCGATGCCGTTGGTGGTGAGCGACATCCGGGGGCGGGGGTCCAGGGCCGCGCAGCGCTCGACCAGGGAGACGAGCCCGGGGCGCAGCAGCGGCTCGCCACCGGTGAAGCGGACCTCGGTGATGCCGAGCCGGGTCACGGCGATACGGATCAGCCGGACGATCTCGTCGTCACTGAGCAGGTCGGGCTTGCCCAGCCATTGCAGGCCCTCTTCCGGCATGCAGTAGGTGCACCGCAGATTGCACCGGTCGGTCAGCGAGACGCGCAGGTCGGTGGCGACCCGGTCGTATGTGTCGATGAGCATGTGGGCCCCCTCCCCGATCGCTTCCCGGTGCCGGGCCCGGGCATCCGGCCGGCCCTTCCGGCTGACTCTTCCGAGACTACGCGAGAGCGGTGACATCGGCGGGGCCCGTTTGGCACGAGGAGCGGCGTGGCCGTGTCGTAGGACCCTACGACACGGCCACGGAGCGGGAACCCGGGAGCTGCCCGGTCAGTGTGCCCCGATGCCGGTGAGGGACTTGACCTCCAGCTCGGCGTACTTGCCCTTGTCCGGCGTCTCCTTCGAGAGGAGGGAGCCGATCCAGCCGAGCAGGAAGCCCAGCGGGATGGAGATCAGGCCGGGGTTCTCCAGCGGGAACCAGGCGAAGTCGACGCCCTTGAACATCGACGTCTTCGGGTTGCCGGAGACGACCGGCGAGAACAGCACCAGGATCACCGAGCTCGCCAGACCGCCGTAGATCGACCACAGCGCGCCCTGGGTGGTGAACCGCTTCCAGAACAGGCTGTAGAGGATGGTCGGCAGGTTGGCGGAGGCCGCGACGGCGAATGCGAGCGCCACCAGTCCGGCGACGTTCATGTCGCGGGCGAAGGCGCCCAGGAGGATCGCGACCGCGCCGATGAGGACGGTGGACCAGCGGGCGGCCCGCATCTCCTCCGCCTCGGTGGCCTTCCCCTTGCGGATGACGTTGGCGTAGATGTCGTGCGCGAAGGAGGACGAGGAGGCGAGGGTGAGCCCCGCAACGACGGCGAGGATGGTGGCGAAGGCGACCGCCGAGATCACCGCGAGCAGTACCGCGCCGCCGGTGGAGCCGACCCCGCCGAGGTATTCGGCGAGCTGCGGGGCCGCCGCGTTGCCTGCCGGGTTCTTCGCCTTGATCTCGTCGGGGCCGATGAGGGCGGCGGCACCGAAGCCGAGGGCGATCGTCATCAGGTAGAAGGCGCCGATGATGCCGATGGCCCAGTTGACGGACTTACGGGCGGCCTTGGCGGTCGGCACCGTGTAGAAGCGGATCAGGATGTGCGGCAGGCCGGCGGTGCCGAGGACCAGGGCGATGCCGAGGGAGAGGAAGTCCAGCTTCGAGGTGCCGGTGGCACCGTACTTGAGGCCGGGCTCCAGGAACGCCGCTCCGTGGCCGCTCTTCTCGGCGGCCGTGCCCAGCAGGTCGGAGATGTTGAAGTCGAACTTCAGCAGTACCAGGAAGGTCATCAGCAGGGCACCGGCGATGAGCAGTACGGCCTTGACCATCTGCACCCAGGTGGTGCCCTTCATGCCGCCGATGGTGACGTACACGATCATGAGTACGCCGACCAGCGCGACGATGAGGATCTTGCCCGCGTCGCTGGTGATGCCGAGGAGCAGCGAGACCAGGACGCCCGCGCCCGCCATCTGGGCCAGCAGGTAGAAGATCGAGACGACGATGGTGGAGACGCCGGAGGCGGTACGGACGGGGCGCTGGCGCATCCGGTAGGCGAGGACGTCGCCCATGGTGTAGCGGCCGGAGTTGCGCAGTGGTTCGGCGACCAGCAGCAGGGCGACCAGCCAGGCGACGAGGAAGCCGATCGAGTACAGGAAGCCGTCGTAGCCGAAGAGGGCGATGGCCCCGGCGATGCCGAGGAACGACGCGGCGGACATGTAGTCGCCGGACACCGCGAGCCCGTTCTGGAAGGCGGTGAACTGACGGCCGCCCGCGTAGAAGTCGGAGGCGCTGCGGGTCTGCCGTCCGGCCCAGACGGTGATGCCCAGGGTCGCGGCGACGAACACGGCGAAGAGCGTGATGATCAGCGGCCGGTGCTCGGTGGTCGAGGAGGCGGCCAGCTGAAGGACGGGGTGCGAGTGGTACGCGGCGCTCATGCGTCGGCCTCCATACGGGACTTGATGGCCTCGGCCTTCGGGTCGAGCTTCGCGGCGGCGTGCCGGGAGTAGAACCAGGCGATGAGGAAGGTGGTGACGAACTGGGCGAGGCCGAACACGAAGGCCACGTTGATGTTGCTGTACACCTTGGTGCCCATGAAGCCGCCCGCGTAGTTGGACAGCAGCACGTAGAGCAGGTACCAGAGGACGAAGGCGATGGTCAGCGGGAAGGCGAACGAACGGTACGAGCGGCGCAGTTCGCCGAACTCCGCGCTCTCCTGCACCGCGGTGAACGCCTCGGTCGTGGGCTGGGCAGGGCGGGTGTCCGTACTGGCCTCGGGCGGCGGCGGTGCATCGGTAGCCACGGAATCTCCTCGCGACGCGGGTGCGGTGGTGTCGGTGACGGTGGATCGCACGGGGAAGGCTCGGTACCGGGGTGTCGGTGCACCTCCCCCGACAACGGCACGGAGAGCGCGGCGGAGCGGTTCACCGCCGCCGCGTACTTCTCCCGTGCGCCGTTTCGTGCCCGTCCGGCCCAATTCGGAGCTGCGAACTCATTGATCAGCGGGGATGATCAGCGATAACTTCACTGGTCATGTACGCGACCGGGCACGCCCGTGTCCGGTCGACCGGTACGGATGATGTGGAGACCCCATGGCTCATCTGGGATCCAGACGGACGCGCGCACTCACGTTGCCCGTCGGATTGGCCCTCACGGCCTCGCTCGGCTTCCTGCCGACGGGTGCCGCCTCTGCCGCACCCGTGGACGCGCAGCCCACGGCAGCGGTGTCGACGGACGGACCGAAGCTCTCCTACGTGGTCAACACGCGGGGCGGTCATGGGACCGTCAAGCAGGTGAAGAAGGCGATAGCCGAGGCCGGCGGCACGGTGGTGGTCGCCTACGAGCAGATCGGCGTCATCGTCGTCCACTCGCAGAACCCGGACTTCGCGAAGACGGTCCGCCGGGTCAAGGGTGTCGATTCGGCAGGGGCCACCCGCACCAACCCCATCGTTCCCCAGGCCACCACGGACACCGGGGCCGAGCAGCCGCTCACCGCCGCGCAGGCGAAGGCCGCGGCGGCGGAGGCGACGGGCGACCAGGACCCGATGGAGCCCCTGCAGTGGGATCTGCCCGCCATCAAGGCGGACCAGGCGCACAAGAAGACGCTGGGCAGCCGCAAGGTCACGGTCGCGGTCATCGACACGGGTGTCGACGACACCCACCCCGACCTGGCGCCGAACTTCGACCGCGCGGCGTCGGCGAGCTGTGTCTCCGGAGCCCCGGACACCACGGACGGCGCCTGGCGTTCGGCGCCCACCGAGAGCAACCACGGCACGCATGTCGCGGGCACCATCGCCGCCGCGAAGAACGGCGTCGGGGTCACCGGGGTCGCGCCGGGCGTCAAGGTCGCCGGCATCAAGGTGGCGAACCCGGACGGCTTCTTCTACACCGAGTCGATCGTCTGCGGCTTCGTCTGGGCCGCCGAGCACGGTGTCGATGTCACCAACAACAGCTATTACACCGACCCGTGGATGTTCAACTGCAAGAACGACCCGGACCAGGGCGCCCTGGCCGAGGCCGTCGCGCGCGCCACGCGTTACGCGGAGAGCAAGGGCACGGTCAACATCGCCTCGGCCGGCAACAGCAGCTTCGATCTGGCCTCCGACGCGATCGAGGACACCACCAGCCCGAACGACACCTCGGCCGTCACCCGGACGATCGACCCGAGCAAGTGCCTCGACATCCCGGCGCAGCTGCCGGGCGTCGTGACGGTCTCCGCGACCGGCGCCAAGGGCCTGAAGGCCTCGTACTCGAACTACGGGAACGGCGTCATCGACGTCGCGGCCCCGGGCGGCGACTCCACGGTCTACCAGACGCCCGCCCCGCCGGCCACCAGCGGACTGATCCTGTCCACGCTGCCGGACGGCAAGTACGGCTACAAGGCCGGTACGTCGATGGCCTCCCCCCATGTCGCGGGTGTCGCGGCCCTGATCAAGTCGACGCACCCGCACGCCTCGGCGGCCGCGGTGAAGGCGCTGCTGCTCGCCGAGGCCGACGCCACGGCGTGCGGTGCCCCGTACGACATCGACAACGACGGCAAGATCGACGCCGTCTGCGAGGGCGGCAAGAACCGCAACGGCTTCTACGGTGCCGGTGTGGTGAACGCGTTGAACGCGGTCCGCTGGTAGCGGGACGCGGCTCGCGGCGGGAGGGACTTCGAGGGGGCGGAGCCCCTCCCGCCTGATGGCACTCAGTGCCATAGTGTGTGGATGACTCATGCAGCGAAGTCCGGTACGGAGCAGGCCTGGGCGGCGCTCGGCGGTGATCCCGCGCTTCTCGCGCACATCACGACGGACGGCCCCGGCGCACTGCTCCCCGCCCGGCTGCCGGTCATGGAGCTGGCCCGTTCCGCCGTCGCGGTCTGCTCGCTGGCCGCCGCCGAGCTGACCGCGCGCCGCACCGCGGGACCGGTGCCCCGGGTCCGGGTCGACGAGGGCGCGGTGGCCACGGCCTTCACCAGCGAGCGTCATCTGCGGATCGACGGGCGCGCGCCGGTCAACTTCGCCCCGCTGTCCCGGTTCTGGCGCACCGCGGACGGCTGGGTCCGGACGCACGCCAACTACCCGCACCACCGGGCCCGGTTGCTCGCCACGCTGGGCCTGTCCCCGAAGACCCCGGACGACATCGCCGTGGACACCGTCGCCGCCTCGTTCACCGGGCGCCGGAGCGACGAGATCGAGCGGACGGTGTACGAGGCGGGCGGCCTGGCCGTGGCCGCCCGTACGCCCGGCCGGTGGGCGGCGGAACCGCAGGGCGCCGCGGTCACGGGCACGCCGCTGGTGGTCCGGGAGCGCATCGACGGCGCACCGGTGCGCCGGACGGCGCCGCTCGCCGCTGAACCGCTGCTGCCCGCCGCCGGGTTGCGGGTGCTCGATCTCACCCGGGTGATCGCGGGGCCGGTCGCCACCCGCACGCTCGCGCTGCTCGGCGCGGACGTGGTGAGGATCGACGCCCCGCAGCTCCCGGAGAGCCCGGACGCGCACAGCGACACCGGTTTCGGGAAGCGGTCGGTGGACCTGGATCTCTCCGGCCGTGCGGGGGCGGCCGCGTTCGACCGGCTGCTGGCCGACGCGGACGTGGTCGTCATCGGCTACCGGCCCGGGGCGTTCGAGCGGTTCGGGCTGACCCCCGAGTCCCTGGCCGCGCGCAGGCCCGGGCTGGTGATCGCGCGGCTCTCGGCCTGGGGGCACGGTCCGTGGGCCGGGCGGCGCGGCTTCGACAGCCTGGTCCAGGTGGCCACCGGCATCGCGTCGGCCGAGGCCGGCGCCGGACCCGGGGGCCCGCCCGGTGCGCTGCCCGCCCAGGCGCTCGACCACGGCACCGGCTATCTGCTGGCCGCCGCCGTGCTGCGGGCGCTGACCGAGCAGCACGACGAGGGCGGCTCCCGGACCGCGACACTCTCGCTGGCCCGTACCGCCTCCTGGCTGCTCGACGAGCTGCCCGCCCGGCAGGAACCCGGCCCCGGCACCGGGGCCTCGTACGAGCCGGAGAAGTGGCTCACGGAGACGGACGGCCCGCTGGGCCGGCTGCGGCACGCGGTGCCACCGGTCGCCTTCGAGGGTTCGCCCGCCGGCTGGTCGCGCCCGCCCGGCCCGCTGGGGGCGGACGCGGCCGCCTGGCTCACGGCTTGATGAGCACCTTCAGCGCGGTGCGCGCGTCCATCGCCTTGTACCCCGCCGGGACGTCGTCGAGGCCGACGGTCAGGTCGAAGACGGGCGAGGGGTCGATCGTGCCGGACAGGACGTCGGGCAGCAGTTCCGGGATGTAGGTGCGCACGGGGGCGACTCCGCCGCGCAGCGCGATGTTCCGGTCGAACATCACGCCGAGGTCCAGGCCGGTGCCGCTGCCGTGCGGCACGCCGACGTAGCCGATGGAGCCGCCGTCGCGGGTGATCCCGACGGCGGTGCGCATCGACTGCTCGGTGCCGACGGCCTCGATCACGGCGTGCGCGCCCTCGCCGCCGAGCAGGTCCCGTACGGCTTCGACGGCCGCCTCGCCGCGTTCGGCGACGACGTCCGTGGCACCGAAGGTGCGGGCGATGTCCGTGCGCGCCCGGTGGCGGCCGAGGGCGATGATCCGCTCGGCGCCGAGCCGCTTGGCGGCCATGACGCCGCACAGTCCGACCGCCCCGTCACCGACGACCGCGACCGTGGAACCGGGCCTCACGCCCGCGCCGACGGCGGCGTGGTGTCCGGTGCCGAGCACGTCGGACAGGGCCAGGAGCGCGGTGAGCAGGTGGTCGTCGGCGGCCGCGGCGGCGGGCAGCTTGATCAGCGTGCCGTCGGCGAACGGGACGCGCACGGCCTCGCCCTGCCCGCCGTCGGAGCCGGCCGAGCCCCAGAAGCCGCCCTGCGGGCAGGAGGTCGTCAGCCCCTCGGCGCAGTGGGCACAGGTGCCGTCGGACCAGACGAACGGGGCGACGACGAGGTCGCCGACGGCGAAGCCGGCCACCGCGGAGCCCGCCTCCTCGACGATCCCGAGGAACTCGTGCCCGATGCGCTGACCGGGCTCGCGGGCGGATTCCCCGCGGTACGCCCACAGGTCGCTGCCGCAGATGCAGGCCCGCAGGACCCGGACCACCACATCGGTGGGCTGCTGGACGGACGGGTCGGGCACCTCCTGCACGCGTATGTCGTGGGGGGCGTGGATGACGGTGGCGCGCATGCGTGGGGGTCCTTGCAGATCTCAGGTGCCGATAACCCGTTCACGGTACGCCCCCGGGGCCGCACCAGCCCATTTCGGTCCCGGTGCGAGGATTCCGACGGTCAGCAGGAACTGCGCCGCGATGTAGGTGAGCATCACCCAGAAGCCGGGCGCGGGCAGCTGCGGCCAGTCCGCGATGCCGGTGGCGATCAGCGCGTCGGAGAGCAGGAAGAGCGCCCCGCCGGTGGCCGCGTACCGGCCGAGGGCGCCGGCCCGGTACGCCATCGCCGTGAGCAGCAGGCTGTATCCGGTCATCGGGATCCGCAGCTCGGCGGGGAGTCCGGGCCAGAGCAGGGCGATGAAGGCGGTCAGGACGACGACGTAGACGAGCCCGGCGGGCACCGAGCCGCGGGCCCGCCCGAAGTACCAGAGGTAGCAGACGTGCCCGACGGCGAAGGAGCCCATCCCGACGAGGAAGGCGGCATCGGCGTCGGCCAGCAGGAACGTGTCGCCGCCCCAGCCGAACAGCAGCGCCGCGACGAGCAGCCGGGGCCCGCGCCGGGCGGCGGCGTACCCGGCCAGCAGCGGCATCAGCAGGGGCTTGGCGACGAGGTGGGCGGCCTGGACATCGGCGAGCAGGCCGGCGAGGTCGACGGCCGAGGCCACGAGGAAGGCGATGAGCAGCGGGCGTACGAGACGCTCCCGCCGGCCGGGGGCGGTGCCGGCGCTCATCCGGTGTGCTCCGGGGCAGCCGTGCGGACGGCCCGGCGGGCCGGCTGCCAGCCTGGCCCGCGGAAGATCCGCCCGGCCCGCTCGCTCCAGCTGTCCGCCGAGCGCACGTCACGGGCGATGGCGGCGTACTCGTGGGTGGCGACACGCAGCGGGTTGAAGGTGTCGATGTTCTTGGTGAGCCCGAACACGGGCCGCTCGGTCTCGGCGGTGAAGGACCCGAAGAGCCGGTCCCACAGGATCAGGATGCCGCCGAAGTTGCGGTCCAGGTAGCCGCCCTGCGAGGCGTGGTGCACCCGGTGGTGGGAGGGCGTGTTCAGTACGTACTCGAAGGGCCTGGGGAGCTTGTCGACGCGCTCCGTGTGCACCCAGAACTGGTAGACGAGGTTCGCCGACGAGCAGAAGGCGAGCGCGGCCGGATGGACCCCGCACGCGATCATCGGCAGGTAGAACGGCCAGACGGTCAGCGAGGTCCAGGGCTGGCGCAGCGCCGTGGAGAGGTTGAACTTCCGGCTGGAGTGGTGGACCACGTGGCAGGCCCAGAGGATCCGGATGACGTGGTGACCGCGGTGGGACCAGTAGTAGAAGAAGTCCTGGGCGAGCAGCATCAGCAGGACGGTCCACCAGAGCACGGGGACGCGGAGCGGAGTCAGTTCGTGGACCGCGGTGTAGATCGCGACGATGGGCACTTTCCACAGCAGGTCGAAGACCAGGCTGCCCAGCCCCATGGTGATGCTGGTGACGGCGTCCTTCGCCTCGTATCCGGCGGCGTCCTCGTCGGGGTGGAAGTGGTGGAGGGCCATTTCCAGAACAGTGAGCAGGACGAAGGCCGGTATGGACCAGAGCACTACATCGGGCAGGTTCGTCGGCATGCCAGCACCGTAGAGCCGCAGGTCGGCCGGGCACCAGACGTTGTTACCAACAAGTATGCGAGACGCGGTGTCAGCAGTCTTTGGTGACTTCCGCCAAACGCGGCCGCGTACGGCCCTACACCCCCACCGCCCCCAGCAACTCCCCCGCCCCATAGGTGACCGCCATCGCCAGCGCTCCCCCGCCCATGTTCCGCAGCACCGCCGGCCCCACCCTCGCCTCGCCCAGGCGGGCGCTCCACCAGCCGGTGAGGGCCAGAGCCGCGAGTACCGACAGGACGGTCACCAGGAGCCGCACCGACGAGGGCGGCAGCACGATCGCCAGCAGCGGCAGCAGCGCGCCCACCGTGAAGGCCAGGAAGCTCGCGCCCGCCGCGTGCCACGGGTTCGTCAGCTCGTCCGGGTCGATGCCCAGCTCGACCTCCGCATGGGCGCGCAGCGCATCGCGTTCGGTGAGCTGGAGGGCGGCCTCCCGGGCGACGTCCCGGCTCAGCCCCTTGCCCTCCAGCAGGCCGGTCAGCTCTTCGAGTTCCGCCTCCGGGGCCTCCTTCAGCTCCCGTTTCTCCGTCGCGAGGGCGGCCCGCTCCGAATCGCGCTGGGTGGAGACCGAGACGTACTCGCCCGCGGCCATCGACATGGAGCCGGCCAGCAGCCCGGCCAGGCCCGCCGTGAGCAGGGCACCGCGGTCGCCGGTGGCGCCGGCCACGCCGACGACCAGGCCCGCGGTGGAGACCACACCGTCATTGGCGCCGAGGACCGCGGCGCGCAGCCAGTTCAGCCGTGCGCCGAGGCCGTTGCCGTGCGGTTCGTCGTGCGTCCGGATTTCCGTCACCCGGGGATGGTCTCACCCCGCACGGTCACCAGACGCGGACCGACCCGCCCGGTGCGAAGGCCGGGCTGGTCGCGCCGGCCGGGACCTCCTTGAGCGGCTCGGCGATCTCCTCGACCGTCGGGCCGACCTCCGCCGCGATGCGGTCGAGCGCCGGCAGGTCGAAGCCGTAGACGCGGGCCGCGTTGCCGCCGGTCATCGCCGCGACCTCCTCGGGCGGCAGACCCGCGTACGCGATCCGCAGGCCCTCCCGCGAGTACGGGGCGGTGCCCTCGTCGTGCGGATAGTCGCTGCCCCACATGATCTTGTCGAGGCCGATCCGGTCGCGCAGCGGCACCTCGTGGGGCCTCATGAAGCTGGCGCCCACGTAGCAGTTGTCGCGCCAGACCTCGCTCGGGCTCGCTCCCATCGAGGCGGCGAGGCCCGCACCGAACCTGGATTCGGCGGTGGTCGCCCGGGTCGCCGCCGCGACCAGGCGGCCGTGGTAGTAGTCGAGCATCTCGACGACACCCGGGATCCAGCCGGAGCCCTGTTCGGTGAGGACCAGTCTCAGTCCGGGGTGGCGGCGGAAGGCCCCGCCGAACACCAGGTGCCACAGCGCCCGGTGGGAGAACCAGGTCGTCTCCACCATGAAGACGGCACGGGCCGCCGGTTCGTCGCCGAGCGGCGGTGAGGCCGAGCCGCCGTGGTGGTTCACGGGTACGTCCAGCTCCTCGCAGACCGCCCACAGCGGGTCGTACGCCTGCGAGTACAGCTCGGGAACACCGGAGCCGGGCGGTGCGCCGGGCAGCAGGACGCCGCCGGTGAGGCCCGCGGCCCTGGTGCGGCGGACCTCGCGGACCGCTTCCGCCGGGTCGTTGAGGAGGATCTGTGCGACACCCGCGCGCCGGCCCGGCGCCTGCGCGCAGAAGTCGGCGAGCCAGCGGTTGTGGGCGCGCAGACCGGCCCAGCGCTGTTCGTACTCCGTCCGCGACGGCGCGGGCGCCATCAGGGAGGCGGAGGGGAAGAACGGCGGAATGGTGTTGGGGAAGACGACCTCCGCGACGATGCCGTCCGCCTCCAGCTCGGCGAGGCGGCGCTCCGAGTTCCAGTTGCGGTCGGCGGTTTCGGCGACCAGGTCCTCGTACGGGTTGACGTAGGCCGCCGCCCAGGCGTCGAAGTCCTCGTGGTGCTTCGACTCCAGGTAGGGCCTGTAGTCCAGGAGGTCCGCTCCGGCATGGCAGTCGGCGGAGATGACGGTGTAGCGCTCGCCGGGCATCAGCCGGCCCCCAGGACCGGGAAGTCGTGGCCGGTCAGCCAGTGCCGGCCCACGTCGCGCGACCTGGCCCAGGACGCCTCCACCGCCGCCTGGTCGGCGCTCTGGCCGAGGTCCCCGGGTGTGGGGCCGATGCGCTCGGCGACCGGGGCGAGCTTGGCCGTGTCGAAGCCGAAGACCTCGGCGGCGGCGAGGCCCAGCATGCGGCGGGTCTCGGCGACGGGGATGTCGTGGAAGGTGTCGCGCAGCCACCGGGCGGTGTTCGGCCAGGTGCCCTCGGGGTGCGGGAAGTCGCTGCCCCACAGGATGTTGTCGACGCCGATCTCGTACCGCTGGGCGAGTTCGCGGCGTTTGGTGTTGGTGGCGCAGATGAAGACCTGGCGGTCGAGGTACTCGTGCGGGGGCCGCTTCAGTTCGGCGAACGGGGAGAGCTTCTTGCCGCCGTGGGCGCCGAGGTAGAGGCGGTCCATGAACCAGAGAAGGTTCGGCAGCCACCAGCAGCCGGACTCGGCGACGCCGAACCTCAGCCCGGGATGGCGTTCGAAGGCGCCCGACCAGAGCAGGAACCAGAGCGGGCGGGAGGGCCACCAGGTGACCTCGGAGACGTAGATCCCGAGGTGGTCGCCGTACTCGTGGCGCGGGGCCGCCCCGGAGTGCGTGACCACCGGCATCGCCGTCTCGGCGGCGGCCGCCCACACGGGGTCGTAACGGCGGTCGTGGTACGGGGCCTTGTCCACCCACATGGAGGGGATCATGAGCGCACCGAGCCCGGACTCCTTGGCCCGGTGGATCTCCGCGACGACCCGGTCGACCTCGCCGGTGACGGGCAGCAGGGCGACCCCGCAGTGGCGTTCGGGGTTCTGCGAGACGAAGTCGGCGAGCCAGCGGTTGTGTGCCTGCGCGCCCGCCATGCCCAGTTCGGGGTCCTGATCGCCGGAGAGCCCGAGGCCCACGCCGAACGGGGCGGCGGTCCGGCTGTCGACGGCGTCCGCGTCCGGGAAGACGACCTCGGCCGCCACCCCGTCGCCGTCCAGTTCCTTCAGGCGCCGGGCGGCGTCCCAACCGCCCTTCAGCCCTTCCTCGTTGTCGTGGAACCACTTGTCGGCGAAGGCCTCGTTGCGTACGCCGAGGCGGGTCATCTCCTCGCGGCGGCGGTCGCGTCCGGCGAGGAAGCCGTCGAAGTCCCGGTGGAAGCGGGAATCGAGGTAGGGCCGGTACTCCTCCGTGGGCAGCCCGGCGTGGCAGTCGGAGGAGATGATCAGGTAAGGGTCGTCGGTCATCGCTCGCTCCTCAGTCGAGTATGAAACTCTCCAGGTACGACGGGTCCGCCCGCTCCAGCATCGACTGCGACCTGGCGCGGATCTGCCGGTCGCTGTGCTCGCTGTCGGGCAGCATCCAGAAGCGGCCGGCGCGTATCCCGTCCACGACGGTCCCCGCGACGTCCTCCACCGGGGTGAACTCCACCGCGTGGCCCGCCGCCCGCATGGCGGACTCCCACTGGTCGAGGCTGCGGTACGGGGTCCTGCGCGGGCGCTCCTTGGCGTACCGTTCCGGCCGGTTGCGGTGCGACTCCCACAGCCCGGTACGGAGCATGTGCGGGCCGGGGAAGAGCACCGAGGCGCCGACCGGCGCGCCCTCCGCCTTCAGATGCGCGTACAGCGACTCGGTCATCGTGACGACCGCGGACTTGGTGACCGCGTACACGGAGGCGGTCGGCAGCGGGGCGATCCCGCCGTCCCCGGACGAGGTGTTGACGACGTGGCCGGGGCCGCCGCCCGCGATCATGCGGGGCACGAACGCCTGGATGCCGTGGAAGACGCCCCAGACGTTGACCGCGAACGCCCACTTCCAGTCGTTCGGTTCGTGCTCCCACATCCGGCCCTCGGCCCCCGAGCCGACACCGGCGTTGTTGCACAGCACATGCACGGCGCCGAAGGCGTCGTACGCGGCTTCGGCCAGGGCCTGCACGGAGTCGCGTTCACCGACGTCGACGACCCTGGCCAGTACCCGAGCACCGTCCTGGCGCAGTTCGCCCGCCGCCTCGTCGAGCGCGTCCTCCTCCACATCGGCGAGGACCACCTTCAGCCCCTCGGCGGCGAACCTGCGTGCCATCGCCAGGCCGATGCCGCTCGCGGCGCCGGTGACGACGGCGACCTGCCCCTCCTCCAGCCTCATCGGGCGCTCCCTTCCGGCGGGCCGTCGTGGATCTGCTGCGGGTCGTCGTAGCGCTGGTGGATGTAGGGCAGCAGGGCCTTCGCGCTCACCCGCTCCACGGCCCTGCCCCGCTGGTCGCTGGTCTTCTCGCCGATGGTGAGTTCGACCAGCCGCCGTACGGGGAGGTCGGCGACCGGGTCGTACACCGACTCGCGCAGCACCACGTCGCCCGAGAGGCGTTCCAGGCGGCGGACCTTCTCGTGGCGGGTGCAGTGGATCAGCACGGGGTCGGAGTCGAAGCCCTCGCCGTCCACGGCGGGCAGGAACTTGAAGTAGAAGTCGAGTTTGCCGGCCGGTTCGGGCAGCGGGAGCGGCTCGCCGACCGCGCCGCACACCTCGACGAACTCGATGCCGTGCCGGGCGAGCGCGGCCCGGACGACGAGGCCGTCGCGTTCGACGGTCACCTCGCCGAGCTTCTTCGGCTCGCCGAACACCTCGCGTCCGCCGGTCAGCGCCCGTTCATGGGTCATCGGCATGACGAGCGGATACCAGCCCTGGTGGCCGTCGTGGACCGCCGCGACGGCGACCGAGCCCGCGCCGAGCGGGTAGCCGGGGAGTTCTACCGTACTGATACTGGCCCGGACGAGCGGGCGCTCAGCGGGCTCGAGGGGTGGCGGCAGGACGGCCGCCACCGCGTCGGGGTCGCTCTCCCAGAGGGCCACCACGCCGGTGGACCAGATGTCGGGGAGCCGGGAGCGGGCCGCGCGGGCCGCCGCGATCTCGGCCTCGGTGCGCGCGCCGTACCGTACGCGTGCCATGTCGTACCACCCTTCTCGGTCGTCCGTGAATCGGTTCTCCGTGTCTCGGTTCTCCGCGCCGGGTTCTGTAACACAGTTACACCGACGTCGATGAAGGGTAAATAGGCATGCACGTAACGGAGTTCGAGAATCAAGGAGCACTGTGGCGCGATCGCCGCTGACCCGCGAAGGGGTCCTGGACACGGCCGCCGCCCTGGTGAAGCGGCACGGTCCGCAGGCCCTCACCATGCGTGCCCTGGCCGCGGAACTGGGCACCGCGGTGACATCGATCTACTGGCACGTCGGCAACCGCGAATCGCTGCTGGACGCCCTCGTCGAGCGCACCGTGCGGGAGATGGGCACCCTCCGGCCGGCCGGGCGGACACCGGCGGCCCGCATCGTCTCGGTCGCCCGGGGCCTGCGCCGCCAACTGCGCGCCAGGCCGCACCTGATCGCGATGGTCCACGAACGAGGGCTCACCGAGCGGATGTTCCTGCCCGCGCAGCAGGCCCTCGTCCACGAGGTGCACGCCGCGGGGCTGCGCGGGGCACGGGCGGCGGCAGCGGTGCGGGCGGTGCAGTTCCAGACCGTCGGCTTCCTGCTCGTCGAGCGCAACCGGGAACGGTCCCCCGTCCAGTCGCCCGGCGAGGGCGACCTGTGGACCGTGTCCGCCGCGGACGACGATCCGGCGCTGGCCCGCGCGCTGGCCCGGCCCGCCGACCCGGACCGGCTGTTCGAGGATTCCGTACGGGCCCTGGTCGAAGGACTGCTGGCAGGCCCCCCGCGACGGGGGGTGCGCGGCGGAACCGGTACGCAGGAGCGGGAGACGGCCGAATAGGAGACTGTCAGTCGCGGCCCGTATTCTCTGTGACCATGCTCGACGACCGCCAGACCGCAGCACCGTGGCCGACCGCCTACCCGCAGGGGTACGCGGTCGTCGACGTGGAGACCACCGGACTCGCACGGGACGACCGGATAGTGTCCGCCGCCGTCTACCGCCTGGACGCCCAGGGCAACGTCGAGGACCACTGGTACACCCTGGTCAACCCCGAGCGCGATCCCGGTCCGGTCTGGATCCACGGGCTGACCACTGACGTCCTCGAAGGCGCCCCGCTCTTCCCGGAGGTCGCCGCCCAGCTCTCCGAGCGGCTCGCGGACCGCGTCCTCGTCGCGCACAACGCGGCCTTCGACTGGTCGATGCTGGCCCGGGAGTACGCACGGGCCTCGGTCGTCGCCCCCGTGGAGCAGCGGCTGTGCACCATCGCGCTCTCCAAGGAGCTGCGGCTGCCGCTGCCCAACCACAAGCTGGAGTCGCTGGCCGCGCACTTCGGTGTCGTGCAGCAGCGCGCCCACCACGCCCTGGACGACGCCCGGGTGCTGGCCGAGGCTTTCCGGCCGAGCCTGCACGCGGCGGCGCGGGGCGGGGTGCGGCTGCCGCTGCTGGAGTGCCGGCCGCTGACCGAGTGGTCGGACTCCCCGGTCACACCGCGGATCGGCTACCAGCCCTCGTACGGCCAGAACAGCTGGCGCCCCTCGCGCAAGCGCCCGGCGTGCCCGTATCCGAACCCCGGGCGGTACGAGAAGGACAAACCCCTCATGCAGGGCATGCGAGTGGCGTTCTCCGGGGACACCTCCATCGACCGGGAGCTGTTGGAGGACCGGGCCGTGGAGGCCGGGCTGCACGTGGCGACCAGCGTGTCCCGGCTGACCAGTCTGCTGGTCACCAACGACCCGGACTCCGCGACGTCGAAGACCGTCAAGGCCAAGTCGTTCGGCACACCGGTCCTGGACGAGAGCGCCTTCACCCATCTGCTGCGCGATGTGGCGCCCGCTTCGGCCCGTATTCCCACGCCGTCATCGGAGTGAACCGGCGGCGACTCGCCCCTCCGCCGCTCGCCCGCCGTCACCTCGCGTCCCACCCTGTGGCGCATGGCACGTTGCGAGGTTTGCGGAAACGACTACGGGATGTCCTTCGAGGTGCACGCGCAGGGCGCGGTGCACGTCTTCGACTGCTTCTCGTGCGCCATTCACCGCATGGCGCCCATCTGTGAGCACTGCCGGGTCCAGATCATCGGCCAGGGCGTCGAGGTCGACGGGCACTGGTTCTGCGGCGGTCACTGCGCCCGGGCCGAGGGGAAGGTGGGCATCATCGACAAAGTCTGAGCAACGGCCGCCGCACCCCCTTCCCCCACCCCTGCGCGATGCACCCCACGGCACCGGTTGTACCGTCGTGGGGTGTACCGCTTCCTGTTGACCCGGCAGTGGCTGATCCTCGCCCTCCTCGCCCTCGTCCTGATTCCCACGATGGTCGAGCTGGGCTTCTGGCAGCTGCACCGGCATGAGCACAAGGTCGCGCAGAACTCCCTGATCTCCCGCAATCTCAAGGCGAAGCCGGTTCCGGTCGCCTCGCTCACCGCTCCGGGGCACACGGTCCCGCGCTCCGACTACTGGCGGACGGTGACGGCCACGGGCACGTACGACACCGCGCACCAGGTGGTCGTACGCCGCAGGACCTCCACCGACGGCCGGATCGGTGTCCATGTGCTGATCCCGCTCGACCTCAAGGGTGGCGGCACGGTCCTGGTCAACCGCGGCTGGGTGCCCTCCGCCGACAGCCAGCGCGCCTTTCCCGAGGTGCCGGCCGTGCCCCGCGGCGAAGTGACCGTCACCGGACGGCTCAAGGCCGACGAGACGACGAGCGCCAGCGGCATCAAGGACATCTCGGACCTGCCGGACCGCCAGGTGATGCTGATCAGCAGCGCCCAGGAGGCCGAGCGGCTCTCCCGGCCGGTGCTCGGCGGCTACATCGAGCAGACCGCGCCGGAGCCCGTCGGCGACTCCCCTGAACTGATCGAGGCCCCGGACGACAGCTCGATCGGTCCGCACATGGCGTACGCCGTGCAGTGGTGGCTCTTCGCCGCCGGTGTCCCGGTCGGGTACGTGGTGCTGGCGCGCAGGGAGAAGCGCGACCGGGTGGAGGCCGCGGCCAAGGAGGCCGCCGGGGAGCAGCGGCCCGCCGAGCCGGAGAAGCCCGAGCAGCCGGAGAAGCCGGAACCCGCCACGGCCTGAGCCGTGTCCGCCGGATGCGGGCAGGTCGTCCCGGCCGGGTGACCCCCGCCGTCCGGGTTTGCTTAACGGGGCCCAGGTTCGGGAACACGCCAGAACGTGACCCCACGCATCGAGGACTACGCCCTCATCGGCGATCTCCAGACGGCCGCCCTGGTCGGCAGAAACGGTTCTGTCGACTGGCTCTGCCTGCCCCGCTTCGACTCGGGTGCCTGCTTCGCCGCCCTGCTCGGCGACGAGGACAACGGCCACTGGCGCATCGCCCCGAAGGGAGCGGAGACCTGCACCCGGCGCGGCTACGTGGGTGAGTCCCTCGTCCTGGAGACGTACTGGGAGACCCGCACCGGCACGGTCAAGGTCATCGACTTCATGCCGCAGCGCGACCGGGAACCCGACGTCATGCGGATCATCGAGGGCGCCAGCGGCACCGTCGAGATGAGCTCCGTGATCCGGCTGCGCTTCGACTTCGGCTCGGTCGTGCCGTGGGTGCGCCGCTCGCAGGGGCACCGGGTGGCGGTCGCGGGGCCGGACTCGGCCTGGCTGCGCAGCGAGCCGCCGGTCAAGACCTGGGGCCAGCAGTTCTCCACCTGCTCGTCGTTCACCGTCTCGGCGGGCCAGAAGGTGGCGTTCGTACTGACCTGGCACCCCTCCCACTCGCCCCGCCCCGATCTGGTCGACCCGCACGAGGCGCTGGAGAACACCCTGACCGACTGGGCCGAATGGTCCTCGCGGTGCAGGTACCGGGGCCCCTACCGGGAAGCGGTGATCCGCTCGCTGATCACGCTGAAGGCGCTGACCTTCGCCCCGACCGGCGGCATCGTGGCGGCGCCCACCACCTCGCTGCCGGAGGAGATCGGGGGCGTACGGAACTGGGACTACCGCTTCTGCTGGCTGCGGGACTCCACGCTGGCCCTCGGCGCCCTCATCTCGGCCGGCTACCTGGAGGAGGCCGCCGCCTGGCGGGACTGGCTGCTGCGGGCGGTCGCCGGGGACCCGGCCGACCTCCAGATCATGTACGGCCTCGCGGGCGAGCGCAGACTGCCCGAGGCGGAGCTGCCGTGGCTGCGCGGATACGAGAACTCCGCCCCGGTCCGGATCGGCAACGCCGCGGTCCGCCAGCGGCAGCTCGATGTGTACGGGGAGGTCATCGACTCGTTGCGGCTGGCGCGCGAGGCGGGTCTGGACGACAAGCCGCACGCCTGGAGTCTGCAGCTCAGCCTGCTCGGCTTCCTGGAGTCCACCTGGCGCGAGCCGGACGAGGGGCTGTGGGAGATCCGTGGCCAGCGCCGCCACTTCGTGCACTCCAAGGTGATGGCCTGGGTAGCCGCCGACCGTGCCGTACGCACCCTGGAGAACAACCCCTCGCTGGCCGGCGACCCCGACCGGTGGCGGGCGATGCGGGACGCGGTGCACCGGGAGGTGTGCGAGAAGGGGTACGACCCGGTGCGGAACACCTTCACGCAGTCCTACGGCTCGCGGAACCTGGACGCCGCGACGCTGCTGATCGCCCGCACCGGCTTCCTGCCCCCGGACGACCCCCGGCTGATCGGGACGATCGACGCGGTCCGGGACGAGCTGGGCCGCGACTGCCTGATCCGCCGCTACAGCACGGACGGCTCCTCGATCGACGGGCTGCCCGGCAGCGAGGGGGCCTTCGTGGCCTGCTCGTTCTGGCTGGCCGACGCCCTGGTCCTGGCCGGGCGCGCCGGCGAGGCCAGGGAACTCTTCGAACGGCTCCTGGCGCTCCGTAACGACGTGGGGCTGCTGGCCGAGGAGTACGACACCACCGGCCGCCGCCAGCTGGGCAACTTCCCGCAGGCGTTCAGCCACATCGGCCTCGTGGGGACCGCCATGGCACTGGCCGGGGAGGACACGATGGATCCCGACGCGGCAGGATAGGGGCCATGGATCTTGGACTGAAGGACCGGGTGTACATCGTCACCGGAGCGACCCGGGGGCTGGGCAACGCCACGGCGCGGGTGCTCGCCGACGACGGCGCGAGGGTGATCATCACGGGCCGGGACGAGAAGCGCGCCGAGGCGGCCGCCGCCGAACTGGGGGCGGCCGCGGCCGGTCTCGCCGCCGACAACGCCGACCCCTCGTCCGCACAGCGGCTGGTGGACACGGCGCACGAGCGGTTCGGGCGGCTCGACGGCATTCTCATCAGTGTCGGCGGACCGGCCCCCGGCTTCCTGGCCGACAACACCGACGAACAGTGGCAGTCGGCCTTCGAGTCGGTGTTCCTGGGCGCGGTACGTCTCGCCAGGGCCGCGGCGAACGTGCTCGGCGAGGGCGGGGTGATCGGCTTCGTGCTCTCCGGCTCCGTGTACGAGCCGATCCCGGGTCTGACCATCTCCAACGGGCTCCGTCCCGGCCTGGCCGGTTTCGCCAAGTCGCTGGCCGACGAACTCGGTCCGCGCGGGATCCGGGTGGTGGGCGTGCTGCCGGCCCGGATCGACACGGACCGGGTGCGTGAGCTGGACGCCCTCTCGGGCGACGCGGAGGCCGCGCGGGCGGCGAACGAGGCACGGATCCCGCTGCGGCGCTACGGCACCCCGGAGGAGTTCGGCCGGACCGCGGCGTTCCTGCTCTCGCCCGCGGCCTCGTATCTGACGGGCGTCATGGTGCCGGTCGACGGCGGCTCCCGGCAGGGCTTCTGAAGCGGAGCCCGCGCCAGGCCGCCGGCCGGTCCGTCCGGCGACCGGCTGTCAGCTCACCCGCTCCGCGCGGTGCTTGACGGCCCTCAGCCGTACCTCGGCCGGCAGCTCGGCCAGCCCCGCCGAATCCCGCGCATGGGCCAGTGCCTCGTCGGTGAGACGGCCGAGCGCCTGGTCCGGCGCCGCGTGCGGCTCCATCAGCAGGCGGATCCTGGCGTGCGGCGAGCTGCGTCGGCCGGTCAGTGCGACCTGGGCGCGGGCCACTCCGTCCAGCGTCCCCGCCTCGCCGGCGAGCACCCCCTCCAGGGCCCGGCCCCGCAGCAGTGCCCCCTCGCCGTCGCCGCTGTCCACCAGCACCTCGGCGAGGCGGGCGCGGCGCAGCTGGGCCAGCAGCCACCACAGCGCGAGGACGACCACGACGGCGAGGACGGCGATGACCGTCGGCCACCACCAGCCCTGGTCGTGCCAGCGGTCCCGGTCGGCCACGCCGATGAGCACATCGTGCCTGCCGTGCCAGGGCCACCACGACGGCACGGACAGGCCGAGACCGGCCGCGAGCACCGCGCCGCCGCCGCAGATCAGTACCAGCCCGGCCAGGCCGAGCAGTACCCGGTTGACGGTCCTGAGCAACGGGCTCACCTCTTCTTCGCGGGCCGGCGGACATGTACGGACAGGCTCGGCGGCCTGGCCAGCCCCAGTTCCCTGATGCCGGTCCCGAGCACGGTGTCCAGATCGGCGCGTACGTCGTCGAGCTCCCGGAAGTGCGAGACGGCGCGCACCACCGCCCTGCTCCGGCCCATCCGGACCCGCACCGACTGCACTCCGGACACCTCGACGGCCCGGTCGCGCAGGACCAGCGCGGCCGCGGACCGGTCGAGGGCGGCCCGTACGCCGGGGCGGTCGCGGCGCATCGGCAGCAGGGCACGGTGGCCGGGGGTGACGGCGAGCACGAGCAGCCACACGCCGATCGCCACGGCGAGCGCGGCGGCGGCGAGCAGCCAGGCGTTCTCCAGCGGGCGCCGGGCGAGCTCGTCGGCCAGCCACCGGCGCCATCGCATCGCGGGGCGGTCGGCCCGCACCGCCGCCACGTCGTAGAGCAGCAGTCCGCTGCCGCCGAGGACCACGAGGGCGAGGAGCGTCGCGGGGACACGGCGCGCGGACCAGAAGCGGCCCGCCCGGCCGCCGCCCTCCTGGTGCGCGGGCACCGGGTCGTAGGCGGCGGACGAGGCGGACTGGTCGAGTTCGAGCACATCGCCCTTCGCCGCGGGCGCGTCCCTCCCCCCGGCCGCTTCGACGGGGCCGGTGGCGGGCAGTCCTCGTGTTCGGTGCTCCGGTTCGTGGGGTTCGGTCATCGGATCCTCCCCTGTGCCGCGACACTCGCTCCCGTCGGATGCAGTCGCTCGACCTGTACGGCCACCTCGGGGACTTCCATCCCCGCCAACGCCCTTACCCGCTCGGCGACATGCCGACGCACCCCGCCGCACTGGCGGCCGATGTCGCAGGGGTATCCGAGCTCCAGGCTCACCCGAACCCGGGCGGCGTCCCGGTGCACCGTGACCGTGGCGCGCGGCGCGGCTCCCTCCCGCGGCGGCTCGTCGACCGCCTCCTTCGCCGCCTGTGCGGCGATCTTCGCGACCACCCGGTCGGCGATCCGGGTCTCCCCGCGCTCACCTGCGGCGATCCGGCCGCTCGCCCCCGACAACGCCGTCACCGCCGTCGGTCGCCGCGCTCGCGACTCCGGAAGAAGTCGCCGGGTTCCAGGTCACCCTCCAGGAGACGACCGGCGACGAAGCCGACCGCTCCCAGGGCGGCCACCAGCAGGAAGGCCCCGAATCCGCCGAAGTACCCGGCGAATGCGAGCGCCATGCCGGCCACCATGCCGACCACAGCCATACTCATCGTGCGCTCCTCAACTGCCTCGCGGCGGAGGTCTACTGGAGACGTGGCTCGGACTGGTCGTCGTCATCGGCCTCGTCGGGCAGCTTCACATCGCTCACCGCGATATTGACCTCGACGACCTCCAGGCCGGTCATCCGCTCGACCGCCGCGACCACGTTCTCCCGTACGTCACGGGCGACATCGGCGATCGCGACGCCGTAGTCGACGACGATCTCCAGGTCGAGGGCGGTCTGGGACTCACCGACCTCCGCCTTCACCCCACGGGTGACGGACTTGCCACCACCGGGCACCCGGTCGCGCACCGCTCCGAGGGTGCGCGAGAAGCCGCCGCCCATCGCATGGACGCCGACCACGTCGCGCGCCGCCATTCCCGCGATCTTCTCGACCACTCCGTCGGCGATGGTCGTACGGCCACGGGTGGCAGGGGCTCCCCCACCGCGCTTGATGAGCGTGCTCGATTCCTTGTCGGAGCTCTCGGGCCGGTTCCGCTGCGTGGTGTCGGTCATCGCCATTCTTCCCTTCAGGGCAGGTTGGACCTCTTTGCCCACATTAGGTGCGCTTGCCCTGTCTCGCGCCGTGGATGCGGCAGGCTGGGGAAATGACGACGGCTGACGGCCCGCGCGGGGCGGACGGATGGACAGCGGCGGTACGGCAACGGCTCGGCCTCGGCCGGCTGCTTCCACTCGGCGGTCCGGCGGACGGGGCCTGGATCTCGGAGCGGGCCGCGGCCGCGGTGCTGCGGGGCGCGGTGGCGGGGTCCGGCCCCGTGCTCGGGGGGCTCAGGATCTCGGTGGCCGATCCGGACGGGGCACCGGAAGCGCAGGTGGAGCCGCCGCCGAGCGCGCTGCCGCCGGGGCCGCTGCGGATCGAGGCGACGATGTCGGCCGTGGCCGGCCGGTCACTGCCCGTCGCGGCCGACACGCTGCGCTCGGTGCTGCTGACCGCGGCCGGGGAGCGGCTCGGCCTGGTGGTCGACGCGGTGGACATCCGGGTGACGGAGCTGCTGGACGCGCCGCCGGAACGACCGGCTCCGGCCCCGATGGAGGTGCGCGCGGCAACGGTGGAGGGGGCGGCGGGGAGCGCGGCGGCGGGTGTTTCGGGGGTGGTGGCGCTGACCCGGGTGCTGGGTCGTGCGGTGCACACGGGCCCGGACCATGTGCGGGTCGAACTGGCGACGGACACGGGCCACCGGGCGCTCGACGTGGCCCGTGCGGTGCGCGGCGCCGTGGCGGACGCGGTGGAGGGGCACCCCTCGGTCGCGGTGCTGGTCACCGCGGTGGTGGAGCGTGGGTGAGCGTGGGGCGGGCCCGGGCCGGGCCCGCCCGCTGTCGAGGGACGGGCGCTCAGTCGGTGATGCCCGCCAGATCGCGCAGCCGGCGGCCCTGCGCGGCGCGTTCGGCGACGCGCTGCTCCTCGTAACCGCGGGAGACGGCACCGCTCAACAGCGCCTTGGTCTCCACGACGGCGTCGCGCGGGGCGGCCAGCAGCGCACCGGCCAGATCGCGCGCCGCGGCGTCCAGCTCACCGGCGGGCACGACGAGATTGGCCAGACCGGTGCGCTCGGCCTCCTCGGCGTGCACGAAGCGGCCCGTGGCACAGATTTCGAGCGCGCGGGCGTACCCCACCAGGTTCACCAGGGGGTGCGTGCCGGTGAGGTCGGGCACCAGGCCGAGGCTGGTCTCACGCATGGCGAACTGCACGTCCTCGGCGACGATCCGCAGGTCGCAGGCGAGGGCGAGCTGGAAGCCGGCACCGATCGCATGCCCCTGGACGGCCGCGATCGACACGATGTCGTTGCGGCGCCACCAGGTGAACGCCTCCTGGTACTCGGCGATGGTCGCGTCGAGTTCGGCCTCCGAGCCGCGCGCCATGTCGAGGAAGGACGGCTCGCCGTCGAACCCCTCGGGGGTGAACGCCTGCCGGTCGAGGCCCGCGGAGAAGGACTTGCCCTCGCCACGGAGCACGACGACCCGCACGCTTCCGGGCAGTGCCCGTCCGGCCTCCGTCAACGCCCGCCAGAGAGCGGGGGACTGGGCGTTGCGCTTGGCCGGATTGGTGAGGGTCACCGTGGCGACCGCGTCGTCGACGGTGAGTCGTACGCCGTCCTTGTCGAGCACAGAGTCGAGCGAGGTCATGGGGCGCCTCCGGATCGGTTCAGTCAGCAAGCAGAGCTAAGTGACTGAACAGTAACCACCCGGTCGACATCGCTGCCGACCGGGTGGCCACGCCGAAACCGGTGAGCCCCGGGACGGGCCGGACGGCCTGCCCCGACCGCCTGGGGCGTCAGGCCGTGGCGGCCTTCTTGCCCCGTGTCGCTCCGCCGCGTCCCCGCAGCGTGACTCCGGACTCGCTGAGCATCCGGTGGACGAATCCATAGGAGCGGCCGGTCTCTTCGGCCAACGCCCGGATGCTCGCACCGGAGTCGTACTTCTTCTTCAGGTCTGCCGCGAGCTTGTCGCGCGCGGCGCCGGTAACCCGGCTGCCCTTCTTCAGAGTCTCGGCCACCCGTGCCTCCTCATGGGAAGTGCGCTCTGGACTCTCATGATCACCCCTCGGCGCCTTCCTGGCCACCCATTCGGCAAGGTCCGTGCAACCCGATTCCCGGCCGGAGAAGGGGGCCACACGACCGGAATTCCGCATTCCGTGGGGCCTCGGCGGCGGGCGGGACAGGGCCCGGGAAGAACGGGCAGGTCAGGGCCACACGGGGATCGCGGCCCCCGAATGGGTGCGCCCGGCAGGTATCTGCCGGGCGCCGCGCCGGAGTACGAGACGTACTCACACAGATGATGGATCACGCGTAGGCCGAATGATCCAGACGGAGTGGATCATTCGGAGAGCGGGGTGGGATCAGGCCAGTGCGACCAGGTCCTGGTAGTCCGCGCCCCACAGGTCCTCGACACCGTCCGGCAGCAGGATGATGCGCTCCGGCTGGAGCGCCTCGACCGCTCCCTCGTCGTGCGTGACGAGGACGACGGCGCCCTTGTACGTGCGCAGCGCACCGAGGATCTCCTCACGGCTGGCCGGGTCGAGGTTGTTCGTCGGCTCGTCCAGGAGCAGCACATTGGCGGAGGAGACCACCAGGGTCGCCAGCGCGAGACGGGTCTTCTCACCGCCGGAGAGGACACCGGCGGGCTTGTCGACGTCGTCGCCGGAGAAGAGGAAGGAGCCCAGCGTCTTGCGGACCTCGACGAGATCGAGGTCGGGCGCCGCGGAGCGCATGTTCTCCAGGACGGAGCGGTCCGGATCGAGGGTCTCGTGCTCCTGGGCGTAGTAGCCGAGCTTGAGGCCGTGGCCCTCGATCACCTCGCCGGTGTCGGGCTTCTCGGCACCGCCGAGGAGCCGCAGCAGCGTGGTCTTGCCCGCGCCGTTGAGGCCGAGGATGACGACCCGGGAGCCCTTGTCGATGGCGAGGTCCACATCGGTGAAGATTTCGAGCGAGCCGTACGACTTGGACAGCCCCTCCGCCATCAGGGGGGTCTTGCCGCACGGCGAGGGCTCGGGGAAGCGGAGCTTGGCGACCTTGTCGGAGACCCGGACGGCCTCCAGGCCGGAGAGCAGCCGCTCGGCGCGCTTGGCCATGTTCTGCGCGGCGACGGTCTTGGTGGCCTTCGCGCGCATCTTGTCGGCCTGCGAGTTGAGGGCCGCGGCCTTCTTCTCGGCGTTCTGCCGCTCGCGCTTGCGGCGCTTCTCGTCGGCCTCGCGCTGCTGCTGGTAGAGCTTCCAGCCCATGTTGTAGATGTCGATCTGCGCGCGGTTGGCGTCGAGGTAGAAGACCTTGTTGACGACGGTCTCGACGAGCTCGACGTCGTGGGAGATCACGATGAAGCCGCCGCGGTAGGTCTTGAGGTAGTCGCGCAGCCAGACGATCGAGTCGGCGTCGAGGTGGTTGGTCGGCTCGTCGAGCAGCAGGATGTCGGCGTCCGAGAAGAGGATCCGGGCCAGCTCGACGCGGCGGCGCTGACCGCCGGAGAGCGTATGGAGGGGCTGGCCGAGCACGCGGTCGGGCAGGCTGAGCGCGGCGGCGATGGTGGCGGCCTCCGCCTCGGCGGCGTATCCGCCCTTGGTGAGGAACTCCGTCTCCAGGCGCTCGTACTTCTTCATCGCCTTCTCGCGGGTGGCGCCCTTGCCGTTCGCCATCCGCTCCTCGTTCTCCCGCATCTTGCGCAGGATCTCGTCGAGGCCGCGGGCGGAGAGGATGCGGTCGCGGGCCAGCACGTCGAGGTCGCCGGTGCGGGGGTCCTGCGGGAGGTAGCCCACCTCGCCGGAGCGGGTGATGGTGCCGCCGACGGGGTTGCCCTCGCCGGCCAGGCACTTGGTGAGCGTGGTCTTGCCCGCTCCGTTGCGGCCGACGAGGCCGATGCGGTCGCCCTTGGCGATACGGAAGGAAGCAGACTCGATGAGGATGCGGGCGCCGGCACGCAGCTCGATGCCGGAAGCGGTGATCACGGTAAAACTCCAGGGCGGGTCGGACGGCTGACGGGACGAGGGCGGAGGTGTCTCGACGCCGCTAATGCACAAGGAGAATTGCCATGCGGGCCATTCTACTGGCGGTGTGCAACTGCTTTTCCGCGTGCGCCGATGACACCTGCCGGACGGTCGCCGCGCGTCGCCGCCCCACTCCACCGCGCGATCAGAAAAGGCATGGGCGTGTGAACCGGCCGATACTCGGCTGAGGTGCGCAGGCGGTGGGACCACCACGGCCGGAGCGGAGGGTGGTGGCCCATGCAGTTCGACGACGACGCCGACCTGGACACGTCCGAGGTCAAGGATGCGCGCGGCAGCCGGATCCCGGGCGGCAGGGCCACCGTGGGCGGCGGCATCGCCGGCATCATCGCGCTGATCCTGGGGCTGCTCTTCGGCGTCGGCCCCGATCAGCTCGGCCTCTCGTCCGGCGGCCCGGACACGACGGCGACCGCGTCGTCGGCGGCACAGGTGGAGCAGTCCTGCCGGACCGGGCAGGACGCGAACACCAGGGAGGACTGCCGGACCGTGGCGGTGGTCAACAGCGTGCAGGACTTCTGGAAGCAGGAGTTCCAGCGGCGCCGGGGCACATACACGCCTTCGCGCACGGTCCTGTTCAGCGACCGGATCAACACCGCGTGCGGCGCCGCGACCTCGGCGGTAGGGCCCTTCTACTGCCCGGGCGACCGGCAGGTCTATCTGGACCTGGGGTTCTTCGACGAGCTGCGGACGAAGTTCGGCTCCAGCGGCGGCCCGTTCGCCCAGGCCTATGTCGTCGCCCATGAGTACGGACACCATGTGCAGGACCTGATGGGAACGCTGGACCGGTCCCGGGACGGCGGGACCGGCGCGAACAGCAACGCGGTCCGGGTGGAGCTCCAGGCGGACTGCTACGCCGGGGTCTGGGCGCATCACGCCACGACCACCCCCGACGAATCGACCGGGCGTCCGCTGATCACCTCGCTGACGCGGGCGGACATCCGGGACGGGCTCGACGCGGCGGCCGCGGTCGGCGACGACCGGATCCAGGAGAAGTTCCAGGGCCGGGTCACCCCGGAGTCCTGGACGCACGGCTCGGCCGCGCAACGCCGACAGTGGTTCACCACCGGCTTCCGCAGCGGCGACATGGCCGACTGCAACACCTTCCGCTGACCCCGGCCCCGGAGCCGTGCCGGGCCGTTGTCGGTGGCCGATGGAAGACTGAGACGCAGATCACAGAAGCAGGTCACGGAAGCACGAAAAGGGGTGAGCGCCATGGCAGGCGCACCGGCCGGCGTTCCGACGGTCTATCCGACGATTCTGTACGACGACGCGAGGGCCGCGATCAGGACGCTGACGGAGGGCCTCGGCTTCACCCAGGAAGCGGTGTACGAGGGCGAGGGCGGCCAGGTGCTGCACGCCGAGCTGTCCTGCGGGAACGGCAGGGTGATGCTGGGCTCCAAGGGCCGTGACGGCGTCTTCGCCAAGGCGATGCGGGACGCCGGTCCCGCCGGGGTCTACGTCGTGGTCGACGAGGTCGACGCGCACCATGCCAGGGCCGTGGAGCACGGGGTGGAGATCCTGATGCCGCCCACCGACCAGGACTACGGCTCACGCGACTACATGGCACGGGACGCCGAGGGCAATGTGTGGAGCTTCGGTACGTACGCGCCGGGGTCGGCGGACTGACGCCCGGACGGGCCCGGGGCGGGGCCCGTCCGGCTCGGGGTGTCAGGCGCCGCCGGTGTGCACCTGGAACGCGGCCCGGCGCACCGCCTTGGCCAGCGCGGGGTCCGGGTGCGCTGCGGCCAGGGCCACCAGCACCTGCACGGTGCGCGGATGGCCCACGGCCCGTACCTCGTCCAGCAGGGCGGGCACCGTGCCCTGGACGGCCGAGTCGAGATGGCGGACCAGCAGCCCGGTCTCGCCGTGGTCGGCGACGGCCGCCGCGGTGTCGACCCAGAGCCAGGTGGCCTCCTCCCGGCTCAGGACGTCCTGGGCGTCCTCGGGGTCGGCTCCGTCGTACTCGGCCAGCCAGAGCAGCGCGTAGGGGCGCAGCGAGGGGTCGGCGACCACGGAGCGCACCTCGGGCTCGGCGGGGGCGCCGACGACCCGGAGCGCCTCGAAGGCGAGCCCCCGCAGGAGCGCGTCCTCGCCGCGGGCGACGGCGAGGAGTTCGGCGACGGCACTGCCGACGGGGCGGGCGGCCAGCCAGGCCCGGTATTCGTCGCGGGCCGGGCCGGGGGTGAGCCGGGCGCAGCCGAGCAGCATGTCGGCGGCGGACTGCTCGATGTTCCCGGCCGGGCTCTGGGCCGCGACGCAGATCTGTTCCAGCTTGACCCAGACCGCCCAGTTGCCGAGCGGGGTGAGGGTGGCGTGTCCGGCGCCGAGGGTGAGCGCGCCGACGGCGGCCAGCCCTTCCAGGGCCCAGTCCAGCAGCTGCGCCACCAGGGCGGCGGGGTGCGGGGCGGGTGCGGATTCGGCGGGTGCGGGCAGCGGCGGGGGGCCGTAGGGCACTTCGCAGCGCTCCTCGCGGAGTTCCGCGACGCGCTGGCCGAGCAGGTCCAGCAGAGCGGGCACGGTGACCGGGCCGGCCGAGAGCTGGAGGAGGGAGAGGACCTGCGGCACCGCCTCGACGGCCTCGGCGACCGCCGTGGACTCGATGTCCGCGGGCGCCGGGTGGACGAGCGACCAGGCGTCGAAGAGCGCCACCCAGCCGCGGAGCACGGCGGAGTCGTCGCGGTCCCAGGCGCGCAGCCGCCAGCCGGGGCGCGCGGTGTCGCCGTGCAGTTCGACGAGGCCGGCGAGCCTGGCCCGGTCCCAGCCGGAGCGCACCTGGGCCGGGGACAATTCCAGAACTGCCGCGGCCCGTTGGAGGGCCTGGGCGGCGAGCGGTGGTGCGCCGGGGATCGCGCCGTCGGCTGCCCAGCGGGCGATCCGTACGGCGTCGGCGAGGGCCGTCCTGGCCTGCCGGGCCAGTTCCGACCGGGGCGGGGTGCCCTCCGGAGGGCGGGGGGCCGGCCTGGTGCGCCGGGTGGTCACGGCCTTGCGAGCGGTGGCAAGGGGTCGCGGGCGGACAAGTCGCAGCCTGGAGTCGCGCGGGTTACGGGACGTCACGGGAGCAGTCTTGCCCCTGACGGCCCGAAAGCCCAAACGGAACCCGAATTCCCGGTGGAGGGGCCGGTGGACGGGGCCCGGGACCAAACGGCCGAACCCGCGCATCACCTCACATCAGGGGCGTCAGGAAGCGGCGCAGGACCTCTTCGTAGTGGTCCGGGTCGGCATTCCACATCGCCCCGTGCGGAGCCTGCGGTACGGCGTGCAGGGCGATCAGGTCCGGGCGTCGGGCCGCCAGATCGCGGGACGGCTGCCAGGGGGCGAGCCGGTCGTCGGGGCCGTGGAAGATCAGGGTCGGGACGCGCAGTGCCGGTGCGAGGGAGCCGTCCAGCAGTCGGGCGCCGTGCAGTCCGGTCTGCCCCTGGGCGGCGCGGACGGCGAGCGGCAGCAGTGCGGGCGGGACGCCGCGGGCGACGGCCAGGGCGCGCAGGGTGGTGGCCCAGTCCAGTACCGGGGAGTCCAGGACGAGGCCGCAGATCCGGTCGCGCAGCGCGGAGTTGACGGCCGCGTGCAGCGCCATCGAGGCGCCGGTGGACCAGCCGTGCAGGACGACCTTCTCGGCTCCGTAACGCACGGCGAAGCGGATCGCCGCGTCCAGGTCGCGCCACTCGGATTCGCCGAGATGGGCGAGGCCGTCGGGGGAACGCGGGGCTCCGGCGTCGCCCCGGTAGGCCGGGTCGAGCACGGGCAGGCGCTGGCCGTGCAGGAACCTCATGACGTTCATGGGGTGTTCCCTGGTGGTCCCGAGGCCGTGCACGGTGATGACCCAGGTGTCGCGCGGGCCGGGGAGGAACCAGGCGGGCAGGGCACCGAGTTCGCCGGGGATCTCGACCTCCTGGTGGTGGAGGCCGAGCGCCGAGGACGGGTCGCCGCTGTGCAGTTGCGGGGTGACGCGGACCTTGGCGCCGGTGTCCAGGCTGCCGTGGTCGACGCGCTCCAGTCTGCGTACGACGGTGTCGGGGGCGTGGTGGGCGTGCTCGATCACCGGGCCGACCACCGCGTGGACGCCCTTGCCGACCAGTCCGTACGTGCCGGGCCGCAGGGCGGTGAGGGAGCGGGTCAGGGTGACCTGCCCGGCCGCCGTGGCGTGCACGGTGAGTCTGCGGTCGGCGGGGAGCGGCCGCCCGGACGGCGCTCCGAGGACCGCGTCGCTGGCCAGCCGGCCGGCCGCGACCGCTGCCGCACCGACGCCGAGGATCGTGGTGACGGCTGCTGCCGTGACTGTTGCCGGGCGCACGGCTTCAGTGTCACGGGGGGTGCGGGCCCCCGCCACAGGCCTTAGCCCGTCCGGTGGGCGGGGCCGGGCCCGCCCGGCTGTCCGTACCCCTTGAACGCCTCCCGCACATCGCTCAGCTGCTCCGGCGAGAGCAGGTTCGGGGTGAGCCCGGGCACGGAGCTCGCGGCGAGCCAGAGCCGGCAGAGCCATTCCAGCTGGGCGGTCCGGTCGTACGCCTGGTCCAGGGTGGCTCCGTAGGTGACGGTTCCGTGGTTCTGGAGAAGGCAGCCCGTGCGGTCGCGCAGGGCGGCGAGCATGTTCTCGGCCAGTTCGGCAGTGCCGTAGCGCGCGTAGGCCGCGACGCGGACGGGGCCGCCCAGTATGGCGGCGGCGTAGTGGACCGACGGGACCTCGGGCACCAGCGTGGAAACAGCGGTGGCGTGCACGGCGTGGGTGTGCACGACGGCGGCCGCGTCGGTGTTCCGGTAGACGGCGAGGTGGAGTGGCAGTTCGCTGGTCGGGGCCAGTGAACCGAGTACACGGTTGCCCTCCGGATCGACGCCGACGGCGTCCTGGGGGCCCAGCCGGTCGTACGGCACTCCGCTCGGTGTGACCAGGATCGTGTCGCCGACCCGTGCCGAGACGTTTCCCGAGGTCCCGACGACGAGGCCCTCGGCCGCCGTCCTGCGGGCGGTGGCGACGACACCGTCCCAGGCACGTTCGATCGCGTTCCGCTGCTGATCGCTCATGCGCCGATCCTGTCAGCCCCGCGGACGAACGGGTATGCGATCGGCCACAGCCGCACCACGCCGGAAAGCCGGGCCACGCCCGCGTCGAGCACAAGCGGAATGCCTTCGCTCCGGTTTGGAACACCCCAGCGCCCCGCCCAGTTCATCTTCCGTTCACCCAGGTTGCCTACGGTCCACATGCCAATGACGCCGAACGATTGCCTGGGTAAATGGAACACATCACGCTGCTACTCGCGATTGTGATCGTGACAGCTCTAGTGTTCGATTTCACGAACGGTTTCCACGACACCGCGAACGCGATGGCGACCACCATCTCGACCGGTGCACTCAGACCGAAGACAGCGGTGGCCATGTCCGCCGTTCTCAATCTCGTCGGCGCGTTCCTGTCGGTGGAGGTCGCCAAGACGATCTCCGGCGGGATCATCAACGAGGACGGGCTGCGAACAGAAGTCATCTTCGCGGCACTCGTCGGCGCCATTCTGTGGAATCTGCTGACCTGGCTGGTCGGACTGCCGTCCAGCTCCTCGCACGCCCTGTTCGGCGGTCTGATCGGCGCCGCCGTGATGTCCGCGGGCTGGTCGTCCGTCAACGGCGGCACCGTCGTCACCAAGGTGCTGCTCCCCGCCCTCGCCGCCCCGATCGTCGCCGGTCTGGCCGCGCTGCTGGCCACCAGGCTGACGTACCGGATCGGCGGAAAGGTCCGCAACGACGCCCAGGAGAAGGCCACCGCCAAGGGGTACCGGGCCGGCCAGATCGCCTCGGCCGGGCTGGTCTCCCTCGCCCACGGCACCAACGACGCGCAGAAGACCATGGGCATCATCACCCTGGCCCTGGTCACCGGCGGCGTCCTGCACCCGGGCGCCAACCCGCCGGTCTGGGTCATCGTCTGCGCCGGTACGGCCATCGCGCTCGGTACCTACCTGGGCGGCTGGCGGATCATCCGCACCATGGGCAGCGGCCTCACCGACCTCAAGCCGCCGCAGGGCTTCGCCGCCCAGACCAGCGCGGCCACCGTCATCCTGGCCTCCTCGCACCTCGGCTTCTCCCTCTCCACCACCCAGTCCTGCTCCGGCGCCGTGATGGGCGCGGGCCTCGGCCGCCAGGGCGGGGTGGTCCGCTGGTCCACCGCCACCCGGATGTTCGTCGCCTGGGGTCTGACGCTGCCGGCCGCCGGTCTGGTCGGTGCGGGCGCGGAACTCCTCACCAAGCAGGGCACCTGGGGCGTCGTGGTCGTCGCGGCGCTGCTGGTCGCGGGATCCGGTGCGATCTGGCTGGTGTCGCGGCGCAAGCCGGTCGGCCACGGCGACGTCGCCCCGGCGGAAGCCGAGCCGGTGGGCGTCATAACCACGGCCATCGCCGCCGTCAGCCCGCCGCCCACCGCGGCCCAGGCAACGGCCCAGAACCTCATGACCACCATTCCGGCCCCGGCCGGAACCACCCAGGACCCGGCGCGACCCGCCACCGTCTGACCCGGCCGTCTAAGGATTCAGCATGAACATCGACTGGGCAGCCCTCGGCTCCGTATTCGGCGTCTCCCTCGTCGTCACCGTCGCGCTGGTGGGCCTCTTCACCCTGGGCATCGTCGGCCTCTCCAAGCAGCCGGAACCGGCGGCGCAGGGCGGCTCCGGCGGCTCGGTGCTGCTGGCCCGCGCCGGCGCGTACGTCTGCTTCACGCTGTGCGCGGCGGCCGTCGCGTACGGCATCTATCTGATCGTCGCCTGAACCACCCCGCGCACGCTCCCCCGTCGGGCCGGACACCTGTGGTGTCCGGCCCGATGTGGGTATCAGCACACTGCGCAGCCGCAGGTCAACGGCAGGTTGACGGGCGTTCGCGGAGCGTGGTGGACTGCCGGAGCCAATTACGGCGACAGCAGAGGAAGCCGGTGCGAATCCGGCGCGGTCCCGCCACTGTCACCGGGGAGCGGTCCCCCACACCGGAAGTCACGGCACGCGCGAGCGGGCTGGAAGGCCGGGGGAACCGCGGATCCGGGAGCCAGGAGACTCTCGTCGCCGGTCACGTCGAACCAGGGCGCGGACCCTGAGTGAGGACATATCGCCATGCCCGGCTGCCGTGCGTCCGCTGTCCCGGTGCTCTCGCCGAGAGCCTCCTGTACGAAGGTCCGCCGAGGCGCGACGGCCGGCTGAGCCGTGCGAGCCGACCGCATCTTCGCGTACGGCGCCACGGCCGGTCTGATCGGCGATCTGCTGCTCGGTGATCCCCGCCGGGGACACCCGGTCGCCGCCTTCGGGCGGGCCGCGGCGGTCGTCGAGCGCCGGCTGTGGCGCGACCACCGCGGGTGGGGCACGCTGCACACCCTCGTCTGCGCCGGAGGCGCCGCCGGCGGTGCCGCGCTGCTCGCCCGCGCCGTACGCCGCAGCCCCGCCGCCTCCGTGGCGCTGACCGCGGCCGCCACCTGGTCCGTCGTCGGCGGCACCTCCCTGGGCCGTGAGGCACGGGCCATCGGCTCCGCCCTGTCGGCCGGTGACATCGACCTGGCCCGGGAGCGGCTGCCGCATCTGTGCGGGCGCGACCCGCAGTCCCTGGACGGTCCGCAGATCGCCCGCGCCGTGGTCGAGTCCGTGGCGGAGAACACCTCGGACGCCGTGGTCGGCGCCCTGGTGTGGGGCGCGCTGGCCGGGGTCCCCGGGCTGGCCGGCTTCCGGGCCGCCAACACCCTCGACGCCATGGTCGGGCACAAGTCGCCCCGCCACCGCCGCTACGGCTGGGCCTCGGCCCGCCTCGACGACCTCGCGGGCTGGCCCGGTGCCCGGCTCACGGCCCTGCTCGCCGTGGCCGCCGGAGGGCGGCCGCAGGGAGCGGTCCGCGCCTGGCGGGCCGATGCCGCCCAGCACCCGAGCCCCAACGCGGGCCCGGTGGAGGCCTCGTTCGCGGGCGCGCTGGGCGTACGGCTCGGCGGCACCCTCGCGTACGGCGGCCGGGTCGAGCACCGCCCCGTGCTCAACGGGGAGACGGGCCGGGCGGTGGAGACCGCGGACATCGAGCGCGCGGTGCGGCTGTCGCGCCGGGTGGGCGCGCTGGCCCTCGGCGTGTGCGTGGCGGGACGGCTCGGCGCGGCCCTGGCCGCACGACGGATCACGTCCCGCCGCGCGGCGGGACCTCGTATCGCAGGACGGAGAAGCGCATGAGCGGCGGGCTGCTGGTCGCCGGAACCACTTCCGACGCGGGCAAGAGCGTCGTCACCGCGGGCATCTGCCGCTGGCTCGTGCGCCGGGGCGTGAAGGTGGCGCCCTTCAAGGCGCAGAACATGTCGCTGAACTCGTTCGTCACCCGCGAGGGCGCCGAGATCGGGCGCGCCCAGGCCATGCAGGCCCAGGCGGCCCGTGTGGAGCCGAGCGCGCTGATGAACCCGGTCCTGCTCAAGCCCGGCAGCGACCGCTCCAGCCAGGTCGTCCTGATGGGGAAGCCGGTCGGCGAGATGAGCGCCCGCGGCTACCACGGCGGCCGGCAGCAGGCCCTGCTCTCCACGGTCGTGGACTGCCTGGAGCAGCTCCGGAGCACGTACGACGCGGTGATCTGCGAGGGGGCGGGGAGCCCGGCCGAGATCAATCTGCGGCGCACGGACATCGTGAACATGGGTATAGCGCGGGCGGCGCGCTTCCCGGTGGTGGTCGTCGGCGACATCGACCGCGGCGGTGTCTTCGCCTCGTTCTTCGGCACGACGGCGCTGCTCGCCGCCGAGGACCAGTCGCTGATCGCCGGCTATCTCGTCAACAAGTTCCGCGGCGACGTGTCGCTGCTGGAGCCGGGCCTGGAGATGCTGCGGGACATCACCGGACGGCCGACGTACGGGGTGCTGCCCTTCGCCCACGGCCTCGGCATCGACGAGGAGGACGGTCTGCGGGTCTCGCTGCGCGGAGCCGTGCGCGAATCGGTGGTCGCGCCGCCGCACGGCGAGGACGTGCTGCGCGTCGCGGTGTGCGCGGTCCCGCTGATGTCGAACTTCACCGATGTGGACGCGCTGGCCGCCGAGCCCGGCGTCGTCGTCAGGTTCGTGGACCGCGCCGAGGAGCTGTCCGACGCGGACCTCGTCGTCGTGCCCGGCACCCGCGGCACCGTGAAGGCGCTGGCCTGGCTGCGCGAGCGCGGCCTCGCCGGCGCGCTGGCGCGGCGCGCGGCCGAGGGCCGGCCGGTCCTCGGCATCTGCGGCGGCTTCCAGGTCCTCGGCGAGCGGATCGAGGACGAGGTCGAGTCGCGGGCCGGGCGGGTCGAGGGCCTCGGCCTCCTCCCCGTACGCATCCGCTTCGACCGTGAGAAGACCCTGGCCCGGCCCGTCGGCGAGGCGCTCGGCGCGCCGGTCGAGGGGTACGAGATCCACCACGGCGTGGCGGACGTGCACGGCGGCGAGCCGTTCCTCGACGGCTGCCGGGTCGGCGCCGTGTGGGGCACCCACTGGCACGGTTCGCTGGAGAGCGACGCATTCCGCCGCCGCTTCCTGACCGAGGTCGCACGGGCCGCCGGCCGGCGCTTCGTCCCCGCCCCCGACACCGCGTTCGCGGCGCTGCGCGAGGAACAGCTCGACCGTCTCGGCGATCTCGTGGAGGAGCACGCGGACACCGACGCGTTGCTGCGGCTCCTGGAGTCGGGCGCGCCGTCGGGGCTTCCCTTCATCGCTCCCGGAGCCCCCGCGTCCCCCGGAGGCCGCCGATGACCCGGGGCACTGCCGGGAGCCGCCTTTTCCATGACCATTCACCCGCAGGAAGGACCGCCTCGTGAGCACGCATTTCCCGTTCACCGCCGTCGTCGGGCAGCAGGACCTGCAACTCGCCCTGCTGCTCAACTCCGTCGCACCGAACATCGGTGGCGTGCTCGTACGGGGCGAGAAGGGCACCGCGAAGAGCACCGCCGTGCGCGCGCTCTCGGCGCTGCTGCCGGAGGTGGACGTCGTCCCCGGCTGCCGTTTCTCCTGCGACCCCGTGTCGCCGGACCCGGCGTGTCCCGACGGTCCCCATGAGGCGGGGGCCGGTGTGTCGCGGGACGCCCGGATGGTCGAGCTGCCCGTCGGCGCGTCCGAGGACCGGCTCGTGGGGGCGCTCGACATCGAACGGGCGCTCGCGGACGGCGTGAAGGCCTTCGAGCCGGGTCTGCTGGCCGACGCGCATCGCGGGATCCTCTACGTCGACGAGGTCAACCTGCTCCACGACCACCTCGTGGACCTGTTGCTGGACGCGGCCGCCATGGGCGCCTCGTACGTCGAACGCGAGGGTGTCTCCGTGCGGCACGCGGCGCGTTTCCTGCTCGTCGGGACGATGAATCCCGAAGAGGGCGAGCTGCGGCCGCAGTTGCTCGACCGTTTCGGGCTGACCGTCGAGGTCGCCGCCTCCCGGGAGACCGATCAGCGGGTCGAGGTCGTGCGACGGCGTCTCGCCTTCGACGACGACCCGGCGGCGTTCGCCGCCGGGTGGGCCGGCGAGGAGGACGCGCTGCGGGCGAGGATCGCCGCCGCGCGGGCGCTGCTGCCCGAAGTGCGGCTCGGGGACGCGGCGTTGCGGCAGATCGCGGCCACCTGCGCGGCCTTCGAGGTCGACGGGATGCGCGCGGACATCGTGATGGCGCGGACGGCCACCGCGCTGGCCGCCTGGGCGGGGCGTACGGATGTGCTCGCCGAGGACGTGCGGCAGGCGGCTCTGCTCGCGCTCCCCCACCGGCGCCGGCGCAATCCGTTCGACGCGCCGGGGCTCGACGAGGACAAGCTCGACGACACGCTGGAGCAGAACGGCGGCGAGGACGACGACCCGGACCCGGACGGCCCAGGTGGCGGCGGCCGGCCCCCGCGGGGCGACGGCCCCGACACGCCGCCGGGGCCCGAGGACGCGGCCGGCGACACGCCCGCGCCGTCCGTACCCGGGCAGGGCCGGGAACAGGGGCAGGGGCAGTCATCCGGGAGCCCTGAGCAGCAGCCGGTCCGCGCCGCCGAGCCGTTCCGCACGAAGATGCTGAGCGTTCCCGGTCTGGGCGAGGGCGCGGCGGGGCGGCGGTCCCGGGCGCGTACCGAGCACGGGCGTACGACCGGCGCGCGGCGTCCGCAGGGCGCCCTGACCAAGCTGCATCTCACGGCGACCGTGCAGGCCGCCGCCCCGCACCAGCGGGCGCGGGGGCGGTCGGGGCGCGGGCTGGTGGTCCGGCGGGACGATCTGCGGCAGTCGGTCCGGGAGGGGCGCGAGGGGAATCTCGTGCTCTTCGTGGTGGACGCCTCCGGGTCGATGGCCGCCCGGCAGCGGATGGCGGCCGTGAAGGGCGCCGTCCTCTCGCTGCTGCTGGACGCGTACCAGCGCCGGGACAAGGTCGGGCTGATCACCTTCCGGGGCAAGGACGCCGAGGTGGCGCTGCCGCCGACGTCCTCGGTGGACGCCGCGGCGGCGCGGCTGGAGCTGCTGCCGACCGGTGGGCGCACCCCCGTCGCGGCCGGGCTGCTGAAGGCCCACGAGGTGCTGCGGGTGGAGCGGTTGCGTGATCCGTCACGGCGGCCGCTGCTGGTCGTGGTGACCGACGGGCGGGCGACCGGGGGGCCCGAGCCGGTGGCGCTGGCGGCCCGGGCGGCACGGCTGCACGAGGCGGAGGGCGTCGCGTCCGTCGTCGTGGACTGCGAGTCGGGGCCGGTACGGCTCGGCCTCGCGGGGAGCCTGGCGCACGCTCTGGGGGGCGGTGCCGTCACGCTCGACGAGTTGCGGGCCGACTCGATCGCCGGGCTCGTCAAGGACGTTCAGGAAACCAACAGGAGGGCCGCGTAATGCCGCAGGGACAGCCGACCACCGTGCCCGACGACGGGCTCACCACCCGTCAGCGCCGCAACCGTCCGCTGCTGATGGTGCACACCGGCATCGGCAAGGGGAAGTCGACGGCGGCCTTCGGGCTCGCGCTGCGCGCCTGGAATCAGGGGTGGCCCATCGGCGTCTTCCAGTTCGTCAAGTCAGCGAAGTGGAAGGTCGGCGAGGAGAACGCGCTGAAGGTCCTCGGCGCGAGCGGCGAGGGCGGGTCCGTCGTCTGGAACAAGATGGGCGAGGGCTGGTCGTGGGTCCAGCGCGACGGCCAGATGGACAACGAGGAGGCGGCGCGCGAGGGCTGGGAGCAGGTCAAGCGCGACCTGGCCGCCGAGACGTACCGGCTGTACGTCCTCGACGAGTTCGCATACCCGATGCACTGGGGATGGGTCGACACCGACGAGGTGGTCGAGGTGCTGCGCAGCCGTCCCGGCACGCAGCACGTGGTCGTCACCGGGCGCAACGCACCGCAGAAGCTGCTGGACGCCGCGGACCTGGTGACCGAGATGTCGAAGGTCAAGCACCCGATGGACGCCGGTCAGAAGGGTCAGCGGGGCATCGAATGGTGAAGGACCCGCGGTGAACGTTCCTCGTCTGGTGATCGCCGCGCCCTCGTCGGGCAGCGGCAAGACCACCGTCGCCACGGGGCTGATGGCGGCCTTCGCGGGGCGCGGCCTCGCCGTGTCCCCGCACAAGGTCGGGCCCGACTACATCGACCCCGGCTACCACACGCTGGCCACGGGCCGGCCGGGGCGCAACCTCGACGCGTACATGTGCGGCCCCGATCCGGTCGCCCCGCTGTTCGCGCACGGGGCGCGGGGGTGCGACCTGGCGGTGGTCGAGGGCGTCATGGGGCTGTACGACGGGGCTGCGGGCCAGGGCGAACTGGCGTCGACCGCGCAGGTGGCGAAGATCCTGCGGGCGCCCGTGGTGCTGGTCGTCGACGCGTCGTCGCAGTCGCGTTCCGTGGCCGCGCTGGTGCACGGCTTCGCCTCGTGGGATCCGCAGGTGCGGATCGGCGGGGTGATCCTGAACAAGGTGGCCTCGCAGCGGCACGAGGCGCTGCTGCGGGACGCGCTGGACGAGTCCGGTCTGCCGGTGCTGGGGGTGCTGCGGCGGGCCGAGCAGGTGGCGGTGCCGTCGCGGCACCTGGGGCTGGTGCCGGTGGCCGAGCGGCGCGGCGACGCGGTGGGCGCGGTCGCGGCGATGCGGGAGCAGGTGGTGGCGGGGTGCGATCTGGACGCGCTGATGGCGCTGGCCCGGTCCGCGCCCGCGCTGCCGGGCGGGGCGTGGGACGCGGCGGAGGCGATCGGCGCCTGCGGCGGGCCCGTGCCGCCGTCCTCCTGCGCCGGGGGCCGGGGCCCGGTCGTGGCGGTGGCCTCCGGCGCCGCGTTCACCTTCTCCTACGCCGAGCACACCGAGCTGCTCACCGCCGCCGGGGCCGAGGTCGTACCGTTCGATCCGTTGCGGGACGAGGCGCTGCCCGAGGGCACGCGGGGGCTGGTCATCGGCGGCGGCTTCCCGGAGGTGTACGCCTCCGAGCTGTCGGCCAACGCGGCGCTGCGCGGGGCCGTGGCCGGGCTGGCGGAGTCGGGGGCCCCGGTCTCCGCCGAGTGTGCGGGGCTGCTGTATCTGGCGCGTTCGCTCGACGGTCTGCCGATGTGCGGGATCCTCGACGCCGAGGCCCGGATGTCGAAGCGGCTGACGCTCGGCTACCGGCAGGCGGTGGCGGTCTCCGACAGCGTGCTGGCGGCGGCGGGCACCCGGGTGCGCGGGCACGAGTTCCACCGCACGGTGCTGGAGCCGGGTGCCGGGGCCGCTCCGGCGTGGGGCATGCACCAGCCGGAGCGGCGGGTCGAGGGGTTCGTGCAGGGCGGTGTACACGCCAGCTATCTGCACACGCACTGGGCCTCGGAGCCCGGCATGGCCCGCCGGTTCGTCGAGCGGTGCGGGGGATGAGCCGCGTGCGGCGCTCAGTCCGCGATGCCCACCACGAGCCAGATGAAGCCCACCCCGGCCACGGTGCACAGCAGCGTGGAGCGGGCCGGGTGTGCGTGGTGCGCCTCGGGGAGGATCTCGGCGGCGGCGAGGTAGAGCAGCGCGCCGCCGAAGAAGCCGAGATAGCCGCCGAGGAGTTCCTCCGGAAGGGTGAACAGAAGGGTCGTCGCCGCGCCCACGAGCGGCGCCAGGGCGTCCGCGAACAGCATGAACAGGGCCTTGCGGCGGGCGTTCCCGTACAGGCTGGTGATCGTGTACGTGTTGAAGCCGTCGGCGAAGTCGTGCGTGATGACGGCGAGGGCGACGGCGGCCCCCATCCCGGCGCCCACCTGGAAGGCCGCGCCGAGCGCGACGCCGTCCATCAGGCTGTGGCCGACCATCGCGGCCGCCGCCGTGAGCCCGACCTGCGGCACCCGTTCCTCGCCCGCTCCGTGGGCCGCCTGACGTACGGCGAGCAGCCGCTCCACGAGGTGTGCGAGGAGGAAGCCGCCGACGAACAGCAGGAGGGCGGCCGGGACACCGAAGACGGGTTCGCCCGCTGCGTCGACCGCCTCCGGCAGCAGGTCCAGGCCGACCACTCCGAGCATCAGCCCGCCGGCGAGGCCGAGGACCAGATGACGGCGGTCGGTGACGCGCTGGGCGACCCAGCCGCCCGCCAGGGTCATCAGGAACGCGCCGAGCGCGACGAACACCGCCATGCGCTCTTGCTAGCCGATCGGCCCCGGTGCGCGCATCTCAGCGCGCACCGCGCCGCACCCTCCGCCCCTGCGCTCCGAAAGGACCCCGGCCCATGTCCGAAGCAGCCGACGCAACCACCGTGTTGCGGCCCGCGCCGCTGGCCGTCGGGGTCGGCGCGTCCAGGGGCGCACCGGCCGACGAGGTCCTCGGCCTGGTCCGGGACACCCTGCGCGGCGCCGGGCTCCCGCTGCTGGACGTGGCGGAGCTGGTGACCGTGGACGCCAAGGCGGACGAGCCGGGAATCGTCGCCGCCGCGGCGGCGCTCGGCGTGCCACTGCGTACGTACCCGGCCGGGGAGCTGGCCCGTGTCGAGGTGCCCGGTCCGTCCGGCGCGCCGCTCGCAGCGGTCGGTACGCCGTCGGTCGCGGAGGCCGCCGCGCTCGCGGCGGGGGGTGAGCTCCTCGTACCGAAGCGGAAGTCGGCCCCGCGGGGGCGGGCGCCGATGGTGACCTGTGCGGTGGCGCGCCGCGATCCGGGCGGGCGGGCGGACGCGGCGGATGCGCCGAGCGGTCCCGGCCGTTGCGTGGAGCCGGGTGCCGGGCGCATAGTCGTTCTGCAGGACTCCGAGGAGCGGGCAGGGCCGCCGCGACAGCCGGTCTCCCGCCCCGACGACGGCCCTCACCCCCACACCACGGCGGCCATGCACACTCCCACGGAAAGTCCCGACGCGACCGGCGCGGGCACGCACGATCTGCGGCACCACGGTGACGCGGAAGTACGGGGACGGTACCGGGATCTGACCGATCTCGCCGTCAACGTACGGGCCGGGACTCCCCCGGCCTGGCTCAGGGACCGGATATCCGCGTCGCTGGGCTCGCTCGCCGCCTACCCGGACGGCCGTCCGGCGCGGGCCGCGGTCGCGGCACGGCACGGGCTGCCGGTGGAGAGGGTGTTGCTGACGGCGGGTGCGGCGGAGGCGTTCGTACTGATCGCCCGGGCACTGCCGGTCCGCCGTCCGGTCGTGGTCCATCCGCAGTTCACCGAGCCGGAGGCGGCGCTGCGCGCGGCCGGGCACGAGGTGGGGCGGGTGCTGCTGCGGGCCGAGGACGGATTCCGGCTGGATCCGTCGGCGGTGCCCGAGGAGGCGGATCTGGTGGTGGTCGGCAATCCGACCAATCCCACCTCGGTGCTGCATCCGGCGGCGGTGCTGGAGCAACTGGCACGTCCCGGCCGGACACTGGTGGTCGACGAAGCGTTCATGGACGCGGTGCCGGGCGAGCGCGAGACGCTGTGCGGGCGTACGGACGTCCCGGGGCTCGTCGTGCTGCGGAGCCTCACCAAGACCTGGGGGCTCGCGGGGCTGCGGATCGGTTACGTGCTGGCCGAGCCGGGGACCGTCCGCGCGCTGGAGGAGACCCAGCCGCTGTGGCCGGTGTCCTCGCCGGCGCTGACGGCCGCCGAGGCGTGCATGGAGCCGCGGGCCCTGGCCGAGGCGGCCGCCGCCGCGGAGCGGATCGCGGTGGACCGGGCCCATCTGGTGGCGGGGCTCATGGAGTTCACCGAGGTCCGGGTGGCGGGGCCGGCCGAGGGGCCGTTCGTCCTGGTGCGGCTGGAGCGGGCCGCCGAGGTGCGGGAGCGGCTGCGGATGCTGGGGTTCGCGGCGCGCCGGGGAGATACGTTTCCCGGGCTCGGCCCCGAGTGGCTGCGGCTGGCCGTGCGCGACCGTGTCACGACCAACCGCTTCCTCCAGGCTTTCGACCAGGCACTGCAGACGCTGGGCGCGGCGGTGCGCTGAGGGGGCAGCCGGTGCGCGACCGGCACCGGCTGCCCCGCTCGGGCTCCGGAAGAGGTCAGCCCTGGGCGCGGCGCCTGGCCACGACCACTGCCCCGGCGCCCGCCGCCAGCAGTACGGCCGCGCCGCCCGCGATGTACGGCGTGGTGGAACTGCTGCCCGTCTCCGCGAGGTTCGAGCCGGCGGCGGGTTCCTGGCCGGTGCCGGTCTGCGGCTTCACCCCGCCGCCGGTGGTGGAACCGCCGTGGCCGCCGGTGGAGCCGGTGGTGCTTCCGCCGGTGCCGGAGGTGCCTCCGTCGGTGGAACCGCCGTTGCCGGAGCCGCCGCTGTTCGACCCTCCGTTGGTCGACCCTCCGTTGGTCGAACCGCCGTTGGTCGAACCGCCGTTGGTCGATCCTCCGCTGTTGGCGCCTCCGCTGTTCGACCCGCCGTTGTCCCCGTCGCCCGGTCCGGTCGACTTCGGCGTCTCGCAGGTGGCCTCGACGAGGGTGACCTCGCCCTGCACATCGGCGACGTTCAGCTTGAGCGGGTTGACGGAGACCTTCAGCCGCAGCGCGGTCGCCGCGGCGGTGCGCGAGGTGGTGTGCGTCTTCGAGAGGTCGAGGCTCACCTCGCCGACAGCCGGAACGCTGATCCGCGTGGTGCCGCCCGCGGTGAGGTCGATCCGCTTGCCGAGGACCGACACGTGCCCGAGTACGTTCGACTCGGCGACCGGCTTGTGGCCCACCTCGCAGACCGCCTTGGAGGTGACCTTCTCCACCTCGATCAGCGAGAGCAGCGGCAGTCCGGGAACGTGGACCCGCGCCTTGACCACATTGCTGTAGCCCTCGGCCCGGTGCTTGTCGACGGTCGCGTTCGCGGTGGCCACGTCGGCGGCGAGCACGCTGACCGGCCGGCCGCCCTCCACACCGTCGAGCCGCACGCTGAGCGCGGTCTCCTTGGCGTCGGCGGGTGCCTTCACCTCGTTGAGCGTGGCCCTGAGCGGCACGTCGACCGTCTTGTTCAGGAGCGAGACATCGAGTGCGGCACGGAGCACGACCGCGCTCGCCTTCCCGTCGCCGGTGGTCGTGGTGGTCGCGTCGGCGGCCTGCGCCGGGGCGGCGGCCAGCAGGGCGACGGGAGCGACGGCGACCGCGAGGGCGGCCAGGCGGAAGGTGTTGCTGTTCAAGGTGGTGGAACCCCCACAAGAGACATGGAGCCACCGGTGCCGTCCATGGGGGACATCGAGAGCTCCGGTGGCCTCGACCCCGAAAGCTTTACGCACGGAGGGTGAACTCGCGGACACCTGACGTGAGTTCACCCCAAAGGGGGGTTTCCGCGCCTGTATTCGATTATCTCGGTACGTTCGTTCCTCCGGGTCACCCGATCCGCCGAGCGCGGACGGTGCCGGAGCCCACTGCGCCGGGGTGCGCACGAAGATGGTTCAACGACCTGGCAGAGGGTTCGGTAACTGCCCGTCAACACGGCGCACCCCGGTCACGGCACCGCCGGACTCAGCCGATCACCCGCCCGTTCAGCACCACCCGCCGCGGCGCCGCCAGCACCCGTACGTCCGCCCGCGGGTCCTCGTCGTACACCACCAGGTCCGCCGGGGCGCCCTCCTCCAGCACCGGCCGTCCCAGCCACTGCCGGGCGCCCCAGGTCGTCGCGGACAGCGCGTCCAGGGCCGGGATGCCCGCCTTCACCAGCTCGGCGACCTCGTCCGCCACCAGCCCGTGGGCGAGCACGCCGCCCGCGTCGGTGCCGACGAAGACCGGGATCCCGGCGTCGTACGCGGCGCGCACCGTGTCGTATCGCCGTTCGTGCAGCCGCCGCATATGGGCCGACCAGCGGGGGAACTTGGCCTCGCCGCCCGCCGCGAGCGAGGGGAACGTGGCGATGTTGATCAGTGTGGGGACGATCGCCACACCGCGTTCGGCGAAGAGCGGAATGGTGTCCTCGGTGAGCCCGGTGGCGTGCTCGATGCAGTCGATCCCGGCCTCGACGAGATCGCGCAGCGAGTCCTCGGCGAAACAGTGCGCGGTGACCCGGGCGCCGAGCCGGTGCGCCTCGGCGATGGCCGCCCCGACCGCCTCACGGGGCCAGAGGGCGGTGAGATCGCCCACCTCCCGGTCGATCCAGTCGCCGACCAGCTTCACCCAGCCGTCGCCGCGGCGCGCCTCCTGCGCGACGTAGGCGACCAGCTCGTCGGGCTCGATCTCGTGGGCGTAGTTCCGGGTGTACCTGCGGGGCCTGGCGATGTGCCGGCCGGCCCTGATGATCTTCGGCAGGTCCTCGCGGTCGTCGATCCACCGGGTGTCGGCCGGCGAACCCGCGTCCCGCAGCAGCAGCGCGCCCGCCTCCCGGTCGGCGAGGGCCTGCTTCTCGCTGGTCGCCGCGTCGACGGCGCCGTGGTGGTCGAGCCCGACGTGGCAGTGGGCGTCCACCAGGCCCGGCAGCACCCAGCCGGTGACGGTCACCGCCCCGTCCGTACGGGCCGGCCGCCCGTACGAGATCCGCCCGTCGACCACCCAGAGCTCGTCCCTGACGTCCTCGGGACCGACGAGCACCCGCCCCTTCACATGCAGCACCTGCGATGCCTCGTGATCACTCATGGGCAGCACTGTACGAGGCGGCGCGCGGGGCCCTGGGTACGCTTCGACGGAAGCACTGTCCGTACGCGCCACAGCGCACCGACCCGCCCCGACCCGAAGAGAGCACCACCGTGACGCACCCCTTCCTCGACCTCGCCCCGCTCACCGCCGCGCACTTCGCGGCCATCGAGAAGCGGGTGGCCGGCCTCCTCGCCACCGAGCAGGACGTCGTCATCATGCAGGGCGAGGCGCTGCTCCCCCTCGAAGGCTGCATCCGGGGCGGTGCCCGGCCCGGCTCGACCGCGCTGAACGTCGTCACCGGGCCGTACGGGCAGACCTTCGGGAACTGGCTGCGGGACTGCGGTGCCCAGGTGATCGATCTCGCGGTCCCCTTCCACACGGCGGTCACCGCCGACCAGGTCGCGCGGGCGCTGGCCGAGCACCCGGAGATCGACTTCGTCTCCCTGGTCCACGCGGAGGCGGCGACCGGCAACACCAATCCGGTCGCCGGGATCGGTGAGGTGGTCCGTGCGCACGGGGCGCTGTTCATGCTGGACGCCGTCGCCTCGGTGGGTGCCGAACCGCTGCTGCCGGACGTGTGGGGCGTCGACCTCTGTGTGATCGGTGCGCAGAAGGCGATGGGCGGCCCGGCCGGGGTGTCGGCGGTGTCGGTGAGCGAGCGCGCCTGGGAGCGGATCGCCGCCAACCCCGAGGCCCCGCGCCGCTCGTACCTCTCGCTGCTGGACTGGAAGGAGCGCTGGATCGACGGTGGCCGCAAGGCCCTGCTGCACGCCCCCGCCCAGCTGGAGATGCTGGCGCTGGAGGCCTGTGTGGAGCGGATCGAGGCCGAGGGCCTGGACGCGCTGATGGCCCGTCACGCCGCTGCGGCCGCGGCGACGCGCGCGGGTGCGGTTGCGCTCGGCGGCGGGCTCTCGCCGTATGTGCACGCGGCCGTGGAGGCGGCGCCGGTCGCGACGACGCTGCGCACCCCCGAGGGCGTCGACGCCGCCGGGCTGGTCGCGGGGGCACTGGCGGCCGACCCGTCGCTGCCGCTGATCGCGGGCGGCGGCGCGCTGTCCAAGGAGATGATCCGGGTCAATCACTACGGTGTGGACGCGACGCGGGGCGCGGTGCAGTCCTCGCTCGCGGCGCTGGGGGCGGCGCTGGCCGACGCGGGCCGGCAGGTCGATCTCGATGCCGCCCGCAAGGCCGTCTCGGAGGCCTGGCCGAGCGAGTAGACCCGCACCGCTCCCCGGGTGTGCGAGGGGCCTGATCCCGCGAAGTGCCAGCTCCCGAGGGCGCGTTGGCCTCTCGGCCCCTGGCGGGTGCCGAGAGCCGATGCGTACTATGTGGGACTGATCACGACGGTCGGTGGTCCCGGGACCGGAGGCCGAACCAAGGGATCAGGCGCCGGCACACCAAGCACCAGCGGGAGACTCGCCCATGCACCGTGGAGTAGAACTGACCGCCTATCTCGTCAACGAGTCGCGCGCCAGGATGCCCGAGCTCGCCGAGGACCCCCTGGCGGCGGCGTGGATCCCGGACGGCGACCGGCCCGCGGTGCGTGAGCTGTGGGACGAGTTCGCCGGCACCGTCTACCCCCACGACGATCTGGTCGTCTCGCTGCGCGGCAGGTACATCGCGGACACCCTGGCCCGCTCGCTGCGCGCGGACCCGGACACGGTGCTCGTCGTGTGCGGGGCCGGTTTCTCCTCGTACCCGTGGCTCCTGCCGTTCCGGACGGCGCTCGAAGTGGACCTGCCGGACATGGCCGCGGCCAAGCGGACCCGGACGGCGCAGCTGGTGGCGTCCGGGGTCCTGCCGGAGCGCGATGTCCACCATCACGCCGCGGACCTGGGCAGCCCGGACGCGCGCAAGGAACTCGTCTCCCTGGTACGCGAGTTGGCCGCCGGGCGCCCGGTGGCGTACGTGGCCGAGGGTCTGGTCTTCTATCTGCCGTCGGAGGCGGCCCGCGCGGTCGTCACCCTCGGGGCCGAGTTCGGTACCTGTGCGGTCACCGCCGTCAGCTACTGGCCCGCCGCGGCCGCGGGCAGCAAGGTCCTCGCCGACCAGCGGCAGTGGTTCCGCAGCCGTTCGGTCCCGGAGGAAGCCTCCTATCTGACCCATCACGGCCTGACGTCGCTGCTGGGCAAGGAGATCGAGGACTGCGGTCCGGAGGATCTGCAGCAGCGCTACCTCGGCCGGGTGGACGTGCCCGAGTCCGACCTGATCCCCGAGTACGTGGCCGTTTCCTGGAACGTTCCCGGGCAGGGTCTTCCGGAGCAGCCCGGGGTGACGCGTTGAGCGAGGTGCTGCACCTGCAGAGCAGGGCGTACCCGGTGCACCACAATTCCCCGGCCCTGAGCCTGGAGTCCTTCCAGGTGCCGGGACACGGCGAGTTACGCCCGACCGCCGGTGAGCTCGGGACGCTCGTGTACAACCCGGACCACACGATCGAGCTGGACCTGAAGGAGATCGTCACCAGGGTGATCACGCTTCCCGGTGCGGAGATCGTCGGCTGCCACGCCCGGATCCTCAGCGCGGGCAGCATCCTGGTGACGTACGCGCTCAGGCACGACGCGGACTTGCGCCTGCTCCCCCTCGCCGAGCTGGACGCGCTGGACGCCCGGGTGAACAACGTGCTCCGCGAGGCGGACGCCCCCCTCCTCGCCGCGGTGCTGACAGCCGCGGCGGCCTGCGGTCTGCTGCAGGGGCTCGCTCTGCGGCCGGACCTCGCGGGCAACGGCGAGGCGGCGCCGGTGGACCGTCAGTCCGCCCGGTACAACTGCCATTTCGTCACCCGGGAACCGCCCTGGGCCACCGATCCCCGGCTGCCGCAGCTCACCCCGGGACCGCACTGCCGAATACTGCTGCCGTACACCTACGCCTGGGACGAGGACCCGGAGACCTCGCTGCCCGAGCTGCGGACGATGCTGGAGCCCACCGACATCGCGACGGCCCAGCAGTCCCTGCTGGTCGGCGCCCTGCTGGGCGGCCGCCGGATTCTGGCCGACCTCGCCAAGGCCGAGCACCCCACCACCGACGTCCACGCCTTCCGGCGCTTCCTCGACGGCGTCTGGGCCGACTACCACCACCTCGACGGCTACCGCATAGAGTCGACCCAGGGCCCCAGGTCCACCTATCTGGCCGCCCGTGAATCCATCGGCCTGGACAACACGCAGGAGCGGACCGACAAACTCCTCGGCTACGTCGGCAGTTCCCTGCTGGCCGCCGCTTCGCAACGGACCGAGGCGCTCGACACGCGGCTCAACCGTGTCGCCTCCTCGCTCGCCATGGTCGCGGCGGCGTCCTTCAGCCTCGATGTCGCGGTGTTCCTGCTGCCCGATGTCTCGCTGGGACCGCGGATCGGTGTGGTCAGCAGCCTGATCGCGCTGACCGCCGCCGGGATCCTCGCCGTGTTCCTGCCCAACCACCGCCGGTGGAGGCGTCCGTCCGGGCGCGGCGGTGCCGGGCCGTCACGACGGGTGCCACGCCCGCGCACGGCCACCCCGGCCCCCGCACCCGCGCCCGATCCGGACGGCCTGCCCGCCGACCCGGCCCCCCAGCCGTAAAGCGCTGTACTCCGGCGGACAGCGGCGGACACAGTAGAGCCCATGACCTCACTCGTACGTCACATCACGATCGACTGCGCCGACGCCCACAAACTGGCGGGCTTCTGGGCCGGGGTGCTCGGCGCACGTCTCTCGGACGACGACGCCCCCGGTGATCCCGAGGCGCTCGTCGAGTCCCCCGGTGCCGCACTGCTGTTCATCCAGGTGCCGGAGCCCAAGAGCACCAAGAACCGCGTCCATCTGGACATCCAGCCGCAGGACCGGACCAGGGACGAGGAGGTCGAACGGCTGCTCGGCCTCGGCGCCACCCTCGTCGCCGACCACCGGCGGCCCGATGGGCGCGGCTGGGCGCTGCTCGCCGATCCCGAGGGCAACGAGTTCTGCGTCGAGTGCGGTGCCGCGGAACGGGCGGCCCTGACCGGGGCCCGGCTGCCGGTCACGGCGGACGACGTGACGACCGCGGTGGACCTCGCCCTCGCCGCGCTCCAAGAGTCCCCGGTGACGGACTGGAACATTCCGGCGGGGTCGCTGGAGTGGAGCTGCTGGGAGACCGTGGAGCATCTGAGCGACGACCTGTTCTCCTACGCGGCCCAGCTGGGCCCGCGGCGCCCGGGGCTGGACGAGTACCTCCCGTACCGCTGGGGCCCCGACCGCGAGGGCGGTCCGCACAACGCGGTCTTCGCGGACCCGTCGGCCGGCCCCGCCGGGCTGCTGCGGACGCTGGAGGCGAACGGGGCGCTGCTCGTCGCGATGGTGCGGACCGCCCCGCCCGAGCTGCGCTCGTACCACTCCTACGGGGTGTCCGACCCGGAGGGCTTCGCCGCGATGGGGATCGTGGAGACCCTGGTGCACCTGCACGACGTCGCCGCGAGCCTGGGCGTCGACTGGGCGCCGCCCGCCGGCCTCTGCGACCGGGTGCTGGCCCGGCTGTTCCCGGACGCCCCCGGGGACGCAGACCGCTGGGCCGTGCTGCGCTGGGCCACCGGCCGCGCCGAGTTGCCCGGCCACCCGTGCGTCACCTCGTGGAAGTGGCACAGCGCTCCGCTGGAGGAGTCCGGCCGGAAGTAGCGCGGGGCGGGGGCCGGCCGGCCGGGACTCGTCCGGGCGAGGACTCCGGCGGCCGTCCGGCATCACGAGCCTTCAGGAGGACGTGCCGGCCCTCTCCGGGACCGGCCCTCAGGAAGCGTCGAGCGCCGGGTAGTCGACGTACCCCTTCGCGTCCCCGCCGAAGAAGGTCGACGGGTCCGGGGTGTTGAACGGGCCGCCGGCCTTCAGCCGGGCCGGCAGGTCCGGGTTGGCGATGAACAGGGCACCGTAGGCGATGAGGTCGGCGATCCCGTCGTCGACGAGCGAGTGGTCGTCCGGTCCGGTCGGCCCGTCCGTCAGCGCGCTGAGGACGAAGGTGCCGGAGAACTGCTTGCGCAGCGCGAGGGTCAGCTCGCGGATCTCCACCGCCTCCAGGAGGTGCAGATAGGCGAGGCCGAGCGGCTCGATCTCCCGGACCAGCGCGGCGTAGACGGCCTCCGGCGCGGGCTCGTCGATGTCGTTGTACGGGTTCCCCGGCGAGATGCGCAGCCCGGTCCGCTCCGCGCCGATCTCGGCGGCGACCGCCTTGACCACCTCGACGGCGAACCGGATGCGGGCCTCGTCCGAGCCGCCCCACTCGTCGTCGCGGAGGTTGGTGTTGGGGGCGAGGAACTGGTGGATGAGGTAGCCGTTGGCGCCGTGCAGTTCGACCCCGTCGAAACCGGCGTCGACCGCGTTGCGGGCGGCCGTGGCGAAGTCGGCTATGGTCTGCCGGACCTCGTCGCCGGTCAGTTCGCGCGGCGTGGTGAAGTCCTTCATGCCGATGCCGGTGAAGAGCCGGCCGGCGGGCCGGACCGGGGAGGCGCCGACCGGGGTCAGGCCGTCCGGGAGCACGTCGGGGTGGCCGATCCGGCCGGAGTGCATGAGCTGGGCGAAGATCCGGCCGCCCGCCGCGTGCACCGCGTCGGTGACCTTGCGCCAGGACGCGACCTGCTCGGCGCTGTGCAGCCCAGGGGTGGAGGGGTAGCCCTGGCCCACCGGCGAGGGCTGGACGCCCTCCGTGATGATGAGGCCGGCCGAGGCGCGCTGGGTGTAGTACTCGACGACGAGATCCGTGGCGGTGCCGCCCTCACCGGCCCGGCTGCGGGTCATCGGGGCCATCGCGATGCGGTTGGCGAGCCGGGTTCCGGCCAGGTCGATCGGGTCGAACGCGGTGGTCATGGAGACTCCCGGAAAATTTATATGGTCGGCCAACTATCTTTGCCGGGCCACTGTAGCCCATTAATTGGCCGACCAATGTAAAGTTCGGAGAAAGCCGCCGGACCCGGCACCGGAGCCGGCCGGAGCGTCGCCCCGAGGAGTCCCCCGTGAAGGCCGAACCCGCCGACCCCGCCTGTACCGCCCTGCCCAGCGCGGCTCTGGGCGGCCCCGTCAGCCATGCCCTGTCCAGGGTCGCCCGGCTGCACCGGACCGCCGCGGGCAAGCTGCTCAAGGGGCTCGGGCTCTACCCCGGCCAGGAGTTCCTGATGATGTGTCTCTGGGACTCCGGTGCGGTGCGTCAGTCCGAGCTGATCAAGGCCGTCGACCTCGACCCCTCCACCGTCACGAAGATGCTCCAGCGCCTCGAACAGACCGGGCACGTGCGCCGCCGTCCCGACCCGGACGACCGCCGGGCCGTCCTGGTCGAGGCCACCGACGCCAGCTGTGCGCTGCACTCCGACGTCCAGCGGGCCTGGACGGACCTGGAGGAGCACACCCTCACCGGTCTAGGACCCGCCGAACGCGCGGAGCTGACCCGGCTGCTCGCCAAGGTCGAGGAGAACCTCTGCCGGGAGGCCGGGGACTGCCCCGGTCTCCCCTGATCCCGGCGTGCGGCGTCAGCCGGAGAGCACGTCCAGGACCCGGTCCACGTCGGCCTCCGTGTTGTACAGGTGGAAGGCGGCACGCAGGCTCCCCGCCCGGTTCGAGACCACCACCCCGACCCGTGCGAGTTCCGGCTCCCGCGCGCCGAGGCCGGGCACGGCCACGATCGCCGACTCCCCCGGCACCGCCTCGTGCCCCAGCCCGGCCAGCCCCGCCCGCATGCGGGCCGCGAGCCCGGTGGCATGGTCGTGGATGGTCTCCACACCGACCTCGCCCAGCAGCGCGAGGGAGCGCTCGGCGCCGTGGTACGAGAGGAAGGCGGGCGGTTCGTCGTAGCGGCGCGCGGTCGGCGAGAGCCGCTCGACCGGTCCGTAGGTGCTGCTCCAGGGGTCGACGGCGGCGGACATGCCGACGAAGACCGGCGGCAGGTTCTGCTGCGCCTCCTCGGTGACGGTGAGGAACGACGCGCCCCGCGGGCAGAGCAGGAACTTGAATCCGCCGGTGACGGTGTAGTCGTACTCCCCGGCGTCCAGCGGCAGCCAGCCGGCCGACTGGGTGGCGTCCAGGAGCGTCCGGGCACCGTGCGCGGCGGCCGCCGCGCGCACCGCCTTCAGGCCGGCGATCCGGCCGTTGGCCGACTGCACGGAGGAGAAGGCGACGAGTGCGGTGCCCGGTCCCACCGCGTCGGCCAGCCGGTCCAGCGGGACGTAGCGCATCCTGAGGTCGCCGCGGGCCGCGAAGGGTCCGACGACGGAGCTGAACTCGCCCTCGGGCGCCACGATTTCGGCCCCCGGCGGCAGCGAGGCGGCGATCAGCCCGACATGGACGGAGACCGAGCTGCCGACGGCGACCCGGTCGGTGTCGACCCCTGCGAGGCGGGCGAAGCCGCTACGGGCCGCTTCCACCATCGCGGAATCGCCGGAGCCGTCCGTGACGCCCTCGGCGAGCGCCTCGGCGAGCCCCCGCACGGCCGCCACGGTCCGCCGGGGCAGCAGCCCGCAGGTGGAGGTGTTGAGATAGGTCGTCCTCGGCGCGAACTCGGCGTCCACCGCACTGCTGAGCGAAGTAGTCTCCATACGCCCAGCCTGGGGCCCCCTCAACCTCTGGTCAATCAAGAAAAGTTGAGGGGTACACCCAAGCACTGCTTGTCCGTGCCGCCGGGAACGGCCCGGAAGGCCTCGCCTCAGGCCTGCGGAACCTCGCAGGCGCCGTCGGCGTCGCACGCCGCCGCGTCCCCGCCGATCACGGTGAGCGGACGGTCCTTCCACGCCTGCTCCAGCGCCTGGGCGAAGACCTCGGCGGGCTGGCCGCCGGAGATGCCGTAGCGCCGGTCGAGCACGAAGAACGGCACCCCGTTGGCGCCCAGCTCGGACGCCTCGCGCTCGTCGGCCCGCACCTCGGCCGCGTACGCCTCCGGGTCGGCGAGCACGGTGCGCACCTCGTCGGCGTCGAGCCCGGCCTCGACGGCCAGCTCGACCAGCACGTCCGCGTCGTAGACGGACCGCTCCTCGGCGAAGTTCGCCCGGTAGGCGAGGTTCAGCAGCTCGTCCTGGCGGCCGCGGGCCTTGGCCAGGTGGAGGAGCCGGTGGATGTCGAAGGTGTTGCCGTGGTCACGGCCCTCGGTGAGATAGCCGAGCCCTTCGGCCTGCGCGTTGGCCGCGACGTTCGCCTCCATGGCCTGCGCCTCTTCGCGGGTGCGCCCGTACTTCCGTGCCAGCATGTCGATGACCTGCGCGGTCTCCCCCTTGGCGTGCCCGGGGTCGAGCTCGAAGGACCGGTGCACGACCTCGACCTGGTCGCGGTGGGCGAACCCGGCCAGGCCCTTCTCGAAGCGGGCCTTCCCGATGTAGCACCAGGGGCAGGCTATGTCGCTCCAGATCTCGACGCGCATGTCTCTTCTTCTCTCCGTGTCCTCGTACGTACGGCTCGGACGGCGTACGGCTCAGATGGTGCGGAGCCACCCTCCGCCCCCGTGGACAACACCGGAGCGGACCGCCTCATTCCCTCTCACTCCCCGTCGTCGAGCACGACGGCCGGCCGGTCGGCGACCACGGCCACCAGGATCACCGGCGCGTCGCCGTCGCACTGGTCGAGGGAGACGGCGGCCCACCGGCCCCCACACCGCCAGGTCCCCGGGACAGCCCTGGTCGCACAGCGCCGGTACAGCGGCGGCAGGGGCTCACCCGCGAGGTCGCGGAAGACCGGCACCCGCATGCCCGCGGTCCGGTGGGCTCCCCACCGTCGGTCCAACTCGCCCACGAGAGAGGTGAGACGGGCCGATGCGGCCTCCTCGGCCTCCTCCCACTCGCGTTCGTAGACACCCACGAGGCCGTCGCTCTCCCGGAGCGGAACGATCCGGAAGCCCTCGCGCTCGGTCGCGCCCCACTCCCCGGTGCCCGGCTCGCCCTCGTCCACCGTCGACCCCTCGGCCGGTACGGGGCCGGCGAGCAGCGCCTCGATGTCGTGGACCGCGCGGCCGGCCCCGAAGGCCTCCCCCGGACCGGTGCGGTCGGTCCGCTTCGACAGGCGGCCAGGGGCGCGGGCGGCGCCACGACGACGGCACGGTGCGCAGGTGGCACGGCCGGACCTTTGGAGGTGCGGCGTGCGGGGCCGCCGACCTGTCTGGTGGTGCTCCGCTGGGATGCCATCAGATCCGTGGACCTGACGGTCGGCGCCAAGGAGAGCTCCCTGTCGGTGCGGCTCGACGCGGCACAGTTCCTGCCACAGGGCTTCCAGCATCCGGCGTGGGTCCGCAGCCGGCGGAACGGGGTCACGCTGATCCAGGTGCGGGGGCTCCTCCCCGTCGGCGACTCGCTGCCTCTGCCCGACGCCGTCCGCGCCTTCACGGCACGGCACGGCGTGCCGCTGACGACGACCCGGGCCGACGGCGCGGCGGACGGCCGCTGACCGCGCTGCCGCCGCGCGTCGGGGATCCGGGCGGGCGGACGGATCAGCTCCCGTCCCGCAGGTCCCCCACCCCCGTCGCGCGGAACGCGATCCGGTCGAAGGACGCCTCGCAGCCCTCGCCCGTCGGTGACTGGACCAGGAAGCCGATCGACGCCCCGGCCGCGTCGTCCGGGGTGCCGAGGGCGAAGACGCGGACGAAGGTCCACTTCTCGCCGTCGGGTGAGGCGTGGAAGGCGAAGGCGTTGCCCGTGCGGCTGAGGCGCAGCCAGACGGTGTCGCCGTCCACCACGAAGGAGTTGACGTCGTCGGAGTGGCCGCGGGTGACGACCGTGCAGACGGTGGGGCGGTCCGGGGAGAGCTCCAAACAGATCTTGGCCCACTCCCGTTCCCCGACGTGGAGGTAGAGGACCCCGGCGTCGAAGGCCGCCGCGAAGCGGGCCTTCACCCGGGCGAGCAGCTGGAAGTCGCCCCGGGGCGCGGGGCCGAGGAGGCGGGGGGCGTCGCTGGCGGAGTCGAGGGATTCGCCGCCGGGCGGTACGAAGCGGTCCTGGCGGGCGCCGGCGCGGCCGGTCAGGGTGCCGTTCTCGTACGTCCAGTCACCGCCGGGGCCGAACTCGGCGAGTTCGAAGGGGAGTTCGGGGAGTCGTGGGGTCATGCCCGGCGTCCGTCCACTCGGCGGGGAAGGTTCAGGGGGTTGTCCTCGCGGAGCTCCGGCGGGAGCAGGGCCTCGGGGGTCGTCTGGTAGGTGACCGGGCGCAGCCAGCGTTCGATCGCCGTGGCCCCGACCGAGGTGGAGGTGGAGGTGGTGGCCGGGTAGGGGCCGCCGTGGTGCTGGGCGGGGGCGACGGCGACGCCGGTCGGCCAGCCGTTGACGAGGACCCGGCCGGCCAGCGGGGTGAGGGCCGCGAGGAGTCCGGGGGCGTCGGCGTCGGCGCCGTCCGTGGCGGTGTGGAGGGTGGCGGTGAGGTTGCCGGGCAGCCGGGAGAGCACCGTGGTGATCTCCGCCTCGGAGGTGTAGCGGGCGACGACGGTGACGGGGCCGAAGCACTCCTCCAGGAGTTCGTCGTGCGGGCCCTCGGCGGCGAGGAGCTGTGCCGGGACGGTGAGGAAGCCGGGCGCGACGGTGTGGTCGCCGCCCGCGCCGGGGGTGACCGGCGCCTCCACGTCCGGGAGTCCGGCCCGGGTCCGTACCCCCTCGACGAAGGCCGCGCGCATCCGGTGGTCGAGCAGGACCGCGGCCTCGGTGTCGCTGACCGCGTCGGTGAGGGACTTCAGCAGCCGGTCGCCGGTCTCGCCCGCCGGGGCCAGGACGAAGCCGGGCTTGGTGCAGAACTGGCCGGCGCCCATGGTCATCGAGCCCGCGAGCCCCGTGCCGATCTCCTCGGCGCGCTCGGCGGCGGCCGCCTCGGTGACGACGACGGGGTTGAGGGAGCCCAGTTCGCCGTGGAAGGGGATGGGCCGGGGGCGGGCCGCCGCGGCGTCGAACAGGGCGCGTCCGCCGCGGACCGAGCCGGTGAACCCGGCGGCGGCGACGAGCGGGTGCCCGATCAGCTCGATGCCCGCGTCGAAGCCGTGCACCAGGATCAGCACGTCCTCGGGCAGGCCGACCCGGGCCGCCGCCCTGCGCAGCACGGAGGCGCACAGCTCGGAGGTGGCGGGGTGGTCGGGGTGTGCCTTGACGACGACGGGGCAGCCGGCCGCCAGCGCGCTCGCGGTGTCGCCGCCGGGGACGGAGAAGGCGAGCGGGAAGTTGCTGGCCGCGTAGACGGCGACGACGCCGAGCGGAATCTTGTAGCGGCGCAGGTCGGGCCAGGGCGGGGTCCGGGTGGCGTCCGCGTGGTCGATGTGGATGTCGAGGAAGGCGCCCTCGTCGACGACCTCCGCGAAGGCCCTCAACTGGGCTGCGGTGCGGGCGAGTTCACCGGTCAGGCGGGCCGGCCCGAGTGCCGTCTCGGCGTCGGCGGCCTCGATGACGTGCTCCCCGGCCTCGGTGAGCAGATCGGCCGCGGTGCGCAGGAAGGCGGCGCGCACGGTGCGGTCGGCGAGCGATTCGCGTACCGCGTGGGCGGCCCGGACCGCGCGATCGACCTCCTCCGCTGTAGCCTCCACCGCAACCTGCTCGCGCGGGTTCCCGGTACGGGGGTCGACGCTCCAGACTGGTGCTGCTGCCACCGCGATTCCTTCCGCTCCACTGCCACACATCAGAAGTTGTTCGGTATTCTGAACATAGTTCCTGATCGTGAATATAAAGCGACTCTATTTCCGGGCGTTCCGTGTTGGCAAGAAGTCGCCGGTTCAAGAAGTCTCAGGGTTTCGCAAGTGGGCTGGAAGGGGCGTAGGGCGATGTCGGTTGCCGAATCCGGTGGGGCACAGGTCAAGTCCGCCGTACGGACGGTGGAGCTGCTCGAATACTTCGCGGGGCGGCCCGGCATGCACTCGCTGGCCGCGGTGCAGGAGGCCGTCGGCTATCCCAAGTCCAGCCTCTACATGCTGCTGCGCACCCTGGTGGAGCTGGGCTGGGTGGAGACCGACGCGACGGGCACACGGTACGGGATCGGCGTACGGGCCCTGTTGGTCGGCACCTCGTACATCGACGGCGACGAGGTCGTCGCGGCCGCCCGGCCGACCCTGGACCGGCTCTCCGACGACACGACGGAGACCATCCACCTGGCGCGTCTCGACGGGACGAACGTGGTGTACCTCGCCACCCGGCAGTCCCAGCACTATCTGCGCCCCTTCACCCGCGTCGGCCGCCGGCTGCCCGCCCACTCCACCTCGCTCGGCAAGGCGCTGCTGGCCACCCACAGCGACGAGCAGGTCCGCAAGCTGCTCCCCGAGACGCTGCCCGCGCTGACCGAGCACACCATCACCGACCGCGAGAAGCTCATCGAGGAGCTGCACCTCATCCGCGAACAGGGGTACGCGGTGGACCGCGAGGAGAACACCCTCGGACTGCGCTGCTTCGGCGTCGCCGTCCCGTACCGCACCCCCGCCCGCGACGCCATCAGTTGCTCGGTGCCGGTCGCCCGGCTCACGCCCGCGCACGAACAGATGGTGAAGGACGCGCTGTTCGACGCCCGGGACCGGCTGACGCTCGCCACCCGGAGGCTCTGAACCGTGCGGATCTCACTGCGCGAGGTCCAGGACGGTGACCTGCCGCTGTTCTTCGCTTTCATGTCCGACCCGGAAGCGGTCAGGGCGGCCGCCTTCACCAGCGAGGACCCCACCGACCGGCATGCCTTCGACGCCCACTGGCGGCGCATCCTGGCCGACGGCTCCGTGGTGATGCGCACGGTGGTCGCGGACGGCACGGTGGTCGGCAACGCCGGGGTGTACGGGCCCCCGGGCGAACGCGAGGTCACCTACTGGATCGACCGGGCGCGGTGGGGCCGGGGGCTCGCGACGGCCGCGCTGTCGGCGCTGCTCGACGCCGTGCCCGAACGCCCGCTGCACGCACGGGCCGCGGCCGACAACACCGGCTCGCGCCGGGTCCTGGAGAAGTGCGGATTCACCGTCACCGGCACGGACCGCGGGTACGCGCACGCCCGAGGCGCGGAGACCGACGAACTGCTGTTCACGCTTCCGGGGTGAGCGGACGGCGGTCCTCCGCCGCCGGACCCGAGCGCCCCGGTCCCGCATGAGAAACCGGTGAGAATCACCGCATTCGGGAACGGCGCGCTCCGCCCCGCTCGTCCCTCGGGCGGGATGAACAGAACGATCAGGCGCGCTTCGGTCTTCTGCCTGCTGCTGGTTCTCGCCCTGCTGGGGCGGGCGACCTGGGTGCAGGCGTACCAGGCAAAGGCGCTCGCAGACGACGACCACAACCGGCGGAACACCATCGCGCAGTACGCGCAGCCGCTCGGCGACATCATCGTGGCCGGGAACCCGGTCACCGGATCGAAGAGGACGGTGGGCAGCGACCTCGAATACCGGCGCACGTACACACAGGGCGAGCTCTACGCGGCCGTCACCGGCTACAGCTCGCAGGCGTACGGCGCCACACAGCTCGAAGGGATCTACAGCCGGGTGCTGGACGGCACCGACGACCGGCTGAAGAACCCGGTGGGCGCTCTGACGCGCAAGCAGGCGGCCCCGGGCAACGTCCTGACGACGATCGACCCGGCCGTGCAGAAGGCCGCGTACGAGGCGCTCGGCAACGACAAGGGGGCGGCGGTCGCGATCGACCCGAAGACCGGCCGGATCCTGGGCATGGTCTCCACTCCCTCGTACGACCCTTCGACGATCAGCGGGACGACGGACGGCGAAGCCTGGCAGAAACTGCTCGACGACGAGGACAAGCCGATGGTCAACCGCGCGCTGCGGCAGCCGCTGGCGCCCGGCTCCACGTTCAAGCTGGTGGTGGCGGCAGCCGCCCTGGAGGACGGGCTGTACGACTCGGTCGACGAGCGCACCGCCAGCCCCAATCCGTACACGCTGCCCGGTACCAGCACCGTCCTGAGCAACGAGAACCCCTCGGCGCCCTGTGAGAACGCCACGCTGCGCACCGCGCTCCAGTACTCCTGCAACAACGTCTTCGCGAAGGCCGCCGTCGACCTCGGCCAGGACAAGGTCAGGACGATGGCGGAGAAGTTCGGCTTCAACACGGACAAGCTCGATGTGCCGGTACGGGCGTCCGAGAGCGTCTACCCGTCGGGCATGGACCGCCCGCAGACGGCGCTCACCGGCATCGGCCAGTTCGAGGTCACCGCGACGCCGTTGCAGATGGCCATGGTCTCCGCCGCCCTCGCCAACGGCGGCGAACTCGCCGCGCCGCACATGGTGTCCGCCGTGACCGACTCCAAGGGCGGCACGCTCCAGGAGTTCGCGGACGGGGACACCGAGCGGGTCGTCTCCGAGTCCACCGCCGGGCAGCTGCGCAGCGCCATGGTGACCGTCGTCGAGCAGGGCACCGGCACCAACGCCCGGATCGCCGGGGCCGAGGTGGGCGGAAAGACGGGTACCGCGCAGAACGGCGTCGGCAACAGCAAGACCCCGTACGCCTGGTTCACCTCGTACGCGAAGGACGCGTCCAGCGGCAAGGAGGTCGCGGTGGCCGTGGTCGTCGAGGACTCGGGCGCGGCGCGCTCGGAGGTCAGCGGCAACGGTCTGGCGGCGCCGATCGCCCAGAAGATGATGAAGGCGGCGCTGGCGGACTGAGGGACGGCGGGAGCCGTACGCCGGATCCGGCGCGGGCGCGTGGCCTCGGGCACGCGCCCGCGCCGGACGTGTTCCGCGGGCGTCCGGCATGTGCCCTGTCCCCGGGCGGGGCCGGCTCCTCGCGCCGGGTGCGGAGTAGGGCATCCTCCCGATGCCTCCGGGGCACCTCGGTCGGCAGCCTGGTCTCCATGGCAAAGGCGCTGGCCGGAAGGGTGCGGTGGGTTCGATGGGTTCGGTGACGGGGTCGGGGACCGTGCGGGTGCTGAAGGACCGTACGGCCGGGCTGTTTCTGACGGCGGTGGTCGTCTCGGGTTTCGGGACCTCCGCGATGTGGCTCGCGGCGGGGGTCTGGGTCAAGTCCCTCACCGGGTCGGACAGTCTGGCGGCGCTCGCGGTGTTCGCCATGTGGCTGCCGGTGCTGGTCGGGCCGGCGCTCGGGGCGATCGCCGACCGGATTCCGGGAAAGCCGCTCCTGGTCGGGTCCAACCTCGTCATGGCGGGGCTGCTCACCTCGCTGACCCTGGTCGATTCGGCGGGCCGGATCTGGATCCTGTTCGTCGTGCTCGTCCTGTACGGCACGAGTTCCGTGCTGGTGGACGCGGCCGAGTCGGCGCTGGTCGCCGGGGCCGTCGACGCCCGGCTGCTGGGCGACTTCAACGGGCTGCGGATGACGGCGGGCGAGGGCATGAAGCTGCTGGCGCCGCTGGCCGGTGCCGGGCTGTACGCGCGGTTCGGGGGCGGGGCCGTGGCGCTGCTGGACGCGGCGTCGTTCGCGCTGGCGGCCGGGGTCTGCGCACTGCTGCCGGCCGGGGAGCCGGAGCGGACCGCCCGGACCGGCCGGCGGGGCGAACTCACGGCGGGCATCCGGCAGCTGCGGGATTCCGCGGTGCTGCGGCCGCTGGTGCTGGCGGGCTCGGTGACGATGCTGTGCGCGGGGCTCAACGGGGCCGCGGTCTACGCGGTCGTCGACGACGGTCTGGGGCACTCCCCCACGTACGCGGGTGTGCTGTACGCGGTGCAGGGCGCCGGGTCCGTCGTGATCGGGCTGCTGGCCGGTCCGCTGCTGCGGCGGCTCGGGGAGCGGGTGTTCACGGCGGCCGGGATCGCGCTGTTCGCGGTCGCGGTGGCGGCGCGGGCGCTGCCGTACGACGCGGTGGCGCTGGCGGCGAGCGCGGCCGTCGGGGCCGGGCTGCCGTGTGTGCTGATCGCCGCGATGACGGCGGTGCAGCGGGAGACCCCGGCGGCCGTGCTGGGCCGCACCGCCGCGACCGCCAACACGCTGATGATGGTCCCGAACGCGGTGGCACTGGCACTCGGCGCCGGTCTGGTCGCGCTGGTGGACATCCGGGTGCTGCTGCCGCTGGTCGGCGCGGCAGGGCTGCTGACCGCGGCCCTGCTGGTGACGGGCCGGCGGGGGAGGCTGACGGACGCCCCCGCCGGCCCGGCTCCTTCATCGGCGGAGGCGTGAGAGCGCTCCGGCGACGGCCAGGAGGTCCGGGTCGGAGGCCAGCCCGGCGTGGTAGAGCCGCAGTTGGTCCGCACCGAGCGACGCGGCGTGCGCGGCGTCCCGCTCCAGCCCGGCGGGGCTGCCGCCCATCCCCGTGACCACGGAGAAGTTGGCCGCGAGCACCCCGTCGTGCCCGGCGAACGGGCCGAGTACGGCCTCGCGCGCCGCGTCGTCGCCGGTGCAGGGCAGCACCACGCCGTCCGCCACGGACAGGATGTGCTCCGGGTCGACCCCGACGTTCGCACCGGTGCGGTGGGGCGCGGGGTCGGCGTGCAGCAGCACCTGGAACCCCGGCTCCGCCGCCGCCCGCACGGCGGCGACCGCCGACTCCTGGAGCGTGCGGGCGACCTTGCCGCGCCACTGGAGGGTCGCGGCGGCGAGGTCGGCGCCGAGGAACTTCTCGATGCCCGCCCGGCCGGCTTCCGGGGAGCCGGAACCGGCCCAGACCGGCTCCAGCGCGGTGCGCACGGCCGCCGCCAGCGCGTCGGCGTCCAGGCCGTGTCCGGCGTAGCCGGTCCGGCAGTCGGGGCAGAAGCAGAGCGACATCAGATACTGCGCGGCGTCCCCGAGACCGACGCCCGCGATCTTGTCGTGGGCGTGCAGATGCGCGAAGCCGTACCAGCCGCAGGACTCCAGCTCGGTGCCGTGCGCACCGCCTCGTACCGCCGCCTCCGCCGCCAGTGCGACCAGGTATTCACGGACCGCGGGTTGGGCGATGCACGGTGCCCAGGGGTAGCGGTCGCCGTACGCGTTGACGACGGAGGTGTCCGGATGTTCGGCGCCCAGCCGGGAGTTGTGGGCCAGGACCACCCAGGTGTGCACCTCCAGGCCGGCGGCGGTGAGGGCCCCGGCCGCCTCGGCGAACGGATCGTCCGAGGCCACCCAGGACTGCTCGTAGGGGCGAAGCGGTCGTCCCGCCCACCGGGCGGCGTCGGGCGGGTAGAGCACCGCGGCGTGCTCGGCGGTGACGATCCGGCGGCCGGGGTGACGCGGGGTCAGTGCCCGGGTGGAGTGGTAGGCGGCGGCCAGCGTCACCTGCTGGACGCCCAGGTCCGCGACGCGGGCCGCCGCGTCGGGGTCGCCGACGACGTCCCAGGGGTAGAGGAAGGCCGAGGTCTTCACCCGCGCCGCTCCTGCCCGTACTTCTCCAGCAGGGCCCGGCCGCGCGCGATGATCGCGGTGAGCTCCTCGATGTGGGCGGCGGGCGGCTCGGTGAGCGGGGGGCGGACCTCGCCGACGTCCAGGCCGCCGAGCCGGACCCCGGCCTTGACGAGCGAGACGGCGTAGCCGCGGCCCTTGGCGCGCAGCTCCACGAGCGGCCGGTAGAAGTGGTCGAGCAGGGCCCCGGTCAGTTCGTCGTCGCCGGAGTCCGACGCCCGGTAGAAGGCGAGCGCGATGTCGGGCGCGAAGGCGAAGACGGCGGAGGAGTAGAGCGTGACGCCGATGCCCCGGTAGGCGGGGCCGGTGAGTTCGGCGGTGGGCAGTCCGTTGAAGTACAGGAAGTCCCTGCCGGGCAGCTCCGTGCGGACGGCGCTGACGATGCGCTGCATCAGGTCGAGGTCGCCGTAGCCGTCCTTGAGGCCGATGACGCCGGGCGTCCCGGCCAGCGCGACGACGGTCGCCGGGGTGAAGACGGCGTTGTCGCGCTGGTAGACGATCGTCTCCAGGGAGGTGGCCGCGGCGAGCGCGGTGTAGTGGCGCAGCAGCCCTTCCTGGTCGGCGACGACGAGATACGGGGGCATGGCGAGGAGCCCGTCCGCGCCCGCTTCCTCGGCGAGCTCCGCGTACTGGATCGCGAGCGCCGTGCCGTATCCGGCCCCCGCGACGACGGGTACCTCGCCGGCGGTCTCCTCGACGGCCGCGGCGACGAGGCGGCGGAACTCCTGCGGAGTGAGCGCGTGGAACTCACCGGTGCCGCAGCAGGCGAAGACCGCCGCCGCACCGGCGTCGACACCGGCCCGCACATGCGCGCGGAAGGCGTCGAGGTCGATGTCGCCGTCCGGTCCGTACGCGGTGACGGGGAAGAAGAGCGGCCCGGCGACACGGCCGAGTCGGGCGGCAAGAGGGGCTGAGGTCACTGGCGCTCCCTGAGCGGGTTCAGGCGTGCACAATTCTGATCGGTGTCCATATTCATGAACAGCTTCACGCTAAGCCAGGCTCCAGGCCCGGGTCAAGGAGGGGAGAGCCGGTGAAGGGGCCCGACGATCGCCCCCGAGGACCGAGTCGCCGGCTCCGGACGAGCGGGGGCCGACCCTCGCCGTCGCACTTGACTCCGAAAGCCGGGACTTCTTAGCTTGTCCATGCATATGAATGTCGTCCATGGATTTGATGTCCCGAGGAGATTCCCGTATGCCCGCTCCCCGCACCGTCCTGCTCACCGGCGCCGCCGGCGGCCTCGGCACCCTGATGCGCGGTCTGCTGCCCGCGTACGGCTACGGGCTCCGCCTCTTCGACGCCGTCCCCGTCGAGGGCGAGCCGGACGCGATCACCGCGGACCTCGGCGACCGGGAGGCACTGCGCGAGGCGGTACGGGGCGTCGACGCGATCGTGCACCTCGCGGGCATCTCCCTGGAATCCACTTTCGACAAGATCCTCAGGGCGAACATCGAGGGCACGTACAACCTCTACGAGGCCGCGCGCGAGGAGAACGTACGGCGCATCGTGTTCGCCTCCTCCAACCATGTCGTCGGCCACACCCCCCGGCCACTGCCCGGCGACCCGCTGATCCCCGTCGACGCCCCACGCCGCCCCGACACCTTCTACGGCCTGTCCAAGTCCTTCGGCGAGGACCTCGCCCAGCTGTACTGGGACCGGCACGGCATGGAGACCGTGTCGGTGCGCATCGGCTCCTGCTTCCCCGAGCCGACCTCGGTACGGATGCTCTCGGTCTGGATGAGCCCCGAGGACGGCGCCCGGCTCTTCCACGCCGCCCTCACCGCCGAGGACGTGCGGCACACCGTCGTCCACGGCTCGTCCGACAACACCCGGCTGTGGTGGGACCTGACGACGGCCCGCGCACTGGGGTACGAACCGAAGGACGACTCGGAGCCCTACGCGGCCCGGCTCATCGCCGAACAGGGCGAACTGGACCCGGACAACCCCGACCACGCCCACCTCGGCGGTCACTTCTGCACCAACCCGCCGATCTGGCCGCACTGACGCCGGCCCGGGCCGGCGGAAATCCCCGCGACAGGGCGCGGGTGCGCCGGGCAGGATGCGGAGCCATGCCGAGACCTTCCGGATTCCTGTACGAGCAGCACGGCGACGCGAGCGTCACCCTCACCCACCACGGCCGCCCCGCGGGCACACTGCGCGGCGGCCGGGCGGAGAAGTTCCTGGCGGAGGTGGAGTCGGGGGACGCGCAGTCGGTGATGGCCCGCTGGACGGGGGCGTACAAGCACGGCAACGAGCGCACCGCCCACAACCACCCGCGCAACCGCTGACGGGGCGCGCGGCCGCGCGGGGAGGGCACCCGGCGGGCACGGCCGTATGTCCACATGTTCACGAAAATCACGAAGGTCGCGAAGACAGCCGAAAGCCCTCGGCCCCCCAAAGGTCCTCGAAGGTCCTCGAAGGTCCTCGAAGGTCCTCGAAGGTCCTCGAAGGTCCTCGAAGGTAAGGGAACGGCAAAGCGGGGTCGTTCGTTACCCCGAGCATGACCGCTATGACCCCCGGCTCGAACATCCCTCTCTCCGCGGCCCGCGTGGCCGTGGACGTCTCCGCACCGGTGCGGCTCGACGTTTCGGGCCTGCTGCTCACCGCCGACGGCAAGGTGCGCTCCGACGACGACTTCATCTTCTACAACCAGCCCAACGGCCCCGGCGTGACCTACCGCTCCGGCGGCGGCACCGCGCCGGACGCGATCCTGGTGGACACCACCGCGGTCCCGCCCGGCATCGAGAAGATCGTCGTCACGGCGAGCCCGGACGCGGCGGGCCAGACCTTCCAGGGCATCGAGCCCACCGCGACGGTGCGCAACGCCGACGACGGCAGCGTGCTCGCCACGTTCACCCCGCCCCGGCTGGGTACCGAGACGGCGCTCGTGGTCATCGAGGTCTATCTCCGCAACGGCGCCTGGAAGGCCCGCGCGGTCGGCCAGGGCTATGCGAACGGGCTGGCCGGCATCGCCACGGACTTCGGCGTCTCGGTCGAGGAGGAGCCCGTCGCCGCGCCCGCCCCCGCGCCCGTGGCGCCCCCGATGCCCGCCGCGGCCCCGGTGGACCCCCGGATCGCCGCACCCCCGGCCCCCGCGGCCCCGCCGGCTCCGCCCGCGGCCCCGCCCGCCGGCGGCAAGATCAACCTCGACAAGGGCCGGGTCAGCCTCCAGAAGAACCAGACGGTCTCCCTGGTCAAGGGCGGCCGGCCGCTGCTCTCCCAGGTCAAGATGGGCCTCGGCTGGGAGCCCGCGTTCCGGGGCAAGGACATCGACCTCGATGCCTCTGTGATCGCCTACGGCCCCAATCGGAACCACCTGGACAGCTGCTACTTCGGCAAGCTCTCGATCCTGAACGGCGCGATCAAGCACTCCGGCGACAACCTCACGGGCGAGGGCGCGGGTGACGACGAGGTCATCGTCGTGGACCTGGGCCGGATCCCGGCGGAGGCGACCGGGCTGGTCTTCACGGTCAACTCGTTCACCGGCCAGAAGTTCACCGAGGTCGCCAAGGCCTACTGCCGGCTGGTCGACGCGACCACCGACGAGGAACTGGTCCGCTTCGACCTGACCGGCGCCGAGCCGCAGACCGGCGTGATGATGGCCAAGCTGATCAAGCAGTTCTCCGGCGAGTGGGAGATGACGGCCATGGGCGACTTCGTGAAGTCGCGCACCGTCCGCGGCATGGTGAAGCCCGCCGCCCAGGCGCTGTGACGGGGAGAGGCCCCGACACGGCTTCAGGGGCTGTCCGTGGGTGCGGACAGCCCCTGGATTCGGGGAGCGGGACGGGGACGCGGATGCCGCGCGTGCTCGCCGCCTCCCTCAGAGCTTGGTCAGCTTGGAGTACGGGCTCAGGATCCTCCCCTGCCTCCCCGAGAAGTCGATGAGCACCGCGTCGTTGTCACCCTCGACGGCGAGGACACGGCCGAGTCCGAACTGATCGTGCGACACCCGGTCGCCCACATCGAACAATTCGACCGGTGGGTCCGCCTGGGCCGGGCGGTTGAAGGGACTGGAGGGCAGATGGCGCCGGGAACCGGCTGACTGTTTCATTACCTTGAGTATGCGCCCTGGGAACGTCCGACGCCATGCCCGTTCACCGCAGGGGTCCCACTGATACCGGATTCGTGATCAGCGGATCCAGGGCCAGTCCGCGTCCCGGCCCGCTTCCAGCAGCGACACCATGCGGAACGCGGCGTCCGAAAGACCCCCGAAGGTGTGGCGCGTCCCGTCGCCCGAGGGGGCGTGTCCGACCCGGTACCCGGCCAGGTTCCAGGTGTAGACGGGCACAGTGGCGGGCACCGCCTCGGTGACGTCCGCGGCGTACGAGAACGACGCCTGCTCGTCGGTGACGATCAGCACCCGGTCATGGCCCCGGTAGTGACGGCTCACCGCCTCCGCGGTGTCGGTGCCACCGAGATTGCCGAAGCGCTCCAGAACCTTCAGCACGGACTCGCTCCGGCGATATGCCACCGGTGCACTGTTCGTACCGAACTGCACCAGGTCGGCATCGGCCGCCCGCAGTGCCAGCGCCGTGCCGAAGATCGCGGCCGCGTCGGCCCGGTTGAGCTGCGAGCGGTCCGAGAGCGGAGACCACATCGAGCCCGAGCGGTCGACCAGGACCAGCGTCCGGCCCGGCAGGGCGGGCACGTTGGCCAGCGAGTGACCGAGCGCCCGCTCCAGCGGGTGCGCCCAGCGCAGCGAGGGCGCGTGCTGGTAGGCGGCGAGGTAGCGGAACGGGAACTGCTGGGACGCGGCGACCGCGGCCGGATCGCAGATCCGTTCCGCCACCCGCGCGGCGACCTCGTCCGAGACGCCCGCCTCGTCGAAGTTGCGCAGATTGCGGATGAGCGCCATCGCGCCCATCGACGGGATCACCGCTTCCCAGGCCGTGGCGTCCATCGGGCCCTGCAGCCAGCCCGCCAGGGCCTCCCAGGTCATGCCTGCGGCGGCGAGCCGGTCCGCCCCGTCGGCGCTCTCGATCACGGCCCGGCGCTCCCCGACGGGCAGCTCCATCAGCGCGCGGTGGGCGTTCAGGACCCGGTCCGAGACCGGCACCACGGCCGCCTCGGGGTGGTGTCGGCGGTCGAGGGCGTACCGGAACAGCTCGCCCTGCCACGGCTTCTGCGGGTCGGGAGAGGCGTGCACCAGGTTCAGGATGTCGCCGAAGCGGTAGCCCTTGGACGCGGTGTCGTACTTCAGCAGCGACCTGCCGTTGTAGAGCCGGCGCACGGCATCGGCGATGCCGCGCTTGACCGGCTTGGGCACGGCCCGGCCGTAGCGGGAGGTCCAGTACCCGAGGAGTTCCCCGGGTTCGTCGGCGCGCAGCAGGACGGAGTCGACGACCTGACGGTTGGACGGTCCGTCCTCGGCGCCCGCGTCCAGCCGCGCCTTCACGTACTCGGCGGCGCCGACGATCGAGGCGGTACGCATCCGGCCGTCGCGGCGCAGCCAGTGCAGCAGGCCGGCGGTCCACTCGGGATCGCCGACGGCGAGCACCCGCACCAGTTCGGCGAAGCGCTCGTCGCGCTGCTCGCCGTCCTCGTAGAAGGTCTGCTGCGAAACGAAATCGGCGACCGCGAGCAGGAAGAGCTCGGAGCGGTTGTCGCGCAGATGTCCGCGGCCGCCCTGGTGGGTCGGCGCGGTGCGCCCGGTCGTCCGCACGGGCGAGGTGGCACGGGGCCTGGTGGTGCGGGTGTTGAAGCGTGCCATGAGAATTCCCCCGAATTCATTGGGGGAAGGCACAGCGGAAAGGGTGCCCGAGATCAGGAGTCGGCGACGGGCTTGCTGATGCTCTACCCGATTGAGCTACCGGCCGTGGCCGGGCGGGACTCGAACCCGCAACCGTCAGTTCAATGGAAGTATCCGTCGCCTGCGCACCGGGCACCCCCCGGCGTCTGTGCCTCCCGAGATCAGAGTCGGCGGCGGCGGGTTCGTGAGAGGAAGTAGCCGCAGCCTGCGCACCGGGAGGTGCGATGCAGTCGTGCTGATGAAGTTGTGGTGCCCAGAGTTCAAGGTCGGCGGAACCGACGAAGGTGCTCTGCCGACTGAGCTACACCGGAACGGGATCCGGTGGCGGGACTCGAACCCGCGACATCCCCATTAAGAGTGGAAGTAGGTCCTGCCTGCGCACCTGGGCACGGACGGAACTCTAGGGGGATGCCGGGCCGGCGCGCGAGGGAATTACGCGCGCCGGCCGGGAGCGCACCGACTGGAAGAACACCGTTCGGGAGAACGGGTGTGACGGGCCGTCAGTGGCGGTTCGGCTGGCGCTTCCACGGACCGGTGATGGCGAGCATGATGCCCGGCGTCTGGATGTTGGCGTACAGCGTCCGGCCGTCGGGCGAGAACGTGACTCCGGTGAACTCGCTGTACTCCGGCTCCTCCTCGCTGCCGATGTTCAGCTCGTTGCGGGCGATGGGGTAGGTGCGGCCGCTCTCGGTCGCCCCGAAGAGGTGCTGGATGCCCTCGCCGTCCTCGGCGATGACCAGTCCGCCGTACGGCGAGACGGTGATGTTGTCCGGGCCGTCGAAGGCGCCGTCCTTCGACGGGTCGGCGTTCACCCCGAGGAGCACCTTCAGGGTCAGCGTGCGGCGCTTCGGGTCGTAGAACCAGACCTGGCCGTCGTGCTGGACCGGGCTCTCGGAGCGGGCGAACGAGGAGACGATGTACGCGCCGCCGTCGCCCCACCACATGCCTTCGAGCTTGCGGGCGCGGGTGACCTCGCCGTCGGCGAACTGCTTGCGCACCGAGACCGCCTTGGCGTCACGGTCGGGCACGTCGACCCAGTCCACGCCGTACACCGTGCCGGTCTTCGTGGCGCGTGACAGGTCGTCGACGAACTTGCCGTTGCTGTCGAAGCACTTGGTGGCCTGGAGGACACCGGCGTCGTCGGCGAGCATGCGCAGCTTGCCGCGGCCGTGCCGGAAGCCGTGCGGCGGGACCCAGCGGTAGAGCAGCCCGTTGGGGCCGGAGGCGTCCTCGGTCAGGTAGGCGTGGCCCTGCTTGGGGTCGATGACGACGGCCTCGTGGGCGTACCGGCCGAACGCCTTGACCGGGCGCGGGTCACGGTTGGCGTGCCGGTCGTACGGGTCGACCTCGAAGACGTAGCCGTGGTCCTTGAGCAGGCCGTTCTTGCCGGCCTTGTCCTCGGTCTCCTCGCAGGTGAGCCAGGTGCCCCACGGGGTGGCGCCACCGGCGCAGTTGGTGGACGTGCCGGCGATGCCGACCCACTCGGCGGTGCGGCCGTCGCGGCGGGTCTCCACCACGGTGCAGCCGCCGGCCGCGACCGGGTCGTAGACGAGACCCTCGGCGAGCGGCACCGGGTGCTCCCAGCCGGACCGGACGCCGCTGAGCTCGTGGTTGTTGACGAGCAGGGTGACGCCGCGCGGGCCCTCGAAGGTGGCCGTACCGTCGTGGTTGGAGGGGGTGAACTCGCCGGACTCCAGCTTGGTGACACCGCTGTGGGTGATGACCTTGTACGAGAAGCCTGCGGGGAGCGCGAGTACGCCCTCGGGGTCGGCGATCAGCGGCCCGTAGCCGGGCTCACGGCCGTGCCCGTGGCCGTGGTCGTCGTGGCCGTCGTGACCGTGACCGTGCTTCGGGTCCCCGGCGGCCAGGGCGCCCGGTGCGGTGGCCAGTGCCGCGACGGTACCGGTCAGCGCGATGCCGGCACCGGTGAGGGCGGACTGCTTGGTGAATTCCCTGCGCGTGAAGGGCATCACGTACTCCTGGGGCAACTGGGCGGGTTGTTGGCGCGCCCACAGTCGCGCCCTTGCGCCAACACCAGTTGAACTGCGGGCGACGGCGAGGGGCATCCTTCCTGTGCACTTGGCCGGAACGCATGCCCTGAACTCGCCGTTCACCACGGGCCACCCCGCTCGCGCCGCCCGCTCCACCCCGGACGGGGAGTCAGGCTCCCTTGCGCGAGCGGGCCTTGAAGGCCGCCTTGCGGGCCTCCTTGGCCTTCTTCTTGTCGCCGTGCAGCCGCCCCATGGCTTCGAGGACGTCCGCGGTCGCCGGGTGCTCCACCCGCCAGGCCTCGTCGAAGAAGCCGCTGTGCTGGCCCGCCAGTCCCTCGACCAGGCCCTGGAGCTCCTCCAGGTCGCCGTCGGCCTCCAGCTGGGCCGCGATCGTGTCGACGGCGAGCCAGAAGATCATCGACTCCGGCGGCGCGGGCACACCGGCCGCGCCCAGCTCCGCGAGCCAGACCCGGGCCAGACCGCCCAGCTCGGGGTCGTCCAGCACCGCGCGCACCGCGGGCTCCGCCTCCGCGCCGACCAGGGCGAGGGCCTGCTGGCAGTGGAGCCTGCGCAGCGGGGCCTGCCGGTCCGTTCCGCGCGCCGCGGCCAGCAGTTCACCCGCCGCGCCGTCCGCGCCACCGCGTCGGGCGAGCCACAGCTCGACCTCGCCGCGGGCCGCCGCCTCGGGGTAGTACGCGATGCCGCCGAGCAGCGCGTCGGCGCCCTTGTCTGCGAGGTCGCCGATGGCCGGGGCGTCCACCCCGGCCTCCAGCATCCGGGTCCGCAGCCCGTACAGGCCGAGCGGGGTGAGCTTCACCATCCCGTACCGGGTGACGTCCTCGTCGTCGGCCGGCGGGGCGGCGTCCTCGCCCTCCTCGACCAGCAACGCCTCGTCCACCGGGCGGTATTCGACGATCCCGATGGGTTCGAGCACCCGGAACTGGTCGTCGAGGCGCATCATCGCCTCGGACACCTGCTCAAGGATGTCGTCGGTGGGCTCGCCCATGTCGTCGGGAACGATCACCGACGCGGCGAGGGCGGGCAGCGGCACGGAGGCGGGGTCCGTGCCGCCGTGGCCGTCGCCGACGGTGAGCAGATACAGGTTGCCGAGGACCCCGTCGAGGAACTCCGCCTCGGCCTCCGGGTCCCAGTCCAGGGATTCGAAGTCGATCGAGCCGTCCTCGCCCACGAGATCGGCGAGGTCGTCGAAGACCGGCGCGGTGGCGTCGGCGTGGACGGCCTCCAGGCCGTCGAGCCAGATCGACAGGACGTCCGCCGGTGAACCGCCGGTGACCAGCGCCAGATTCTCACCGGCGGTCGCGGCCCCCTCCGCATCCGGCCCGGCGGCCTCGTCGGGGTCCTCGACGTCGACGAGCCCCGTGTCGACCGCGAGCCGCCACGCCTCGCTCGCCTCCGCCGCGCCGTCCTCGTCGGCCGTCAGGCCCAGGTGCTCGGCCGCCGCGGGCAGTTGCGCGTCGACGAGCTCGCCGCCGGCGCCGACCCGGGTCCCGGGGTCCGCCCAGCGGGCGAGCCGGACGGCGCGGGCGAGCAGCGGCGAGGCGAGCGCGTCCCGTGCCAGCTCGGCCTCGGTGCGCAGCCGTACGGGCGGCAGGGTGGGGGGCTCTGCGGACATCAGGCGGTTCTCCTCGGGGCGTACCGGGCGTACGGATCGGGCGGCCCAAGCGTAGACGCATTTCGACCCATGCCGCCCGGTTCATGCAACGGACAGCGGCAGGCCACCCGGAAGACCTTGACAACGACCTTGCGCGCACAAGAGATTGACGCGCGTAGACCTCCACTCTGACCCTCGATACCCCCGGAGCCCGTGATGCCTGCCGCATCGTCCAGAACGACCACCGTCTCCGCCGTAGTCGCCGCCGCGCTCGCCGCCGGCCTGCTCACCGGCGCCACCACCTCCGCGTCCGCATCCACCGCCCCCGGCCCGGCCGCGGACGGCATGGTCCGGATCCATGACATCCAGGGCTCCACCCGGATATCCCCGCTCGTCGGCCGGCAGGTCGCGGAGGTGGCGGGCATCGTCACCGGAGTGCGGACGTACGGTACGAAGGGCTTCTGGTTCCAGGACCCGAACCCGGACGCCGACCCCGCCACCAGCGAGGGCATCTTCGTCTACACCGGCTCCGCGCCCACCGTCGCGGTCGGTGACGCGGTCACCGTCTCCGGCACGGTCACCGAGTACGTCCCGGGCGGCCTCGACTCCGGCAACCAGTCGATGACCGAGATCAGCAAGCCCACCGTCGCCGTGGTGTCCTCCGGCAACGCCCTGCCCGAGCCGGTGCGGGTCACGGAGCGCTCCGTCCCGTCCCGGTACACCCCGGAGGGCGACCGCGCGGCGGGCGGCTCCATCAACGCGCTGCCGCTGCGCCCGTCCCGCTACGCCCTCGACTACTACGAGTCGATCGAAGGCATGAACGTCAGCGTCGGCCCCTCGCGGGTGGTCGGCGCCACCGACGCGCACGCCGAGCTGTGGGTGACGGTGAAGCCGCACGAGAACGACGCCCGCCGCGGCGGCACCGTCTACGGTTCGTACGACGCGCAGAACACCGGGCGGCTGCAGATCCAGTCGCTGGTGCCGCTGGCCCAGCAGCCCTTCCCCAAGGCCGACGTGGGCGATGTGCTGACCGGCACGACCGAGGGCCCGCTCGACTTCAACCAGTACGGCGGCTACACGCTGACCGCCCGCACCATGGGCACCGTCACCGCCAAGGGCCTGCGGCGGGAGACCACCCGCAAGCAGCGCGGCGGCGAGCTGGCCGTGGCGACGTACAACGTCGAGAACCTCGACCCGACCGACCCGCAGGAGAAGTTCGACGCGCTCGCCGCCGCGGTCGTCGACAACCTCGCCTCGCCCGACATCGTGGCGCTGGAGGAGATCCAGGACAACAACGGCGCGAAGAGCGACGGCACGGTCGCCGCCGACGTGACGGTGAAGAAGTTCACCGACGCGATCGTGGCGGCGGGCGGCCCGGCGTACGAGTGGCGCTCCATCGACCCGCAGGACAAGAAGGACGGCGGCGAGCCCGGCGGCAACATCCGCCAGGTGTTCCTCTTCAACCCGGAGCGGGTCTCGTTCACCGACCGGTCCGGCGGCGACGCGACGACGGCGACCGATGTCGTACGGGAGCGGGGCCACGCCGCCCTGACCTTCTCCCCCGGCCGGATCGACCCGGCGAACGCGGCGTGGGAGAACAGCCGCAAGCCGCTCGTCGGGGAGTTCGTCTTCCGCGGCCGTACGGTCTTCGTCGTGGCCAACCACTTCGCGTCCAAGGGCGGCGACGAGTCCATCTTCTCGGAGCACCAGCCGCCGTCCCGTTCCTCGGAGGTCCAGCGGCACGCGCAGGGCCAGGCGGTCAACACCTTCGTCAAGAAGCTGCTGAGCGTCCAGAAGAACGCGGACGTGCTGGTCGTCGGCGACATCAACGACTTCGAGTTCTCCGGCACGGCCAAGGCCCTGACGGCCGGGGGCGTGCTCCACCCGGCCATCAAGTCCCTGCCGCGCCCGGAGCGTTACAGCTACGTCTACCAGGGCAACAGCCAGGTCCTGGACCAGATCCTGACCAGCCCGTCGATCGACGACTACCAGTACGACAGCGTGCACATCAACGCCGAGTTCGCCGACCAGAACAGCGACCACGACCCGCAGGTGCTCCGCTTCCGCCCGTAGCGGCGGCGCTACACGCCCGCTCCCGGCCCGATGACGAGGGCGGGCGTGTAGCGGTTCACCCCTCCGCCGGTGACCCCCGGGTAGGACTGCACCCGTTCCCACTGCGGCGTGCTCGACCCGATCCCGGCACCGGGCGCGGCCAGTGCGTCGATGTGGGCCGCGGCGCTCTCCCATTCGGCGTAGTTGAGCACCCGCGTTCCATCGGTGCTCACATGGAAGTGCCCGGAGATGCCGCCCGGGGCGGGCGCCGGATCGCTCCCCAGCGCCTCGAACACGGTGTCCACCCAGTCCCGTTGCCGCGCCTTGTCCGGGCCCTCGAACTCGACGTCGACGATCACCACGCAGCCCGGCTCCCGTCCGTCGCCCTCCCGGGGCGGCGTGGAACGGTAGAGCTCCAGGGTGTGCAGCCCGAGCCGCCGGATGCCCGGCACGGCGGCGTCGATGTCCGCGTTGCGCTCGTCCCTGCCGTGCCGGAAGAAGTCCTGGTACGCCTGCTCACCACTCCACTGGCTGTAGTGGAAGAGGGTCTTCCCGTCCTCACCGGCATGGACGGTGTACGAAAGAAGTCCCGGATGCGGCCAGTCCCGGCCGGCCCACGCCTCACGGATGGCCTCGACCGTCCGCCGCCGGCGCTCCGGGGTGCCGACATCCCAGGTGCTCGCCTTGACGAGTCCGACGTCGTTACGGGCAAGATCGGGACGGGATTCGAATAGCACGCTCATGACGGGTCCTCCTGACCGGGGCACCGGAGCGGTGCGCCGTTGCCGACCACCCTGATACGTCAAGTGCACTTGAGGTCAACAGCACACCCTGTCGGCACCGTCGGGCGCCGCGACAGCACAACGAACGGAGTAGCGCATGGCACCGCACCTCAGGACGATCAGCCGCGAGGAGCATCTGGCGTTCGTCGCGAGCCGTCCCGCCGTGAGCCATATGCAGGTTCCGTCGTGGGGCGATGTGAAGCCCGACTGGCGCACGGAGAGCATCGGCTGGTTCGACCGGGACGGCGCGGGACGGGAACGGATCGTCGGAGCCGGGCTCGTCCTGTACCGGCCGATCCCCCGGGTGAAGCGCTATCTGGCCTATCTGCCGGAGGGCCCGGTCGTCGACTGGCACGGCGCGGGGCTGGGGCAGTGGCTGGATCCGATGCTGGCGCATCTGAAGGCACAGGGCGCGTTCTCGGTCCGCATGGGCCCGCCGGTGGTGGCCCGGCGCTGGGACGCCCGGACCGTCAAGGACGCCATCGCCGACCCGGCCGCCGGGCGGCTGCGCGATGTGCCGCCGGATTCGCAGGAGCCGCGGGCCGCCGAGGTCGTGGAGCAGCTGCGCGCCCTGGGCTGGCGGCGGGGCGAGGAGGAGAGCGAGGACGGCTTCAGCGCGGGGCAGCCCCGGTACGTCTTCCAGGTACCGTTCGCCGGGCTGTCCCTGGAGGAGATCCGGGGCGGTCTGAACCAGCAGTGGCGGCGCAACATCAAGAAGGCCGAGAAGGCGGGCGTCAAGGTCGTCGAGGGCGACTACGAGGACCTCCCGGCCTTCTACGAGCTGTACCGCGAGACGGCCGCGCGCGACCGCTTCATCCCCCGTCCGCTCGGCTACTTCCAGCGCATGTGGACCGTACTGCGGGCCGAGGACCCCGACCGGATGCGGCTCTATCTCGCGCAGCACGACGGGGAGGTCCTCTCCGCGGCGACGATGCTGACGGTGGGCAACCACGTCTGGTACTCCTACGGCGCCTCGACCGGCCGCAAGCGCGAGATGCAGCCCAGCAACGCCGTCCAGTGGCGCATGATGAGCGACGCGCACGAACGGGGCGCGGCCGTCTACGACCTGCGCGGCATCACCGACACCCTCGACGAGAGCAACCATCTGGTGGGTCTGCTGCGCTTCAAGGTGGGCACGGGCGGCCGGGCCGCGGAGTACATCGGCGAGTGGGACTACCCGATCAACAAGGTGCTGCACAAGGCCTTCACGCTCTACATGGCCCGTCGCTGAGCCGCACGGCGCCCGTGGCAGACTCCGGAGCATGATCCTTCGCACCGCCACCCGGGCCGATCTGCCGGCCGTCCTCGCCCTGCTCGCCGACGAGGAGCGGGTCGTCGATCCGGCCTCGGTCGTGGTCGACGACGCGTACGAACGGGCCTTCGCCGCCATCGGGAGCGACCCGCGCAACGAGATGCTGGTGCTGGTGGACGGCGACACGGTGCTGGGCTGCGCGCAGGCGACGTACATACCGGGGCTCGGCAGGCACGGCGAGGAGCGGGCGCTGATCGAGGCGGTGCGGGTCAGGGCCGACCGGCGGGGCGGCGGGCTGGGGCGGGAGCTGATGAAACAAGCCGCGGACCGGGCCCGGCTGCGGGGGTGCGGGCTGATGCAGCTGACCAGCGGCAAGCGGCGTGCGGACGCCCACCGGTTCTACGAGTCGCTGGGCTTCGCCCGCAGCCACGAGGGCTTCAAGCTCGTCCTGTGACCCCGCTCGGCCCTACGCGGGGCCGGTCCGCCACGCGGTCATGTTGAGCTCGTCGAGCAGCCGTACGTCGCTGCCCTCCAGCGGGAAGGTGCGCCCCTCCATACCGGGCGCCGGGGCGATCTCCAGGGCGTCCCCCTCGACGAGGTCGCCTCCGGTCGGGGTGGAGACCCAGGCCAGGAGCGAGCGCGCGGTCTCCCCCGGCTTCAGCACGACCTCCTTCGGCCCGCGGTCGGTGCCCATGTAGGAGGACCCGGGGTTCACCGGGACGGGCAGCGGGTCGCCGGCCTCGTCCAGGGCACGGACGGCCGGGTAGCCGTGGACCCGGTACGGCTTGCTGCCGCAGTTGGTGAGGGTGAGCCCGACGGCCCGGTGGCCGAGCGCCGCCTCCACCTCGCCCATGCCGACGACGACGCCGGAGGACGGGCAGCCGGCCGGGACGGTGGGTGTGGGCGCGGGCCCCTGCGCGCCCGGCCGGCCGGAGACATCGGCGGAGGCGCTGGGGAACGGGGTCGGCAGCTTGTCGGCGTGCACCCGGTACGGATCGCTGGGCGTCGGCTCCGGCTCTCCCTCGCCCGCCGGTACGAGGAAACCGGCGCACCCGGAGAGTGTCAGGCCCAGCGCCCCGGCCAGCAGCCCGGCCGCCACCCGCCGTCGTCCCCCCTGCCCCGCTCCGGCCCCTGCCCCTGCCCGCCCTCGCACGCTCACGTTCACGCACCCACCCCGGTCTCGGCCTGCCGCATAGGCGTTCGATCATGCCAGAGCGCGGGGCCCGGACGTGGTGACTGTTGAGTCCTGCTTGCCCCTCACCTCAAGCAGATCTAAGTGGACCTTCACGGTCCGCTCGGCGGAGACTTCAGGAATGACCGCACCCGCAACCCCCTTCGGCCGCGTGCTCTGCGCCATGATCACGCCGTTCACCGCCGCCGGCGACCTGGACCCGGACGCCGCCGGGAAGCATGCCGCCGCCCTGGTCGCCGACGGCTGCGACGGACTGGTGCTCAGCGGCACCACCGGCGAGTCCCCGACCACCACCGACAGCGAGAAGACCGAGCTGCTGCGGGCGGTCCGGGCGGCGGTCGGCGCCGGTGTGCCGATCGTCGCCGGGGTCGGCAGCGCGGACACCTGGCATACCATCGCCCTCGCCCGACAGGCCGAACAGGCGGGCGCGGACGGCCTGCTGGTGGTGACGCCGTACTACAGCCGGCCGCCGCAGGCCGCTGTCGAGGCACACTTCCGGCGCGTCGCCGACGCGAGCGGCCTCCCGCTGATGCTGTACGACATCCCCGGCCGCACCGGCACCCGCATCGAGCCGGAGACCCTGCTGCGGCTCGCGGAGCACCCGCGCATCGTGGCCGTGAAGGACTGCGCGTACGACCTGATGGGTTCCACGAAGGTGATCGGCGCGACCTCGCTGGCGTACTACTCGGGCTGCGAGGAGCTGAATCTGCCGCTGTACGCGGTGGGTGCGGCAGGCTGTGTCAGCACGGTCGCCAATGTGGCGCCCCGTCAGCTGAGGGCGGTGCTGGACGCGTTCGACGCCGGGGACACCGCGGAGGCCGCCCGGCTCAACCATCTGGTCCTCCCGCTCGCCGAGGCGATGATGGGCTCCGGGCTGCCCGGCACGGTCACCGCCAAGGCGCTGCTCGACGCCGGACTGGTCCGCGAACCGCTGCAGCCCGCCGGGCGCGGGGCGACCGACGGGCTGCAGAGGGTCTACGGGGAACTGCTGGCCGCCACGGGCCGGGCCGGCCGCTCCCCGGGCCTCTCGTCCGGACCGTGCCGGGCTCGCGGGGTCCGGCCGGACGAATGACCCTAGTTGTGGCTGTGCAGGACGTCGTTGAGGCCGTCCCAGACCGCGTTGTTCGGGCGGGCCTCGACGGCGCCGGAGACCGAGTTGCGGCGGAAGAGGATGTTCGATGCGCCGGAGAGCTCACGGGCCTTGACGATCTGGCCGTCCGGGAGCGTGATGCGGGTACCGGCCGTGACGTAGAGCCCGGCCTCGACGACGCACTCGTCGCCGAGCGCGATCCCGACCCCGGCCTCGGCTCCGATCAGGCAGCGCTCGCCGATGACGATGCGCTCCTTGCCGCCGCCGGAGAGGGTGCCCATGGTGGAGGCGCCGCCGCCGATGTCGGAGCCGTTGCCGACCACGACGCCCGCGGAGATGCGGCCCTCGACCATCGACGTGCCGAGGGTGCCCGCGTTGAAGTTGACGAAGCCCTCGTGCATGACGGTCGTGCCGACGGCGAGATGCGCGCCGAGCCTGACCCGGTCGGCGTCGGCGATCCGGACGCCCTGCGGCGCGACGTAGTCCGTCATCCGGGGGAACTTGTCGACCGAGGTGACCTGGAGGTGCAGGCCCTCGGCGCGGACGTTGAGCCGCACCTTCTCCACGTCGTCGACGGCGACCGGGCCGAGCGAGGTCCAGGCGACGTTGGCGAGGAGGCCGAAGAGCCCGTCCAGGTTCTGGCCGTTCGGCCGGACGAGGCGGTGCGAGAGGAGGTGCAGGCGCAGGTACGCGTCGTGGGCGTCGAGCGGCTTCTCGTCGAGCGAGGCGATGACCGTACGTACGGCGACGATCTCGACACCGCGGCGGGCGTCCACGCCGATGGCCTTGGCGGCGCCCTCGCCGAGGAGGTTGACGGCCTGGTCGGGGGTGAGCCGTTCGGTTCCGGCCGGGCCGGGCCCGTCGTTGAGCTCGGGGGCGGGGAACCAGGTGTCGAGAACGGAACCGTCGCCGGCGATGGTGGCGAGGCCGGCGGCGACGGCGCCGGTGGTGCGAGCAGGAGTCGTGTCGGTCATGACACGAAACCTAACCGGCGAGGCACCACCGGGGCCAACCGGTCTCGCCGGATGGGCAGGTCCGGCCCCGGAGCCGGGACCTGCCAGGTCAGCCGGGCTGCGGCTGCCGTCCGGGCACCGGTACGACGCCTTCCTCGCCGACCGGCCCCCGCAGCCGCCGCGCCGCCAGCACCGCCGCCCCCGCACCGCAGGCCAGTACCGCGCACGCGGGCCAGAGCAGTCCGGGCGCATGGGCGTAGAGCGCGCCGCCGAGCGGCGGCGCCAGCACCTGGCCGCTGATGGAGGCGCCCGCGTACAGGCTCTGGAAGCGGCCCTGGGCATGGGCGGGGGCCTGATCGGCGACGTACGCCGTCGCGGTGGTCTTGTAGAGGATCTCGCCCATGGTCAGCGAGGCCATCATGGTGATGGCGAACAGCGCCCCGGCACCGGGGATCAGCAGCGCGTAGCCCAGCCCCACCAGCAGCAGCCCGGTGCCCACGATGCCCAGCGGGGCCCGTCGGCGCAGCGCGTGCGCCGCGGGGAGTTCCAGCAGCAGGATGACGCCGCCGTTGACCGACAGCAGCCAGCCGTAGAACTGGGCGCCGTGGCCGTGCTCGGCGAGGAAGACGGGCAGGGTCGAGTACTGCTGCCGGTAGACGAGATCGACGCAGAGGATCGCGGCGAGCAGCACCGGCACGGCGGGCCTGGCCCGCAGCTCCCGCCACAGTCCGGGCGCGCCCGGGTCGTGGGCCGGCCGGGTGTGCGCGGTGCCGTGCGCCGGGAGCACCGCCGCCGCGTACCCGGCGAAGAGCAGGGTCCCGAGCCCGTCGGCGACGAACAGCCAGTCGTAGGAGAACCGGGCGGCGATCAGCGCGCCCAGCGGCGGGCCGACGGCGAACGCGGCGTTTCCGGCGGACCGTACGAGGGCGAAGCTCTGGCGCCGCGCGCCCTCGGGGACGGAGACCGCGACGAGCGCGGAGTTCGCCGCGCGCACGACGCCCGCCGCGTACTGCGCGAGCGGCAGCACCCCGTACATCGCCGCCACCGGAAGGGCCGGCAGCACCGCGAGTGCCGTCCCGCCGACCAGCGCGCCGGTCAGGAGCATCCGGCGGTGGCCGTAGCGGTCGCCGAACCAGCCACCGGTGAAGTTCCCCGCGACCAGGCCGATGCCGCCGATGCCCGCGACGACTCCGGCCTGCGGGACGCTCAGCCCGCGCGGACCGGTCAGATAGACGAAGAGATAGACGAAGGTGAAGCTGACGACTCCGTTGAGGAAGGAGCCGAAGGCCAGCAGCCGCACCGTGCGCGGCACGTCCCGCACGACCCCGAAGAAGCTCATCCCCAGCACCCTCCCAGCGAGTTTCCTTTGGGAACGGACTATGGCATCGTGGTTTCCTGCAGGTCAATCCGGTAAGCGTCGGATGCGGGAGACAGACGGAGGAGCCCATGCCCCAGCGCACCAGCCTGGCCGACGCCGACTGCGCGATCGCCCAGGCGCTCGACGTCGTGGGCGACTGGTGGACCCTGCTGATCGTGCGGGACACGGCGCGCGGGGTACACCGCTTCGACGCGCTCCAGCAGGAGCTGGGTGTGTCCCGCAAGGTGCTGACCGAGCGGCTGCGGCTGCTGGTCGACGCGGGGGTGCTCTCCCGGGAGCCGTACCAGGACCGGCCGCCCCGGTACGAGTACCGGCTCACCCCGCGCGGCCGCGCGCTGCTGCCCGTACTGATCGCGCTCCAGGACTGGGGCGACACCTGGGTGCTGGGGGAAGGGGACATGATGGCGACGGCCGCGGAGACCTCGAAGGAGGCGGCCCGGGTGCACGCCCTGGTGGGCACGCGCCTGCCCGCGCTGCGACTGCTGGACCACGACGGCGGGTCGCGCGACCCGGTCGCCGGCACCCCGTACACCGTCCTGTACTTCTTCCCCGGCGCCTACGCCCGCCGGGACGCCTATCCGCCGGGCTGGGCCGAGATCCCGGGCGCGAGCGGCTGCACGCTCGAATCCTGCACGTACCGCGACCAGCTGGCCGAGTTCACGGCGGCCGGCGCGACCGTGCACGGGGTCTCCACCCAGCGTCCGGACGAGCAGCGGGCCTTCGCGGACGCGGAGCGGCTGCGGTTCCCGCTGCTGTCCGACGCCGAGCTGGAACTGACGGCGGCGCTGCGCCTGCCGACCTTCCGGGCGGGGGGAACCAGCCGGATGAAGCGGCTGACGCTGGTGGTGGACCGCGACCGGACGGTCCGCGAGGCGCTGTACCCGATCACGGACATCGAGGAGAGCGTCCGGGCGGCGCTGGCGGCGGTACGGAGCGGCGGTACGTCCGGGGAATGAGGGACGCCCTGGAAACAAGAAACGCCCGGGGACGGGGCGCCCACCCCGGAGTGGGTGCCGTCACCGGGCGATCCGCCCCAGCATCTCGCGCGCGTACGCCTCGTCGTACTCGCCGCCGGTGAGCAGCACCTGCAGACAGATCCCGTCCATGAGCGCGATCAGCGCCCGCGCCGTTGCCGGATCGGTCCGTCGGGACAGCAGCTCGGCGGTGCCGTCGGTCCACTCGGCGGCGACGGGGCGCAGCGCGGGCCTGCGCAGCGCGGCGAGATACAGCTCGTACTCCAGCTCGGCCCGTCCGCGCCCGCCGGAGAAGTACGCACCCAGCAGCCCGGCCAGTTCCCCGGCGAGGTCGGCGTCCGGGTCGGCCAGCGCCTCGCTCTCCCGCATGACCTCGGCGAAGTTCTCGTTCGAGCGGCGCAGCGCGGCGGTCAACAGCTCGTCCAGCGAGGCGAAGTGATACGTCGTCGAGCCGAGCGGCACATCGGCCTCGGCCGCGACGGAGCGGTGGCTCAGCCCCGCGATGCCCCTGGCGCCGACCACCCTGATCGCGGCGTCGATGATGCGGTCGCGCCGCTCGGGGTCGTAGCGGCGCGCCATCAGTGGGCCCCGCCCAGATTCAGCACCACCACTCCGGCGATGACCAGCGCTATGCCCGCCAGCTTGACCGGGCTGCCGGACTCGCCCATGAAGAGGATGCCGATGGCGGCGACCGCCGCGGTGCCGATCCCGGCCCAGATGGCATAGGCGGTGCCCACCGACAGTGTCTTCAGCGTCTGGGCGAGCAGCCCGAAGGCCACGAGGTATCCCGCGACGGTGATCAGCGAGGGCCAGAGCCGGGTGAAGCCCTCGCTGTACTTCATGGCCGTCGTACCGGCCACCTCCGCCGCGATCGCCGCGGCCAGCAGTCCGTATCCCATGTGTACGAGTGTACGCATCGCCGCCCGCACGGAAAGCACGGCGGATTCCGGGCGGCCGGGACGTTACGGTGTCCCGACCGGCAGCACACCAGTACGACGAGAGACGACGGAGCGACAGTGGCGCAGGACGCAGGGTGGGGCGGAGCACCGTACGGAGGACCCCCGGGGTGGGGGGCCTGGGCGCCACCGCCGAAGCCCGGGGTGATACCGCTGACGCCCTTGAGGCTCGGCGACATACTCGGCGGCGCCTTCAGCACGCTGGGGCGCTACTGGAAGCAGTTGTTCGGCATGGGCGCCGTCGTGTTCGGCGGGGCGCTGGCGATCATGGTCGTCACGGTCGTGATCGCGTACTCCGCGGTGAGCGGCCATCTGCACACGGTCTTCTCGCTCAGCGCCGACGAGGACCCGCCTGCCTCCGACGTGATTCCGCTCGTGGTCGCTCTCGGCATCGTCTGCCTGCTCGCGGTGATCGTCTTCTCGGTCGCGACGGCCATGATGTACGCGACCGTGCCCACCGTGCTCCAGGAGGCGGTGCTGGGCAGGCCGACCACCTTCTCCGCCGTCTGTCGCCGGGCCTGGTCGCGTGTTCCGACGGTGATCGGGACGGTGATCCTGACCTATCTGATCGCGTTGATCCCGATGGTGCTGATGGTGGCCGGGTTCTTCGCGCTCATGATCGGCTCGATCACCCTGGCGCACGACACCGGCACCGTCCTGTGGGTCGTGCTCGGCTTCGTGGGCGCCTTCGCCACGGCCCCGCTCGCGATCTGGCTCTGCGTGAAGTTCTGTCTGGCACCCTCGGCCGCGGTGTTCGAGGGACAGTCCGCAGTGGCCTCCCTGCGCCGCTCGGCGCAGCTGGTGCGCGGCGACTGGTGGCGGATCTTCGGGACGGGTCTGCTGGCCCTGATCCTGGCCTCCGTGGCGAGCTACATCGTCCAGATCCCGTTCTCGTTCCTCGGCATGTTCTCCGGCATCATCGGCGGGACGACGCTGGACGAGGACCCCAACCCCACCGCGATCGTCTTCGCCATGAGCGGCTACATGGTGATCATGGCCCTGGGACAGCTGGTCAGCCAGTTCATCACGGCGGTCTTCCCGCCGCTGGTGACCGGCCTGCTCTACGTCGACCGGCGCATGCGCACGGAGAACCTGGGCCCGGCCCTTGCCGAGGCGGCGGGCGTACCCGCGCAGCCCGGCCCGCAGTACGGCTTCTAGGGCGGGCCGCGCGGATACACCCGCGTCCGGCTCCGAAGGGAACGGCCGTGCCCACCGGTTCGCCCGGCGGGCACGGCCGTTCGCATCGCGGATCCGGCCGGCCCGTCAGCCTCCGACGGTGAACCAGACGGCCCGCGACTTCTTCCACTCGGCGTGGTCGAGGTCCTTCGCCTCGGTGCCGTCCCCGTACAGATCCGCCGATCCGGCATCCGTGATCAGCTGCGCCCGGGCGCCCGGAACCGTCAGGTCCGGGACGTCCACGACGGCCTCCCAGCCGCCCGGGTCCGCCGTCGGGAGTTCGGCCCGCTCGACCGGCGCGTGCGAGGCGACGCCGTCCCAGGTGTAGAGGGCGTACGGATCGGAGTTGTCGTCGGCCGCCCAGGAACCGGCCACGATCAGATACTGGTCGGCGTCGTTCTTCCGGATGTCCCGGATGCTGAGCCCGCCGAGGTCCAGCTCGATCGGCGCGCCCATGACCGCCTTCGCCCCGCTGCCGGCCACCTTGTCGAAGTTGGTGACGGGCACGATCAGGGCCTTGCCGCCCGCCTTCGGCGGTACCAGAGGTGCCCGGAAGCCGAGGTACGCGGTGGTCTTCGAGCCGGGCGCGAACTCCAGGCCCTCGATGTTGAACCCGTCGATCTGCTTGGGCGCTTCACCGTCCGCCGTCCCCGCGGCGAAGCCGAGCCGGTCGCCGTTCGCCTTGTCCCAGGCGACGAGGTCGTCGCGGAGCTTCTTGTACGAGCCGCCCACCGTCAGCTGCGTGGCGGCGCCCGACCCGGTCACCTTCGTGGTGAAGACGGTGTTGCGGGGCGACTTGTACTCACCGTCCTTGTTGTTGCCCAGCGAACCGGTCCAGTAGATGGTGTCGCCGGCCCGGGCCGCGCCCTCGATGTCGATCTCCTTCGACACCCCGAGCTCCGAACCGACGTCCCAGCTCCTGACCGGCCCACCGGACGCGGAACGGTCGTACAGGCGCAGCGTGTTGGACTCGTCGTCGGCCACGACCACGTACCCGCCACCGACGTCCACGGCGGCCGAGGAGTCCGAGGAACCGGTGAGATAACGCGTGTCGGCGGCGTTCTGGACGGCGGCGGAGGCGGCGTAGTGCAGTGTCCTGGTGGCGGTCTTGCCGCCGAGTCCGGTGACCTTGACCGTGAGGTCGGTGTAGCCGCGCCCGTGCGCGGCGACCGTGAGCTTCCGGGTCCCGCCGCTCCCCGTCACGGTCACATCGCCGGTCCCTGCGACGGAGGGCTTGGAGCTGGCGGACGCCGCCACGCCGAGCTCGGCCGCATCGGCCCCGCTCTGCGCGACGGTGACGGTCACCGCGGGGTCACCGCTCGCGCCGACGGCGCCGGAGAGGTAGGAGACCGAGAGCCCGATCGTCGGCGTTCCGTAACTCGCGGCGTGCGCGGGGGCGTTGATCCCCAGGGCGGCCAGCAGGAGAACGCCGCCCGCGGCGGCGGCCGCCCTTCGGCCGGGGAGCGAAGACTGATGCAGCACGGCATGCCTCTCGTCGGCGTGGGTGTCGCGGGTAGGTTCCGCTACCCGTGCCAACGAGGGGCACACATCATGAGTACGGCGGGCGAAACAACGACGAAAAACGGCCCCCGGCGCGGAGCCGGGAGCCGTTCGTCGTCAGTGGTGGGCCAGCGGCCCGCCCGGAGGATCGAGGCTCAGACGTTGAAGCCCAGGGCACGCAGCTGCTCGCGCCCGTCGTCCGTGATCTTGTCCGGGCCCCACGGCGGCATCCAGACCCAGTTGATCCGCAGCTCGTTGACGATGCCGTCGGTCGCCGACTTCGCCTGGTCCTCGATGACATCGGTCAGCGGACAGGCCGCGGACGTCAGCGTCATGTCGAGGGTGGCGATATTGGCGTCGTCGATGTGGATGCCGTAGATCAGGCCCAGGTTGACGACGTCGATGCCCAGTTCGGGGTCGACCACGTCGTACAGCGCCTCGCGGACCTCCTCCTCGGAGGCCGGCTTGGTGGTCAGAGTCTCGTTGTCGCTCATGCCGTCTTCCCTTCGGACAGCGCTTTCGCCGTCGCGTCCTTCCACGCCATCCAGCTCAGCAGCGCGCACTTCACCCGGGCCGGGTACTTCGAGACGCCGGCGAACGCGACCGCGTCCTCCAGCACCTCCTCCATCGCGTCGTCGGGCTCCAGCTGGCCCTTCGACTGCATCAGCTCCAGGAAGGTCTCCTGGATCTTCTGCGCCTGGCCCAGCTCCTTGCCGACCAGGAGGTCGTTCAGCACGGAGGCGCTGGCCTGGCTGATGGAGCAGCCCTGACCCTCGTACGACACATCGGCGATGGTCTCGCCGTCGTACTTCACCCGGAGAGTGATCTCGTCGCCGCACGTCGGGTTGACGTGGTGCACCTCGGCGTCGCCGTCCCGCAGGCCGCGCCCGTGGGGGTGCTTGTAGTGGTCCAGGATCACTTCCTGGTACATGGAATCAAGCTTCACCAGTCAACCCTCAGCCGCTCGCCCATTATCCGAAAAAGTTCCGTACGTGCTCCAGACCGTCCACCAGGGCGTCGACCTCGGCGGGGGTGGAGTACAGATAGAACGACGCTCGCGTGGTCGCAGGAATTCCGTACCGCAGGCAGACCGGCCGTGCACAGTGGTGTCCGACCCGGACGGCGATGCCCTGCTCGTCGAGCACCTGGCCCACGTCGTGCGGGTGGATGTCACCGAGCGTGAAGGAGATCGTGGCGCCGCGGTCCTCGGCCGTCGCCGGACCGATGATCCTGAGATCCGGGACCTCCAGGAGCCGCTTCACCGCGTACTCGGTGATCGCGTGCTCGTGCCGGTAGATCTTCTCCATGCCGATCGCCGAGAGGTAGTCCACGGCCGCGCCGAGGCCGACGGCCTGGGCGATCGGGGGCGTACCGGCCTCGAACTTGTGCGGCGCGGGGGCGTACGTCGACGAGTGCATCGAAACGGTCTCGATCATCTCGCCGCCACCGAGGAACGGCGGCAGGTCCTCCAGGAGCTCCTGCCGCCCCCAGAGCACGCCGATGCCGGTCGGCCCGACCATCTTGTGACCGGTGAAGGCCACGAAGTCGGCCTGCAGCGCCTGCACGTCGAGCACCATGTGCGGGGCGGCCTGCGAGGCGTCGATGCAGACCAGCGCGCCGACCTGCTGGGCCCGGCGGATGATCTTCTCGACCGGGTTGATCGTGCCCATGATGTTGGAGACCAGGGTGAAGGAGACGATCTTCGTCTTCTCCGTGATGATCTCCTCGATGTTGGACAGGTCGAGGCGGCCGTCGTCGGTGATGCCGAACCACTTCAGCTTCGCGCCCGTGCGCTGCGAGAGCAGCTGCCACGGCACGATGTTGGAGTGGTGCTCCATCTCCGTGGTGACGATCTCGGTGTCGTGGTCCACCCGGTAGGGCTCGTCGGCCCAGCCGAGCATGTTGGCCACGAGGTTGAGCGACTCGGAGGCGTTCTTGGTGAAGATCACCTCGTCGCGGCTGGGCGCGTTGATGAACGCGGCGACCTTGTCACGGGCGCCTTCGTACAGCGCCGTGGCCTCCTCCGCGATCGTGTACACGCCGCGGTGCACATTGGCGTTGTGCCGCTCGTAGTACTCGTTGAGGGCGTCGAGCACCTGGCGCGGCTTCTGCGAGGTCGCAGCGCTGTCCAGGTAAACGATCTTCTTCCCGTCGTGGACCGTCCGATCCAGCAGGGGGAAGTCCTTGCGGATCGCCTCGGTGTCGAGGAGGCCCGGCAGCTGTGTCACGCGGAAGCGCCACCCTTCACATAAGCCTCGTAGCCCTCGTTCTCCAGCTTGTCGGCGAGCTCGGCGCCGCCGGACTCGGCAATGCGGCCGTTGGCGAAGACGTGCACGAAGTCGGGCTTGATGTAGCGGAGGATCCGCGTGTAGTGCGTGATCAGCAGGGTGCCGACCTCGCCGGTCTCGCGGACCCGGTTGACGCCCTCGGAGACGATGCGCAGGGCGTCGACGTCCAGACCGGAGTCGGTCTCGTCGAGGATCGCGACCTTCGGCTTGAGGAGCTCCAGCTGGAGGATCTCGTGGCGCTTCTTCTCACCGCCGGAGAAGCCCTCGTTGACGTTGCGCTCGGCGAACGCCGGGTCCATCTGGAGCCGGCCCATCGTCTCCTTGACCTCCTTCACCCAGGTGCGCAGCTTGGGCGCCTCGCCGCGGACGGCGGTGGCGGAGGTGCGGAGGAAGTTGGAGACCGAGACACCGGGGATCTCGACCGGGTACTGCATCGCGAGGAACAGGCCGGCGCGGGCCCGCTCGTCGACGGTCATCTCCAGGACGTCCTCGCCGTCCAGGGTCACCGAACCGCTGGTGATCGTGTACTTGGGGTGACCCGCGAGGGAGTACGCGAGGGTGGACTTGCCGGACCCGTTGGGGCCCATGATGGCGTGGGTCTCGCCCTGCTTCACGGTCAGGTCGACGCCCTTGAGGATCTCCTTCGTGGCGTTGTCGGCCTCGACGGAGACGTGCAGGTCGCGGATTTCAAGCGTTGCCATGGGTGACTCAGGACTCCTGGGTGACGGAGACGAGCACATCGTCCCCTTCGATCTTGACGGGGTATACGGGGACGGGGCGCGTCGCGGGAAGGCCGGACGGCTTGCCGGTGCGCAGGTCGAAGCTGGAACCGTGCAGCCAGCACTCGATCATGCAGTCCTCGACCTCTCCCTCGGACAGTGAGACGTTCGCGTGCGAGCAGATGTCGTTGATCGCGTACACCTCGCCCTCGGTACGGACGACGGACACCGGGACGCCGTCGAGCTCCACCCGCTTCGGGGTGTCGTCCTCCAGCTCACTCAGCGCGCAGGCTTTGACGAAGGCCATCAGACGGATGCCTTCAGCTCGGCCTCGATCTTCTCCAGCAGCCGCGCCTCGACGTCCGGCAGACCGATCTGCTGGACGAGCTCGGCGAAGAAGCCCCGCACGACGAGCCGGCGAGCCTCCTCGGCGTCGATACCGCGGGACATCAGGTAGAAGAGCTGCTCGTCGTCGAACCGGCCGGTCGCGGAGGCGTGACCGGCGCCGACGATCTCGCCGGTCTCGATCTCCAGGTTCGGCACGGAGTCGACCCGCGCGCCGTCCGTGAGGACGAGGTTGCGGTTCATCTCGTAGGTGTCGGTGCCCTCGGCCCTGGCCTGGATGAGGACGTCACCGATCCACACGGCGTGTGCGCCGTCGCCCTGGAGCGCGCCCTTGTAGGCGGCGTTGGACTTGCAGTGCGGGGTGTTGTGGTCGACCAGGAGGCGGTGCTCCTGGTGCTGGCCCTTGTCGGTGAAGTACAGGCCGAAGAGCTCGGCCTCGCCGCCGGTGCCCGCGTAGGCGACGCGCGGGTGGAGGCGGACGAGGTCGCCGCCGAAGGTGACGACGATCGACTTGAACGAGGCGTCCCGGCCGACCAGCGCGTTGTGCTGGCCGACGTGGACCGCGTTCTCGTCCCAGTCCTGCACGGAGACGACGGTGAGCTTCGCGCCGTCACCGAGGACGTAGTCCACGTTGGCGGCGAGCACCGCGTCACCGGTGTGGTCGATGACGACGACGGCCTCGGCGAAGGCACCCAGTTCGACGACCTGGTGGCCGTAGGCCACGCCGCCCTCGCCGTGCACCGCGATGCGGATCGGCTCGGTGAGCACGGCCTCCTTGGCGACCGTGACGACGGACGCCTGCTCGAAGGCCGTGTACGCCTGGGCGGCGACGCGGTCCACCGGGGTGCCGGCCCTGCCCAGCCGGGAGTCGTCGCGGCCGACGGTCTCGACCGTGACGCCCTCGGGGGCCTCGATCGCGACCTTCACGGCGCCGCCGGTGGCGACGGCCGTGCCGTCGTGCAGTCCGCGCAGCCGCTCCAGCGGGGTGAACCGCCACTCCTCCTCGCGGCCGTGCGGGACCGGGAAGTCCGCGACATCGAACGACGGGGGGGCGCTCATGCGCGTGGCGACGGTCGACTCGGCGGCCACCGCGATGGACCCGGTGGTGGTGGAACCCGCCGGAATGTTCTGAGCCTCAGCCATGGCTGTCGTAGTGCTCGCTTTCTCTGTCAGTGGTCGGGGAATCCGGTCGTCAGGCTGCGCTAGCCGACCGAACCCTCCATCTGCAGCTCGATCAGCCGGTTGAGCTCGAGGGCGTACTCCATCGGCAGCTCCTTCGCGATCGGCTCGACGAAGCCGCGCACGATCATCGCCATCGCCTCGAACTCCGTCAGACCGCGGCTCATCAGGTAGAAGAGCTGGTCCTCGGAGACCTTGGAGACGGTCGCCTCGTGCCCCATCGACACGTCGTCCTCGCGGACGTCGACGTAGGGGTAGGTGTCGGAGCGCGAGATCGTGTCGACCAGCAGCGCGTCACAGAGCACGTTGGACTTCGCGCCCGGCGCGCCCTCGCCGATCTCGATCAGACCGCGGTAGGAGGTGCGGCCGCCGCCCCGCGCCACCGACTTGGAGACGATGTTGGAGGAGGTGTTCGGTGCCATGTGGACCATCTTGGCGCCGGCGTCCTGGTGCTGGCCCTCGCCCGCGAAGGCGATGGACAGGGTCTCGCCCTTGGCGTGCTCGCCCATCAGGTAGACGGCGGGGTACTTCATGGTGACCTTGGAGCCGATGTTGCCGTCGACCCACTCCATGGTCGCGCCCTCGTAGGCCACGGCGCGCTTGGTGACCAGGTTGTAGACGTTGTTCGACCAGTTCTGGATCGTCGTGTAGCGGCAGCGGCCGCCCTTCTTCACGATGATCTCGACGACCGCGGAGTGCAGCGAGTCGGAGGAGTAGATCGGGGCGGTGCAGCCCTCGACGTAGTGGACGTAGGCGTCCTCGTCGACGATGATCAGCGTCCGCTCGAACTGGCCCATGTTCTCCGTGTTGATACGGAAGTAGGCCTGGAGCGGGATGTCGACGTGGACACCCTTGGGCACGTAGATGAACGAGCCGCCGGACCACACGGCCGAGTTCAGCGAGGCGAACTTGTTGTCGCCGACCGGGATGACGGTGCCGAAGTACTCCTTGAAGAGCTCCGGGTGCTCCTTCAGCGCGGTGTCGGTGTCGAGGAAGATGACGCCCTGCTCCTCCAGGTCCTCACGGATCTGGTGGTAGACGACCTCGGACTCGTACTGCGCGGCGACACCGGCGACCAGGCGCTGCTTCTCCGCCTCCGGGATGCCGAGCTTGTCGTAGGTGTTCTTGATGTCCTCGGGAAGGTCCTCCCAGGACTCCGCCTGCTTCTCCGTGGACCGGACGAAGTACTTGATGTTGTCGAAGTCGATGCCCGACAGGTCGGAGCCCCAGTTCGGCATGGGCTTCTTGTCGAACAGCTTCAGGCCCTTGAGGCGCAGCTTCAGCATCCACTCGGGCTCGTTCTTCTTCGCAGAGATGTCGCGGACGACATCCTCGGAGAGCCCGCGCTTGGCCGCGGCGCCTGCCGCGTCGGAGTCGGCCCAGCCGAATTCGTACGTGCCCAGACCCTCGAGCTCAGGGTGGGCAGTCTCCGTGGGGAGCGTCATGCGGGGTTCCTCCCGGCCGTGCTTGCAGATGCTGAATTGGTGGTCTGTGGTGCTGAGTGGCCGCTGCGCGGAATGTACGTCGTGCACACACCGTCGCCGTGGGCGATGGTGGCCAGACGCTGCACATGCGTCCCGAGGAGGCTGGAGAAGAACTCCGTCTCCGCCTCGCACAGCTGCGGGTACTGCTCGGCGACATGGGCGACCGGGCAGTGGTGCTGGCAGAGCTGCTCGCCCTGCTGCGGACCGGGCGCGCTACGCGCCGTAGCAGCGTACCCGTCGGCGGACAAGGCCTTGGCCAACGCCTCGGTGCGGGCCTCGGGGTCCGCGGCCTCGACCGCCGTGCGGTACGCCTCGGACTCGGCCGCGATCCTCGCGCGGGCGAAAGCGGTGACCGCCTCCTCGCCCGCGGTCTCGGCGATCCAGCGCAGGGCGTCCGCCGCGAGCTTGTCGTAGGACTGATCGAAGGCGTCCCGTCCGCAGTCGGTGAGGGCGAACACCTTGGCCGGCCGGCCACGGGTCCGTGCTCCGTAGACCCGCTGCTCACGGGCCTCGACGACGCTGTCGGACGCCAGCGCGTCGAGGTGGCGGCGGACCGCGGCCTGGGTCAGGCCGAGGCGCTTCGCCAGCTCGGCGACGGTGGACGGGCCGTGGTCCAGGATGGAGCGCGCGACCCGATTGCGCGTCGAACGCTCTCCGGTCGCGAGTTCCTCCTGCGGAGCCTCGCCGACGTATTTCACAACGCCATTGTTGCGTAATTCATCCGGCCCTGACAACCACGGTCCGAAACGATCTATGGTGCCATTCATCACTTAGGGTTACCTAATTCGACCCCGGGAGACGGGTTCGTTCCGCCCCGGGAGACGGGTTCGTTCCGCCCTTGCCTAGACTTACCGGCCATGAAGAGCGAGCCCGCCCTCCCGGCGCCCGGGCGCCGCCCCGCATCGGGGCACTCCGCGCCGCACCCGGCCGTCGAGGTCCGCGGCCTCGTGAAGCGGTACGGCCGCAAGACCGCTGTGGACGGCCTCGATCTGTGCGTGCGCACCGGCACCGTCACCGCCGTCCTCGGCCCCAACGGCGCCGGCAAGACCACCACCGTCGAGACCTGCGAGGGTTACCGCCGCCCGGACGCCGGGACGGTACGGGTCCTCGGCCTCGACCCGGTCGCCGACGCGGCGAAGCTCCGCCCCCGGATCGGCGTGATGCTCCAGTCGGGTGGCGTCTACTCCGGGGCGCGCGCCGACGAGATGCTCCGCCACACGGCGAAGCTCCACGCCCATCCGCTGGACGTCGACACCCTGATCGAACGCCTCGGCCTCGGCAGCTGCGGCCGTACGGCCTACCGGCGGCTCTCCGGCGGCCAGCAGCAGCGGCTCGCCCTGGCGATGGCCGTCGTCGGCCGCCCCGAACTGGTCTTCCTCGACGAGCCGACCGCCGGCCTCGACCCGCAGGCCCGCCGCTCCACCTGGGAGCTCGTGCGCGAGCTGCGCGCCGACGGGGTCTCCGTGGTCCTCACCACGCACTTCATGGACGAGGCCGAGGAGCTCGCCGACGACGTCGCCGTCATCGACGCGGGCAAGGTCATCGCCCAGGGCAGCCCCGAGACGCTCTGCCGGGGCGGCGCCGAGAACACCCTGCGCTTCACCGGCCGCCCCGGTCTCGACATCGGCTCGCTGCTGAAGGCACTGCCCGACGGCTCCGAGGCGGCCGAGACGGTCCCGGGCGCGTACCGCATCTCCGGTGACGTCAACCCGGAACTGCTGGCCACCGTCACCTCCTGGTGCGCCCAGCACGGAGTGATGCCGTCGGGCATCTCCGTGGAGCGGCACACCCTGGAGGACGTCTTCCTGGAACTGACCGGCAAGGAGCTGCGCGCATGAGCGCCGGTACGTACACCCCGCGCCCGGGCGCCGCCCCGCTGGGCCGCATGATCACCGCGCAGACCGCCCTGGAGACGCGGATGCTGCTGCGCAACGGCGAGCAGCTGCTGCTGACCGTGATCATCCCGACGCTGCTGCTGGTGCTGTTCAGCGCGGTCGACATCGTGGACACCGGCGCGGGCGAGTCCGTCGACTTCCTGACTCCCGGCATCCTCGCGCTGGCAGTGATGTCCACGGCCTTCACGGGCCAGGCCATCGCCACCGGTTTCGAGCGGCGCTACGGGGTACTCAAGCGGCTCGGCGCCTCGCCGCTGCCGCGGTGGGCGCTGATGACCGCGAAGACCCTCGCGGTGCTGGTCACCGAGGTGTTGCAGGTGGTGCTGCTCACGGTGATCGCCTTCGCGCTGGGCTGGTCGCCGCACGGCAACCCCTTCGCCGTCCTGCTGCTGCTCGTGCTCGGCACGGCGGCCTTCTCCGGGCTGGGGCTGCTGATGGCCGGGACGCTCAAGGCGGAGGCGACGCTCGCCGCGGCCAACCTGGTCTTTCTGCTGCTGCTGGTCGGCGGCGGGGTCATCGTGCCGCTGGACAAGTTCCCGGACGCGGTGCAGTCGGTGCTCGGGCTGCTGCCGATCGCCGCCCTGTCCGACGGTCTGCGCGAGGTGCTCCAGCACGGTGCCTCGATGCCGTGGGGCGATCTCGGCATCCTGGCGGTGTGGGCGGTCCTGGGCCTGGGCGCCGCGGCGAGGTTCTTCCGCTGGGAGTGAGGCGGCGAACGCGCTCCGTCGACGATTCGGGGTAACTCGTCCCCCTCGTGAAAGCTTGCACAAGCCGCCGCCTACGATGGTGCGCGTGCCCAAGCTGACCCGAGCCGAAGTCGCTCAAGCCGCGCGGAACCCGCTCCTGTACATCGCCGAGCGATGGACCCCCTCCCCCCGTACGGTCCGCCGTGCGGCCATGTCGGCCGTCGTCATGGCCGTGGTCATCGTCGTGACCGGTGGCGCGGTGCGGCTGACCGGATCCGGCCTCGGCTGCCCGACCTGGCCCAAGTGCACCGACGAGAGCCTCACGGCGACGAGCGAGATGGGCTTCCACGGCGCCATCGAGTTCGGTAACCGGATGCTGACGTACGTCCTGTGCGCGGCCGTCGGCTGGGCGATCATCGCCGCGCGGTCCGCCAAGCCCTGGCGGCGCAGCCTGACGAAGCTCGGCTGGGTGCAGTTCTGGGTGGTCATGGGCAACGCCGTGCTCGGCGGCATCGTGGTGCTGGTCGGCCTCAACCCGTACACCGTCGCGGCGCACTTCCTGCTCTCCACGGCCCTGATCACCGTCGCGATGGTGACCTGGCAGCGGGTCCGCGAGGGCGACGGGGCGCCCCGGCCGCTGGTCGGCAAGGCGGTCTCCCAGCTGACCTGGCTGCTCGCGGTCGCCGCGGGACTGCTGATCGCGGTCGGCACGGTGGTCACGGGTGCCGGACGGCACGCGGGCGACTCCAGCGATGTGCACCGCATCCCGATCGACTGGAAGTCGATCTCGCAGCTGCACGCCGATCTGGCCTGGGTCGTGGTGGCGCTGACCGTCGCGCTCTGGTTCGTGCTGAAGGCCGTCGACGCGCCGGCCGGCCCGCTGCACCGCGCCCGCGACCTCTTCCTGGTGCTGCTGGGGCAGGGCGTGATCGGGTACGTGCAGTACTTCACCGACACGCCGGAGATCCTGGTCGGCCTGCACATGCTGGGCTCGTGCCTGGTGTGGATCGCGGTCGTGCGGGTGGTCCTGTCGCTGCGTGAGCGCCCCGTGGCCGCGGCCGCGGTGCCCGGCCCCGCGGCCGAGCAGCCGGAGCCCGCGGCGGCGGGCTGACCGCCTGCCGCCTCCTGCGCACATACGTACGCCGATCGCCGGACGGGTTCCTTGTCGGAACCCTCCGGCGATCGGCGTGTGCGGGGAAACCGTGCGGGCTCAGGCCCGGTCGGAGGGGCCGCCGATCTGGATGCCGGCCATCCGCGTCCACTCGTACGGGCCGGTGCGGACCTTCGCGGCGAACTCCCCGTCGAAGGACTCGTGCATCGTGATCCCGGCCTTCCGGGTGGCGCTCTCGGCGATCTCGTACGAGGGTGCGACCAGATCGCCCCAGCCGCCGTCCTCGCCCACCAGCACGATGCGGGCGCCCCGCTGCCCGATGTAGGAGAGCTGTCCCTCCGCGCCGCCGTGCGCCTTGGAGAAGGCGCCGATCTCCTTGGCGAGCTTCGCCGCCCTGCGCTCCGCGCGGGCCGCCTGCTTGCCGCTCTCCACCTGGGTCTCTGCCGTCTCAGCCATACTCAGGATGCTACCGACGGGTAGCCCGACGCGCGACGGGCAGGGTACGTGGCTTGGGCCACGCACCCCGCCCGTCGGCAGGAATCGTCAGCAGGGACCGGCAGCGGTCTACCTCAGGAAGGGGTCGACCGCCACGGCCACGAAGAGCAGCGAGACATAGGTGATGGACCAGTGGAACAGCCGCATCTCCTTGAGCTTCGCGCCGGTCACACCGGCCTTGGCCCGGTTCTGCAGGCCGTGCGCCTCCCAGAGCCAGAACCCGCCGGTCGCCAGCGCCACCGCCGTGTAGAACCAGCCGGTGTAGCCCAGCGGCGTCAGCAGCAGCGACACGGCCACCATCACCCAGCTGTAGACGACGATCTGGCGGGCCACCACCCGGTTGGACGCGACGACCGGAAGCATCGGGACACCGACCCGGGCGTAGTCCTCCTTCACCTTCATGGAGAGCGGCCAGTAGTGCGGCGGCGTCCAGAAGAAGATGACGGCGAAGAGGATCACCGCGGCCCAGGACATCGAGTTCGTCACGGCCGACCAGCCGATGAGGACCGGCATGCAGCCCGCGATGCCGCCCCAGACGATGTTCTGCGAGGTACGACGCTTGAGCAGCATCGTGTAGACGACGACGTAGAACAGCAGCGCGCCGAGCGAAAGCGCAGCCGAGAGCCAGTTCACCAGCAGGCCGAACCAGACCGTCGAGATCGCCGCGAGTGCGAAACCGAAGGCCAGGCACTCGCGCGGGCTCACCATGCCGGTGACCAGCGGGCGCTGCGACGTACGGTCCATCAGGGCGTCGATGTCGCGGTCGATGTACATGTTCAGCGCGTTGGCACCGCCGGCGGAGAGATATCCGCCGATGGTGGTGGTGACCACGAGCCACAGGTCGGGTACACCCTGCGCGGCGAGGAACATCACCGGAACGGTGGTGATCAGCAACAGCTCGATGATCCGCGGCTTGGTCAGCGCCACGAAAGCCTTGACACGGGCCCCGAACGGGCGATGGCCCCCTGGGCTGGGAGTCAAGGCGACCCCTGCGGGTCGGGACTCGACGGCCGTCACGCACACCCCTGACAGAGAAATCCCAGCAAGCTCCGGGCGTGAGGGCCCGGTAAAGACTTGCGCGAACCAGACCACTGTAGACGTTGGGGACAGGCCGATCTTCGCGGGGGTGGGTCGTGTTGGAGCGGCGCGGGAGCAGCGCCCCTGAGCAGGGGGGTCCCGCCCGGCGGAGCGGAACGGAAGGAGCGGGGCGCGCCCACCGGAGAGGCCCATAAGTAAGGAGAAGCGCTCATCGGAGTGGCGCAGAAGTGAGCCGTCGCGCTCATACGGGAGGCGAACTCAGCAGGCCGCCTGCACCCTGGAAAGCAGCGGAAAATGCTTGTTCCGGCGGGGGTAGGCTCGACAACGCCCGGTGCGGTCACAGTCACCGGTTTACAACAGTGGAGAGGAGCCCTGACTCAGGGTGAGCACCAAGCCGACCACCACAGATCTCCAGTGGACCGAATTGGACCAGCGGGCCGTGGACACTGTCCGTGTCCTTGCAGCGGACGCCGTACAGAAGGTCGGAAACGGCCACCCTGGTACGGCCATGAGCCTCGCTCCCGCCGCGTACACCCTCTTCCAGAAGGTGATGCGCCACGACCCCGCCGACGCGGACTGGGCCGGCCGCGACCGGTTCGTGCTGTCGGCCGGTCACACCAGCCTGACGCTCTACATCCAGCTCTACCTGGCCGGGTACGGCCTGGAGCTCGATGACCTCAAGGCCTTCCGCACCTGGGGCTCGAAGACCCCCGGCCACCCGGAGTACGGCCACACCACCGGCGTCGAGACGACCACCGGCCCGCTGGGCCAGGGTGTCGCCAACGCGGTGGGCATGGCGATGGCCGCCCGTTACGAGCGCGGCCTGTTCGACCCGGACGCGGCCCCCGGCACCTCCCCCTTCGACCACATGGTCTGGGCCGTCGCCGGTGACGGCTGCCTCCAGGAGGGCATCTCCGCGGAGGCGTCCTCGCTGGCCGGCCACCAGAAGCTGGGCAACCTGGTCCTGCTCTGGGACGACAACCACATCTCCATCGAGGGCGACACGGAGACCGCGGTCTCCGAGGACACCCTGAAGCGGTACGAGGCCTACGGCTGGCACGTCCAGCGCGTCGAGCAGCTGCCCGACGGCGACCTGGACCCGGCAGGGCTGTACCGCGCGCTCCAGGCCGCCAAGGCCGAGACCGGGCGCCCGTCGTTCATCGCGGCCCGCTCGATCATCGCGTGGCCCGCGCCGCACGCCCAGAACACCGAGGCCTCGCACGGCTCGGCGCTCGGGGACGAAGAGGTCGCCGCCACGAAGAGGGTGCTCGGCTTCGACCCGGAGAAGACCTTCGAGGTCGCCGACGAGGTCATCGCCCACACCCGTGAGGCGCTGGACCGCGGCCGCGAGGCCCGGGGCGAGTGGGAGAAGTCCTTCGCCGCGTGGCGCACCGCCAACCCGGAGCGCGCCGCCGAGTTCGACCGGATCTCCGCCGGCGAGCTGCCCGCGGGCTGGGAGGACAGGCTTCCGGTCTTCGAACCGGGCAAGGGTGTCGCCACCCGTGCCGCCTCCGGCAAGGTGCTCCAGGCGCTCGGCGAGATCATCCCCGAGCTGTGGGGCGGCTCCGCCGACCTCGCGGGCTCGAACAACACCACGATCGACAAGACCTCGTCGTTCCTCCCGGTGGGCAACCCGCTGCCGGGCGCGGACCCGTACGGCCGCACGATCCACTTCGGCATCCGCGAGCACGCCATGGCCGCGGCCATGAACGGCATCGCGCTGCACGGCAACACCCGTATCTACGGCGGCACCTTCCTGGTGTTCTCCGACTACATGCGCAACGCCGTGCGCCTGGCCGCGCTGATGCACCTGCCGGTGACGTACGTGTGGACGCACGACTCGATCGGTCTCGGCGAGGACGGCCCGACCCACCAGCCGGTGGAGCACCTGGCCTCGCTGCGCGCCATCCCGGGCCTGAACATCGTCCGCCCGGCCGACGCCAACGAGACCTCCATCGCCTGGCGCGAGATCCTGCGCCGCTACACCAAGGTGTTCGGCAAGGGCGCCCCGCACGGTCTGGCGCTGACCCGCCAGGGCGTTCCGACGTACGAGGCGAACGAGGACGCGGCCAAGGGCGGCTACGTGCTCTTCGAGGCCGAGGGCGGCGAGGCCCAGGTCCTCCTCATCGGCACCGGCTCCGAGGTGCACCTCGCGGTCGAGGCGCGCGAGGAGCTGCAGGCGGCCGGCATCCCGACCCGGGTGGTCTCGATGCCGTCGGTCGAGTGGTTCGAGGAGCAGGACCAGGCATACAAGGACAGCGTCCTGCCGCCGTCCGTGAAGGCGCGCGTCGCCGTGGAGGCCGGCATCGGTCTGACCTGGTACCGCTACGTCGGCGACGCCGGCCGGATCGTCTCGCTGGAGCACTTCGGTGCCTCGGCGGACGCCAAGGTCCTCTTCCGCGAGTTCGGCTTCACCGGCGAGCACGTCGCCGCCGCCGCGCGGGAATCTCTCGCCGCAGCCACGCGCTGACGCCGTTATACGACTAGTAGGAGATGCAATTCTCATGACAGACGCACTCAAGCGCCTCTCCGACGAGGGCGTGGCGATCTGGCTCGATGACCTGTCGCGCAAGCGGATCACCTCGGGCAATCTCGCCGAGCTGATCGACCAGCAGCACGTCGTGGGCGTCACCACCAACCCGTCGATCTTCCAGAAGGCGATCTCGCACGGCGACGGATACGAGCAGCAGCTCACCGACCTCGCCACCCGCAAGGTCACCGTCGACGAGGCCATCCGCATGATCACGACGGCCGACGTACGGGACGCGGCGGACATCCTGCGTCCGGTCTTCGACGCCACGGACGGCCAGGACGGCCGGGTCTCCATCGAGGTCGACCCGCGTCTGGCCCACCGCACCGCGGCCACCGTCGCCGAGGCCAAGCAGCTGGCCTGGCTGGTGGACCGGCCCAACACGCTCATCAAGATCCCGGCGACGAAGGCCGGTCTCCCGGCGATCACCGAGGTCATCGGCAAGGGCATCAGCGTCAACGTCACGCTGATCTTCTCGCTGGAGCGCTACCGCGAGGTCATGGACGCCTACCTGGCGGGCCTGGAGAAGGCCAAGGCCGCGGGCCTGGACCTCTCGCTGATCCACTCGGTGGCCTCGTTCTTCGTGTCCCGCGTGGACACCGAGATCGACAAGCGCCTCGACACCGTGGGTACCGACGAGGCCAAGGCCCTCAAGGGCAAGGCCGCGCTCGCCAACGCCCGGCTCGCCTACGAGGCGTACGAAGAGGTCTTCGGCTCGGAGCGCTGGGCAGCCCTGGACAAGGCGCAGGCCAACAAGCAGCGTCCGCTGTGGGCCTCGACCGGCGTCAAGGACCCCGCGTACAAGGACACCCTGTACGTGGACGACCTGGTCGCCCCCGGCACGGTGAACACCATGCCCGAGGCCACCCTGGACGCCACCGCCGACCACGGGCGGATCACCGGCAACACGATCGCCGGCACCTACGAGCAGTCCCGCGCCGAGCTCGACGCCGTGGCGAAGCTCGGGATCTCCTACGACGACGTCGTCCAGCTCCTCGAGGACGAGGGCGTCGAGAAGTTCGAGGCGGCCTGGATCGACCTGCTCAACTCGACCGAGGCGGAGCTCAAGCGCCTCGCCCCTTCGGAGGGCTGACCACCTTGTCTGGTGTTCCCGGAGCCAACCCGCTTCGTGACCCCCAGGACCGACGGCTCCCGCGCATCGCGGGACCGTCGGGTCTGGTGATCTTCGGGGTCACGGGCGATTTGTCCCGCAAGAAGCTGATGCCCGCCGTCTACGACCTGGCCAACCGCGGCCTGTTGCCGCCGGGCTTCTCCCTCATCGGATTCGCACGCCGTGAGTGGCAGGACGAGGACTTCGCGCAGGAGGTCCACGACGCCGTCAAGCAGCACGCGCGCACGCCGTTCCGCGAAGAGGTCTGGCAGCAGCTCATCCAGGGGATGCGCTTCGTCCAGGGCAACTTCGACGACGACGACGCCTTCGAGCAGCTGAAGACCACGATCCAGGAGCTGGACAAGGCGCAGGGCACGGGCGGCAACTTCGCCTTCTACCTGTCCGTGCCGCCGAAGTTCTTCCCCAAGGTCGTCCAGCAGCTCAAGAAGCACGGACTCGCCGACCAGAAGGAGGGCTCCTGGCGGCGTGCCGTCATCGAGAAGCCCTTCGGCCACGACCTGAAGAGCGCTCAGGAGCTCAACCAGATCGTGCACGACGTGTTCCCGCCCAACGAGGTCTTCAGGATCGACCACTACCTGGGCAAGGAGACCGTCCAGAACATCCTGGCGCTGCGGTTCGCCAACACGATGTTCGAGCCGATCTGGAACAGGTCGTACGTCGACCACATCCAGATCACGATGGCCGAGGACATCGGCATCGGCGGCCGGGCCGGCTACTACGACGGCATCGGCGCCGCCCGTGACGTCATCCAGAACCACCTGCTCCAGCTGCTGGCGCTGACCGCGATGGAGGAGCCCGGCTCCTTCCACCCGAAGGCCCTGGTCGCCGAGAAGCTCAAGGTGCTCACGGCGGTGGAGCTGCCGGAGGACCTGGGCAAGCACACGGTGCGCGCCCAGTACGTGCACGCGTGGCAGGGCGGCGAGGAGGTCCCCGGCTACCTCGAAGAGGACGGCATCGACCCCAAGTCGAAGACCGACACCTACGCCGCGATCAAGCTGACGATCAACAACCGCCGCTGGGCGGGCGTGCCGTTCTACCTCCGTACCGGAAAGCGGCTCGGCCGCCGGGTCACGGAGATCGCGGTCGTCTTCAAGCGGGCCCCGTACCTGCCCTTCGAGTCCGGCGCCACCGAGGAGCTGGGCGGCAACGCCCTGGTCATCCGGGTCCAGCCGGACGAGGGCGTGACCGTGCGCTTCGGCTCCAAGGTGCCCGGCACCTCGATGGAGGTCCGGGACGTCACGATGGACTTCGCGTACGGCGAGTCCTTCACGGAGTCCAGCCCGGAGGCCTACGAGCGGCTCATCCTCGATGTGCTGCTCGGCGACGCCAACCTCTTCCCCCGGCACCAGGAGGTCGAACTCTCCTGGAACATCCTCGACCCGATCGAGGAGTACTGGGACAAGCACGGCAAGCCCGCCCAGTACCCGGCGGGCACCTGGGGTCCGGCCGAGGCCGACGAGATGCTCGCACGAGACGGACGGAGCTGGCGCCGGCCATGAAGATCGATCTCACGGAGACCACTTCCAGCAAGATCAACCAGGCGCTGGTCTCGGCCCGCCGTGCCATCGGCACCCCCGCCATCGGCATGGTGCTCACCCTGGTCATCGTCACCGACGAGGAGAACGCCTACGACGCGCTCAAGTCGGCCGGTGACGCCTCGCGCGAGCATCCCTCGCGGATCATCGCGGTGATCAAGCGGGTCAGCCGCTCGCCGCGCAGCCGCCGGGACGCCCGGCTCGACGCCGAGGTGCGGGTCGGTTCCGACGCGGGCACCGGCGAGACGGTCGTGCTGCGTCTCCACGGCGAGCTGGTCAACCACGCCCAGTCGGTGGTCCTGCCGCTGCTGCTGCCGGACGCCCCGGTCGTGGTCTGGTGGCCCGAGGACGCCCCCGCCGATCCGGCGAAGGACCCGCTGGGCGCGCTCGCCCAGCGCCGGATCACGGACGCGTACTCGGCGGAGGACCCGGCCAGGGAGCTGGCGGCGCGCGCCGACTCGTACACCCCGGGCGACACCGATCTGGCCTGGGCCCGCATCACGCCGTGGCGCTCGATGCTGGCCGCCGCGCTCGACCAGCAGCATGTCGAGCTCGTCTCGGCGACGGTCGAGGGCGAGTCGGAGAACCCGAGCTGCGAGCTGCTGGCCATGTGGCTCGCGGACCGGCTCAAGGTGCCGGTGGAGCGCACCGTCTCCGCCGGCCCCGGCCTGACGGCCGTGCGGATGGAGACCAAGAACGGGGTCATCGTCCTGGACCGTCCCGACGGTTCGCTGGCCACGCTCTCGATGCAGGGCCAGCCGGACCGCGCCGTGGCGCTCAAGCGGCGGGACACCGCCGAGCTGCTCGCCGAGGAGCTGCGCCGTCTGGACCCGGACAACACCTACGAGGCGACGGTGAAGTTCGGCGTGGCCAGGCTCGGCGGACCGGCGGAGCCGAAGCCGGCCGAGCCCGGTGCGGCCACCGCCCCGGCCGCCGCGAAGAAGACCGCGGCCAAGAAGGCGGCGTCGAAGTGAGTGCCCCTCAACTCGTCGTGCACCGCGACAAGGAGCTGATGGCGCAGGCCGCCGCGGCCCGGCTGATCACAAGGGTCGTGGACGCCCAGGCGGCACGCGGCTACGCCTCGGTGGTGCTCACCGGCGGACGCAACGGCAACGGCCTGCTGGCCGCGCTCGCCGGTGCGCCCGCCAGGGACGCGATCGACTGGTCGCGGCTCGATCTGTGGTGGGGCGACGAGCGGTTCCTGCCGGAGGGTGATCCGGAGCGCAATGTCACGCAGGCCCGTGAGGCCCTGCTGGACTCGGTGGAGCTGGACCCGTCCCGGGTGCACGCGATGCCCGCTTCGGACGGCCCGTTCGGCAACGACGCCGACGCGGCGGCGGCCTCGTACGCCGCGGAGCTGGCCGCCGCGGCCGGTCCCGAGGACCACGGACCGGTGCCGACGTTCGACGTGCTGATGCTGGGCGTCGGACCGGACACCCATGTCGCGTCGCTCTTCCCGGAGCTGCCCGCGGTACGGGAGACCGAGCGCACCGTGGTCGGTGTGCACGGCGCCCCCAAGCCGCCGCCCACCCGCGTCTCGCTCACGCTGCCCGCGATCCGGGCGGCGCGCGAGGTGTGGCTGCTCGCCGCGGGCGAGGACAAGGCGGAGGCCGCGGAGATCGCGCTCTCGGGTGCCGGGGAGATCCAGGCCCCGGCGGCCGGCGCGTACGGTCGCAGCCGCACCCTGTGGCTGATGGACGCGGCGGCGGCCTCCCGGCTGCCGCGCGCGCTGTATCCGCCGGCCTCCCCCTGAGGGATCGTCAGTACGGTGGCGCACGGGCCCGGTTCGCTCCTCGGAGCGGCCGGGCCCGTCGCGTGGGCGGCGTGCGAGACTCGGGCCATGGTGCGGATCGGAACCGTGGTGATGGGCGCGTCGGACGTACGGCGTGCGGCGGAGTTCTGGAAGGCGGCGCTCGGTTATGTGGAGCGTGAGCCGGCGAAGGACGACTGGGTGGTGCTGGTGCCGGCCGAGGGGTCCGGCGCCGGGCTGGCCCTGGGCCGCAGCGGTACGCCGGTGCAGGAGGTCCCCCGCGTCCACCTGGATCTGTACACCGAGGAGCAGGACGCCGAGGTGGACCGGCTGATCGCGCTCGGGGCGGTGCGGGCCGACTGGGATCTGTACCCGGACGACCCGGATTTCGTGGTGCTGGCCGACCCCGAGGGCAATCGCTTCTGCGTCATCGACACCACGCACGGCTGACCGGGGTCAGCCGGTGGGCGGGACGCGCTCCAGGAAGGGCTCCAGCAGGCCGGGCACGGCCTCGGAGGCGAATGTGAGCCCCTCGCTCACATCCGTGTCGTACGCCGTGTAGGCGCCCGCTCCGGCTGCCGTCGTCGCGGTGACGCTCAGCACCCCGGCCCGCCGCTGGAAGTACGTCTGGCGTACCGTCCAGCCGATGACCCCGGCCCGCTCCAGCGCGGCGGTCGAGCGCCTGACGCTGCCGGACCTCACCACCAGGTAGTCGCCGCTGATGGCGTGCCCCAGCCCGCGGTAGGCGTCCCGGGCCAGGAACACCCCGGCCGCCGACCCCACGACGGCGCAGCCGAGCGCGGTCCAGAGCAGTACGGGTGTCAGCAGCACGCCCAGGAGAGCCAGGACCGGCACCGGGACCGCGACCGCCCAGAGCGCCCGGCGCAGCCTGCGGCCCCGGGCCGCGAGGGGGTGCACGGTGAGCCGGGCACTGGTCGGGGACGTGGTCTCGCGCAGGATGCCGGCGGCCACCGCGTCGGCGACGGTCCTGGGCGCGGCGGGCAGCAGGGTGTTGTGGTCGCCGTGCTGCTCCTCGTCGTCCTTGGCCAGTCCGGTGGTGATCGCGTCGACCCTGGCCGCGCCGAAGGTCCGGATGCCGAGCGGTTCGACGAGGTCGACCCCGCGCAGCCGGCGCTCCTCGATGGAGACGGAGCGGGAGGTCAGCAGTCCGCGCCGGATGCGCAGGGTGCCGCCGGGCTCGCGCTCCAGCCGGTAGTTCCACCACATCTCGACCCACAGGCCGAGCGCCCCGACGACTCCGGCGAGCACCGCGGCGAGGGCGAGGATCACGATCATGGTGGGCAGCGGGGTGTCCCGGAAGCGGTCGCCGACCCACTCGATGACCTGTCCCTGCGCCCCGAACCAGTCGCTGACCTGCATCACCGCGCCGACCGCCGCACCGCCGAGCGCGGGGGCGACGAAGGAGACCGGTGCGTAGCGGATCCAGCGCGGGTCGAGGGCGGCGAGTTCGCCCTCGCGGTGGGTGCCCGGGGTGCCGGTGGCCGCGCGTGCCAGCAGTTCGCGGCGGAGCCGTTCGCTCTCGGGCCGGGTCACCGGGTCGAGTTCCAGGGTGGAGTCGTTGCCGGAGTGCTCACCGGTGCCGATGCGGACGGTGACCAGGCCGAGCACCCGTTGCAGCGGATGGGCGGTGACGTCGACGCTGCGGATGCGTTCGCGGGCCAGTGAGCGCTTCTTGACCAGGAGCAGCCCGGTGTGGAGTTCGACCCGGTCGGCGCCGACCCGGTAGCGGGTGCGGCGCCACCGTACGAGGTCGCCGGCCGCCGCGGAGCCGATCAGCAGGATCGCCCCGGCGGCGACCCAGGCGATCGCGGGCCCGAGGCCGAGCCGCCCGGACAGGCCGAGCGTCGTCGGCACCGCTGCTCCGGCCACCACGCCGGCCGTGAGCAGTGCGCTGAGGAGGACCGTGCGCCGGTCCAGCCGCCGCCAGTCGGCGGCGGTGGCCGCCGCGCCGGGTTCCTGGGCCGGGCTCCGGTCGTCCCCGGCGTCCGGAAGGGGGGAGAGCGCCGCCCCGGAGCTCATGTGGCGTCCCCGGGGGTGTCCTGGGTGATCCGGGTCAGCCGCTCGGCGAGCCCGGCCGCCGTCTCGTGGTCGAGCCCCTCGATCCGCACCGCCCCCTTGGCCGAGGCGGTGGTGACGGTGACCGTGGCGAGCCTGAAGAGCTGTTCGAGCGGTCCGCGCACGGTGTCCACGGTCTGGATCCGGGACATCGGGGCGATCCGCCATTCCTGCCGGAAGACCCCGGTCCTGACGTACACCGCTTCGTCGGTGACCTGCCAGCGGTGGGTGCGGAACCACCAGGCGGGGAGGAGGACGGCGCAGCCGGTACCGAGGACCGCGAGGACCGCGGCGGGCAGCAGCAGCCAGAACCGGGCGGGCCCGATGAGCGCGCCCAGCACGGCCAGGACGACCACGGGGGCGGCGGTCAGCAGCAGCCACTGCGCCCGCCACCACCGCACGGCCCTCGGGTCCAGCGTGTTCTTCGGCGGCCGCAGCCGCACCGTCCCCTCCCCCGTGGTCATCGGCTCAGCGCCCCCGGCGGGCGCGGTACGCCTCGACGAGCGCGGCGGTCGAGCTGTCCAGCTGCTCGCCCCCCTTGCCCTCGGTGAGCACCGGTTCGATCTTCTTGGCGAGGACCTTGCCGAGTTCGACGCCCCACTGGTCGAAGGAGTCGATGTTCCAGACGGCGCCCTGGACGAAGACCTTGTGCTCGTACAGCGCGATCAGCTGGCCGAGCACGGAGGGGGTGAGCCGGTCGGCGAGGATCGTCGTCGTCGGGTGGTTGCCGCGGAAGGTCTTGTGCGGCACCAGTTCCTCGGCGACGCCCTCGGCGCGGACCTCCTCCGGCGTCTTGCCGAAGGCCAGCGCCTGGGTCTGGGCGAAGAAGTTGGCCATCAGCAGATCGTGCTGGGCGACCAGGCCGGGCAGCAGATCGGCGACCGGCTCGGCGAAGCCGATGAAGTCGGCCGGGATGACCTTGGTGCCCTGGTGGATCAGCTGGTAATAGGCGTGCTGTCCGTTGGTGCCGGGGGTGCCCCAGACGACCGGTCCGGTCTGCCAGTCGACCGGGTTGCCGTCCCGGTCCACGGACTTGCCGTTGGACTCCATGTCCAGCTGCTGCAAGTACGCGGTGAACTTGGACAGATAGTGGCTGTACGGCAGCACGGCATGCGACTGGGCGTCGAAGAACGCCCCGTACCAGACGCCCAACAGGCCCAGCAGCAGGGGGACGTTGGACTCGGCGGGGGCGGTGCGGAAGTGCTCGTCGACGAGGTGGAAGCCGTCGAGCATCTCGCGGAACCGCTCCGGGCCGATGGCGATCATCAGCGAGAGGCCGATGGCCGAGTCGTAGGAGTAGCGGCCGCCGACCCAGTCCCAGAACTCGAACATGTTGGCGGTGTCGATGCCGAACTCCGCGACCTTGCCGGCGTTCGTGGACAGCGCCACGAAGTGCTTGGCGACCGCGTCCTGACCGGCGTTCAGACCGGTCAGCAGCCAGTTGCGGGCGGAGGTGGCGTTGGTGATCGTCTCGATCGTCGTGAACGTCTTCGACGCGATGACGAAGAGCGTCTCGGCCGGGTCGAGATCCCGCACCGCCTCATGGAGGTCGGCGCCGTCGACGTTCGACACGAAGCGGACGGTCAGCTCGCGGTCCGTGAAGGAGCGCAGCACCTCGTACGCCATGGCGGGGCCGAGGTCGGAGCCGCCGATGCCGATGTTGACGACGTTCTTGATGGGCCTGCCGGTGTGACCGGTCCACTCCCCCGACCTGACGCGGTCGGAGAACGCCGCCATCCGGTCGAGCACCGCGTGCACACCCGGCACCACGTTCTCGCCGTCGACCTCGATCACCGCGTCGCGCGGGGCACGCAGCGCGGTGTGCAGGACCGCGCGGTCCTCGGTGGTGTTGATCTTCTCGCCGCGGAACATCGCGTCCCGCAGCCCGGCCACCCCGGTGGCGGCGGCGAGCTCGCGCAGCAGCCTCAGCGTCTCGTCGGTGACCAGGTGCTTGGAGTAGTCGACGTAGAGATCGCCGACCGTGAGGGTGTATCCGGTGCCGCGCTGCGGATCGTCCGCGAAGAGCCGGCGCAGATGTGTCGCTCCGAGCTGCTCGCGGTGCTTGCCCAGAGCGGTCCACTCGGGCGTCTGGTTGAGCCTGGTTCGGCTTCTTGTATTCATCCCGGGTATCAGCCCAATTCTTCTCGTGCCTGCAGATGCCCCGCTGCCCCTCCAACCTAATTGATCAGAGGGGCGGACGAGGCAATGAAGACCTGCGGCACGGCCAGGGCCTGTCCGGCGGAGCAGGGCCGGACAGGCTCCGAAACGGTCCGGCCGGGCACCCTGTGGGTGCCCGGCCGGTGAACTTCTAGATCTCGCCCCGGAGTTTCGCCAGGGCCTCGGCGAGGATGGCCTCGCCGTCCGCGTCGCTGCGCCGCTCGCGCACATATGCGAGGTGCGTCTTGTACGGCTCGGTGCGCGGCGGGTCCGGCGGGCTGTCCCGGTCCTGTCCGGCCGGGAAGCCGCAGCGCGGGCAGTCCCAAGTCTCCGGTACCTGCGCGTCACTGGCGAAGCTCGGCTGCGTCTCGTGCCCGTTCGAGCACCAGAAGGAGATGCGGAGGCGCGGCGCGGACTCGCCGCGCTCGGCCTCCCCCATCGGCCCCGCTCCGACCCGGCTTCCCCGGATCGCGTTGCCACTTGCCACGGTCGTAACTCCCTGCGTGATGGTGCTCGAAGATGCCCCAGTCTACGTAAGGCCCAACGCGCGTCCAGTGAAAGGAGTTACACCGTCACCGGGAATCGCGTACGACGGGTCAGCTGTCCAGCTTGATCAGCAGACCAAGCACAACAATGCACGCGAACCATGCCAGACCGACGAAGACGGTGATCCGGTCGAGGTTCCGCTCGGCGACCGAGGAGCCGCCGACCGACGACTGCATGCCGCCACCGAACATGTCGGAGAGGCCGCCGCCCTTTCCCTTGTGCATCAGCACCAGCAGCATCAGCAGCAGGCTGAAGACGATCAGGGCGATCTCGAACGCCAAAATCACGGCTGGTCCCTACTTTCCGGAATTCCTCTGGACTGCATGTGCGAACGACGGGGGCCGGGAGGCTACACCCTCCACGGCCCCCGCAAGGGTACGACGGATCCGCGCTACCGCATACTCACTGGTCGCGGAAGCGGACGATCTTGACGAACTCGTCGGCGTCCAGTGCGGCACCGCCGACCAGCGCGCCGTCCACGTCGGGCTGGGCCATGATCGCGGCGACATTGCCGGACTTCACCGAGCCGCCGTACTGGATACGGACGGCGTCGGCCAGCTCCTGCGAGTACAGCTCGGCCAGCCGGCCGCGGATCGCGCCACAGACCTCCTGGGCGTCCTCGGGGGTGGCGACCTCACCGGTACCGATGGCCCAGACCGGCTCGTACGCGATCACGACGGACTCGGCCTGCTCGGCCGGGACGTCCTTCAGACCGCCGTCGAGCTGCGCCAGGGTGTACGAGACCTGGTCACCGGCCTTGCGGACGTCCAGGCCCTCGCCGACGCAGAGGATCGGGGTCAGGCCGTGCTTGTACGCGGCCTTCACCTTGGCGTTGCAGATCTCGTCGGTCTCGCCGTGGTACTGCCGGCGCTCGCTGTGGCCGACGGCCACGTAGGTGCACCGCAGCTTGGCGAGCATCGGGCCGGAGATCTCACCGGTGTACGCGCCGGAGTCGTGCGCCGAGATGTCCTGGGCGCCGTACTTGATCTTCAGCTTGTCGCCCTCGACCAGGGTCTGCACGGAGCGCAGGTCGGTGAAGGGCGGCAGGACGGCGACCTCGACGACGTCGTAGTCCTTGTCGGTCAGCGCGAAGCCGAGCTTCTGGGTGTGTGCGATGGCCTCGAGGTGGTTGAGGTTCATCTTCCAGTTGCCCGCCATCAGCGGGGTACGAGTGGTCATGAAAGGTCAGTCCTCCAGTGCGGCGAGCCCGGGAAGCGTCTTGCCCTCGAGGTATTCGAGGCTGGCACCGCCACCGGTCGAGATGTGTCCGAATGCATTCTCGTCGAAGCCCAGGGTGCGAACGGCCGCGGCGGAGTCGCCACCGCCGACGACACTGAAGCCCGAGGAGTCGACGAGGGCCTGGGCGACGGCCCGGGTGCCCTCGGCGTAGTCGGGGTGCTCGAAGACGCCCATCGGGCCGTTCCAGAAGACGGTGGCCGCGTCGGCGAGCTTCGATGCGTACAGCGCGTTGGTCCCGGGACCGTTGTCCAGGCCGATGAACCCGGCCGGCATGGCGTCCGCGGGCACGGTGCGGTGCTCGGTCGGGGCCTTGGCCTTGAGGTCCGGGAACTGCTCGGAGACCACCACGTCGACGGGGAGCACGAACTCCACGCCCTTGTCCTCGGCCCGCTTGAGGTACTCCAGCACCGCCGGGATCTGGTCCTCCTGGAGGAGCGAGCTGCCGACCTCGTGGCCCTGGGCCTTGAGGAAGGTGTACGCCATGCCGCCGCCGATCAGGATGCGGTCGGCGCGCTCCAGGAGGTGGTCGATGACGCCGAGCTTGTCGGAGACCTTGGAGCCGCCGAGCACCACGGCGTAGGGACGTTCCACGTTCTCGGTGAGCTTCTTCAGGACACCGACCTCGGTGGCGATCAGGTCACCGGCGGCGTGCGGCAGCCGGGCCGGGAGGTCGAAGACCGAGGCGTGCTTGCGGTGCACGGCGCCGAAGCCGTCGCCCACGTACAGATCGGCGAGCTCGGCCAGTTGGTCGGCGAACGCGCCGCGCTCGGCGTCCTCCTTGGATGTCTCGCCGGGGTTGAAACGGAGGTTCTCCAGGACGGCGACCTCGCCGTCACCGAGCGCGGCGACCGTGGCGCGGGCGGACTCGCCGACCGTGTCGGTCGCGAAGGCCACGTCGGCGCCGATGAGTTCACCGAGGCGGGCGGCGGCGGGCGCCAGCGAGAAGGCCGGGTCCGGGGCGCCCTTGGGGCGGCCCAGGTGCGAGGCGACGACGACCCGCGCGCCGGCCGCGACGAGCTTCTCCACGGTCGGCTGAACGGCGCGGATACGGCCGTCGTCGGTGATGGTGGTGCCGCTCAGCGGCACGTTGAGGTCCGCGCGGACGAATACGCGCTTGCCGTTGACCCCTTCGGCAATCAGTTCGTCGATCGTCTTCATCTTGCTGGACTCCTTGGAGGGCGGGAGAGCATGCGACGGGGCCCGAACGGCGCGTCCTTGCGCCGTTCGAGCCCCGTGCTCACATCTGGGTTCCTGCCGGTTCGACGGTCAGAGCTGGCTGCCGACGAAGACGGTCAGGTCGACGAGGCGGTTGGAGTAACCCCACTCGTTGTCGTACCAGCCGAGGATCTTCACCGACTTGCCCTCCTGAACCATGGTCAGCGAGGAGTCGAAGGTGCAGGACGCCGGGTCGCTGACGATGTCCGAGGACACGATCGGGTCCTCGGTGTAGTACAGGATGCCCTTGAGGTCGCCGTCGTCCGCGGCCTTCTTGAACGCGGCGTTGACCTCGTCCTTGGTGACCTCGCGCTGGAGCTCGACGACCAGGTCGGTGGCCGAGCCGGTCGGGACCGGGACGCGCATGGCGATGCCGTCCAGCTTGCCCTTCAGCTGCGGGAGCACCAGGGCGGTGGCCTTGGCGGCACCGGTGGTGGTCGGGATGATGTTCTCGGCGGCGGCGCGGGCGCGACGCAGGTCCGAGTGCGGGAAGTCCAGGATGCGCTGGTCGTTGGTGTACGCGTGGACCGTCGTCATGAGGCCCTTGACGATGCCGAAGTTCTCGTCCAGAACCTTGGCCATCGGTGCGACACAGTTGGTCGTGCAGGACGCGTTGGAGATGACGTGGTGGTTGGCCGCGTCGTACTTGTCCTGGTTGACGCCCATCACGATGGTGATGTCCTCGTCCTTGGCCGGAGCCGAGATGAGGACCTTCTTGGCGCCGCCCGCGATGTGCTTCTCGGCGTCGGCCTTCTTCGTGAAGATGCCGGTCGACTCGATGACGATGTCGACGCCCAGCTCACCCCAGGGGATGTCGGCCGGGTTGCGCTCGGAGAGAACCTTGATCGTGTGACCATCGACGGTGATGGTGTCGGCGGTGTGGCTGACCTCTGCCTTCAGACGACCCAGGATGGTGTCGTACTTCAGCAGGTGGGCCGTGGTCGCGGTGTCACCCAGGTCGTTGACAGCCACGATCTCGATGTCCGCACCCTGCTCCAGCAGCGCGCGGAAGTAGTTACGACCGATGCGGCCAAAGCCGTTGATGCCTACGCGGATCGTCACGAACCGATCTCCTCGTTAGGTACGCGGGGTTTTCACCCCGGCGAGTTGTATGAGATGTCCCCGACCGCCTCCGACCCTACCTCTCCGAGAGCCCCGGGGTGACATCGAGCGGAGCCGTGGGAACGCCGGAGGCCCGTACTCCGTGGTAGGAGTACGGGCCTCCGGATGTTCGGCCGCACACGCTGCGAAAATTACGCAGCGTCAACGCCCCGGGGAAATCGCCGTGTCCCGGATCGGGCCGGTTTTGTCTCCGCCCCGGGTCAGCCCACCAGGCCGTCGGCGAGCTCCTCGCTGAGGGTGGATTCGGTGCCCGGGATGCCCAGGTCCTGGGCCCTCTTGTCGGCCATCGCCAGCAGCCGGCGGATCCGGCCGGCGACCGCGTCCTTGGTCAGCGGCGGGTCGGCGAGCGCGCCCAGCTCCTCCAGGGAGGCCTGCTTGTGCTCCATGCGCAGCCGTCCGGCGGCCGCGAGGTGCTCGGGCACCTCCTCGCCCAGGATCTCCAGCGCGCGCCCCACCCGGGCGCCCGCGGCGACCGCTGCCCGCGCGGAACGGCGCAGGTTGGCGTCGTCGAAGTTGGCGAGCCGGTTGGCCGTGGCACGGACCTCGCGGCGCATCCGCCGCTCCTCCCAGGCCAGCACGGACTCATGGGCACCCAGCCGGGTGAGCAGCGCGCCGATCGCGTCACCGTCGCGGACGACGACCCGGTCCACGCCGCGCACCTCCCGGGCCTTGGCCGCGATGGAGAGCCTGCGGGCCGCGCCGACCAGTGCGAGCGCCGCCTCCGGGCCCGGGCAGGTCACCTCCAGCGAGGAGGAGCGGCCCGGCTCGGTGAGCGAGCCATGGGCCAGGAAGGCTCCGCGCCAGGCCGCCTCGGCATCGCAGGTGGCCCCCGAGACCACCTGTGGGGGCAGCCCGCGGATGGGACGGCCGCGGCCGTCCACCAGGCCGGTCTGGCGGGCCAGCTGGTCGCCGCCGGCCACCACGCGTACGACGTAGCGGGAGCCGCGCCGCAGGCCTCCGGGGGCCATCACGATCAGCTCCGAGCTGTGCCCGAAGATCTCCAGGATGTCCCGCTTGAGCCGGCGCGCCGCCATCGCGGTGTCCAGCTCCGCCTCGATCACAATCCGGCCGCTCACCAGGTGCAGCCCACCCGCGAACCGAAGAATCGCCGAAACCTCTGCCTTCCTGCAGCAGGTCCGGGTCACGGGAAGCCGAGAGATTTCGTCCTTCACCGCCGGCGTCATCGCCATGGGCCGATCCTTCCATGCATCCGAAAAATACGGTCGTACGCGGCGGCCAACAGCTCCGGATCATGGATCGGAACGCCGTCGGGTGAGGCCACCGGCGCCAGCTCGACCGCGGCGCCGAGCCGCTTGGCGGCATCGGCGAGGGACTCACGATCGGGCACAGCGGCTTCGTCGGCCAGCACCACGTCCAGGGCGAGTTTAGGGGCGTGTCGTCCCAAAACCTCCAAATGACGCTGCGGGGAGAAGCCATCAGTTTCACCGGGTTGCGGTGCGAGGTTGAGCGAGAGGACCTTGCGGGCCTTGGTTTCGACGAGTGCGTCGAGCAGTTCGGGGACGAGCAGGTGCGGGATCACCGAGGAGAACCAGGACCCCGGGCCGAGCACCACCCAGTCGGCGTCGAGCACCGCGGCGACGGCCTCGGGGACGGCCGGCGGGTCGTTCGGGACGAGGTGCACGGACTGCACCTCGCCGGGGGTGAGCGCCACGGTGGCCTGGCCGCGCACGGTGTCCACGTCGTCCGGGCGGGCCGGGTCGTGCCCCCGGACCAGGGCCTGGAGCTCCAGCGGCACGGCGGACATGGGCAGCACCCGGCCGTGCGCCCCGAGGAGCCTGCCGACCAGGTCGAGTGCCTGGACGTGGTCGCCGAGCTGCTCCCAGAGGGCGACGATCAGCAGATTGCCGACCGCGTGCTCGTGCAGATCGCCCTTGGACTGGAAGCGGTGCTGGATCACCCGGGCCCAGGTCTGGCCCCAGTCGTCGTCGCCGCACAGGGCGGCGAGCGCCTTGCGCAGGTCGCCGGGCGGCAGTACGCCGAGCTCCTCGCGGAGCCGGCCGCTGGAGCCGCCGTCGTCGGCGACGGTGACCACGGCGGTGAGATCGCCGGTGATCCGGCGGAGCGACGCGAGCGACGCGGACAGCCCCATGCCGCCGCCGAGGGCGACGACCTTGGGCTGTGCGCCGCGCTTGCGGCCGGGGAGCGCGGAGGTGGCTCTGCGCAGCCGCCGCAGGCGCAGATTGCGGCTGGTCACTCGCGCCCCATGTCCCGGTGGACGAGGACGGTCTCGATGCCTTCGGTCGCGAGCCGGGCCGCCAGCTTCTCGGACATGGCGACCGAACGGTGCTTGCCGCCGGTGCAGCCGACGGCGATCGTCACATAGCGCTTGCCCTCGCGGCGGTACCCGGCGGCGATGAGCTGGAGCAGCTCCGTGTACTGGTTGAGGAACTCCTTGGCGCCGGGCTGGTCGAAGACGTAGGCGGAGACCTCCTCGTTGAGCCCGGTGAACGGGCGCAGCTCGGGCACCCAGTGCGGGTTGGGCAGGAAGCGGCAGTCGACCACCAGGTCGGCGTCGACCGGCAGGCCGTACTTGAAGCCGAACGACATGACCGTGGCGCGCAGCTCCGGCTCCTCGTCGCCGGCGAACTGGGCGTCCATCTTGGCGCGCAGCTCGTGCACGTTGAGGCTGGAGGTGTCGATCACCAGGTCGGCGTCGCCGCGCAGCTCGCGCAGCAGGTCGCGCTCGGCGGCGATGCCGTCGACGATCCGGCCGTCGCCCTGGAGGGGGTGCGGGCGGCGGACCGATTCGAAGCGGCGGACGAGGGCGTCGTCGGAGGACTCCAGGAAGACGATCCGCCGGGTGACGTGCTTGGCCTCCAGGTCGGCGAGGGATTCGCGGAGGTTGTCGAAGAAGCGGCGCCCGCGGACGTCGACGACGACGGCGATCCGTGCCACGTTGCCCTGTGAGCGGGCGCCGAGCTCGACCATGGTGGGGATCAGGGCGGGCGGCAGGTTGTCGACGACGAACCAGCCGAGGTCCTCCAGACACTTGGCCGCCGTGCTGCGCCCGGCGCCCGACATCCCCGAGATGATCACCAGCTCGGGAATGGTCGCATTCCCGTCGCCCGTCTCGATCGTGGTGCCCGTACTCACGTGTCCTGCTCCGTCTGCTCGGTCGGTGCCGTCGTGCTCGACTTCTTGCTCGCGCTCGGCTTCGTGTTCGTTTTCACGCTCGGTCATGTCGTGCTGCCCCCGTCGTCCTCTTCAATGATCTCTCCTGTCGCCGTGTTCACGGCGGGCGTGGCCGGGGCGGCCGAGGCGAGGGCGACAGCCACCGATTCCGCCGTCCTGCGGCCTATCCCCGGAACCTCGCAGATCTCGTCGATTGTCGCCTGCTTCAGCTTCTTCACGGAGCCGAAATGCTTGATCAACGCCTGTTTCCGGGTTTCGCCGAGGCCGGCGACGGCGTCCAGCGGGCTGGAACGGATGCGTTTGGCCCGCTTGGCGCGCTGGTACGTGATCGCGAAGCGGTGGGCCTCGTCACGGACCCGCTGGAGGAGATAGAGGCCCTCGCTGGAGCGGGGCAGGACGACGGGGTCGTCGTCATCGGGCAGCCAGACCTCTTCGAGGCGCTTGGCGAGGCCGCAGACGGCGATGTCGTCGATCCCCAGCTCGTCGAGGGCCCGCTTGGCCGCGGCGACCTGCGGCTGGCCGCCGTCGACCACGACGAGCTGCGGCGGATAGGCGAACCGCTTGGGACGCCCGTCGTCCTCGCGCGGCTCGGCGTCCGGGCCGGGGACGGTGTCCGGGCCGGGGAAGGCGTCCGGGTCGGACGTGGTGTCCGGGACCGGTCCGGTCGGGGCGGGGGTCTCCTCCCACTCCCCGGTGCGCTCCTTGTCCTGGAGGTACCTCTTGAAACGCCGGCCGATCACCTCGTGCATCGACCGGACGTCGTCCTGGCCCTCGAAGCCCTTGATCTGGAAGCGGCGGTACTCGCTCTTGCGGGCGAGCCCGTCCTCGAAGACGACCATGGAGGCGACCACGTCGTCGCCCTGGAGATGCGAGATGTCGAAGCACTCGACGCGCAGCGGGGCGGTGTCGAGGCCGAGTGCCTCGGCGATCTCCTCCAGGGCGCGGGAGCGGGTGGTCAGGTCCGAGGCCCGCTTGGTCTTGTGCAGCCCGAGCGCCTGCTGGGCGTTGCGCTGGACCGTCGCCATCAGGTCCTTCTTGTCGCCGCGCTGCGGAATGCGCAGGCTGACCTGGGAGCCGCGGCGGCCGGCGAGCCACTGGGAGACCGCGTCCGGGTCCTCGGGCAGGGCCGGGACGAGGACCTCCTTGGGGACGGCGTCGCCCGCCTCCTCGCCGTACAGCTGCTGGAGTGCGTGCTCGACCAGGCCGGAGGTGTCGACGTTCTCGACCTTGTCGGTGACCCAGCCGCGCTGGCCGCGCACCCGGCCGCCGCGTACGTGGAAGATCTGGACGGCGGCTTCGAGCTCGTCCTCTGCGACCGCGATCAGGTCGGCGTCGGTGGCGTCGGCCAGCACGACGGCGCTCTTCTCCATGGCCCGCTTGAGGGCCTCCACGTCGTCGCGGAGCCGGGCCGCCCGCTCGTACTCCATCTCCTCGGCCGCCGCCATCATGTCCTTCTCCAGGCGGCGGATGTACGTACCGGTCCGGCCGGCCATGAAGTCGCAGAAGTCGTCGGCCAGTTCGCGGTGTTCCTCGGGGGTGACGCGGCCGACGCAGGGGGCCGAGCACTTGCCGATGTAGCCGAGGAGACACGGACGGCCGGTCCTGGCGGCGTTCTTGAAGACTCCGGCGGAGCAGGTGCGCACCGGGAAGACCCGGAGCATCAGGTCGACCGTCTCGCGGATCGCCCAGGCGTGACCGTACGGACCGAAGTAGCGCACGCCCTTCTTCTTGGCACCGCGCATGACCTGGACGCGCGGGAACTCCTCGTTGAGCGTGACCGCGAGATACGGATAGCTCTTGTCGTCCCGGTACTTGACGTTGAACCGCGGGTCGAACTCCTTGATCCAGGAGTACTCCAGCTGGAGGGCCTCGACCTCGGTGGAGACGACCGTCCATTCCACCGAGGCGGCCGTGGTGACCATCGTGCGCGTACGCGGATGGAGCGAGGCCAGGTCCTGGAAGTAGTTGGCCAGGCGCTGGCGCAGGTTCTTGGCCTTGCCGACGTAGATCACCCGGCGGTGCTCGTCGCGGAACTTGTAGACCCCCGGGGAGTCGGGGATCTGTCCCGGCTTGGGGCGGTAGCTGGAGGGGTCTGCCATGTGTCCCACCCTACTTGCGGGCAGTGACAGTGCGGCCGGACCGGAAGTGGTGCCGTGCTCCGGGGCGCGGATCGCGGGAGCGCGCCCCGGAGCACGGGTCAGCGGATGCCGCCGCCGGTCACGGGTTCTCCCGGTGGCGGCGGTTGCGCAGGAAGGTGAACCCGCCGAGGCCGAGGACCACGAGGGCGCCCGCTCCGGCGGCGGCCGAGGCGGCGGTCAGGGCCGGACCGGGCACCGTGCTCGCGGCGACCGGCCGGGTCTCCCGGCTGCCGGGTGCGGCGGCGGACGGGGCGTAGCCGCCCGCCTTGCCGGAGCGGGCGTATCCGGAGCCGGGGAGCTTGTCGCCGTACGCCTCCCGCACCCGGGCGCGGTAGGCGGCCAGTGTGGTGCCGCGGGCGCCGACGGCGCGGACCGCGTCCTGGTCCAGCGGGAGCACCTTCGCCCCCTTCTGGACGTACCAGGCGTCCACCTGCGACTCCCGGAACACCGTCCCGCCGGGCAGCTTCCGGGCGCCCGCGGCGGCGTATCTCGTCTCGTCGTCGCCGGTGGCGATGTTCACCACCTGCCAGCCGCCGTCCTTCCCTTCCTTCGGAAGGGTCCACAGCGACGCCTTCCGGCCGTCCGGGGCGACAGCCGTGGTGGCGAGGTAGTCCAGTCTTGCGACGGGCGCGCCCGGCTTCCCGGCGACGAAGTCCGGATCGAGGGTGTGCACGGGGACGGCGGCGCCCTCGATGCGCGGTGGAGCCGCCGACCTCGTGAGGGTGCCCTCACGGGCGAAGAACCGGGCCAGGGTGTCCAGGGTCGCGGGGTCGGTCGCCGCCTGCCGGGCGGCGGCCAGGGCGGCCGGCCCTGCGGTGGGTCCGGTGGCGGCGGCCGCCTCCGGGGCGACGGTGAGCAGGGCGGCGCCGGCCAGGACTCCGGTGGCGGCCAGAGCGGCGGCCGTGGACCGGGCGGTGCGTGCGGTCCTGCGGATCATCTCGTCACGCTCCGATCCGGTAGAGGGAGTGGGTCCAGGAGAACTCGTCGTTGTTCACGTACCAGGCGTGCGAGGCCCAGTTGTAGCGGTTGTTGGAGGGCCAGGGATCGCCCCAGTAGACCCAGCTGTCGGAGTCGTCGTACCCGTACAGGACATGCATGTGGCCACCGCCCGACGACCACTGGATGCGGGTCTCGACGGGGCGGCCCGCGGCGATCTCGGCCTGGACGGTGGGGTAGCGCAGCCAGCCGGTGACGTACGAACCGGGGGTGATGCCGGCCCAGTACAGACCGTCCTGGACATTGCCGAGCGTGGCCTGCGAGTTGGGGCACTCGTAGCCCTGTGCGCGGCCGAAGGCGGCGTTGCAGAACTGGTTCTGCGAGTAGGTGCGGCCGAACCAGGTGGCGATGGTGTTGCCGGAGGCGGCCCAGCACCAGTTGGTCTTCTGCTGGGCCTGCATGGTGATGTTCAGACGCTGGGTGGCGGCGACGGCGGTGCCCTCGGTGGCGCTCCGGGCCGTGGTGGCGGCGCCCTCGGTGCGCGGTGCCGCCGCCGAGGCGGTCGCGGACGGCACGGCGAGGAGTGCGGCGGCCAGGGCGGCCGCGGCCGGGAGCAGTCCCGTTCGGATTCTTCGGTTACGCATGACGTTCCTCCCGAGGCGGGGGTGTGGGGTCGGAGGAGCGCGTCCGGACGCTGTCCGAGGAGCATCAACCGTTGTCGGGGACGGGTCAACACGCTTCAATGCGGGGGAACATCGCGGTGTGAACGGCGTGGCGGATACGTGAACGGCCCTCCCCCGGCCACCTGCGGCACCGCCACCGGCGACGCGTTCTCCCACGCCGCGTCGTGAACGTTCACCTGGAGGACCCCATGCAGCACACCGAGGCCGAACTGGCGCAGGTGCTGCACACCGGCCCGTTCCATCTGGCGCTGCGCACCGCGCTCTCGGTGCGGGGGCTGCCGCTCCAGCGGGTGCAGCACCATCTCGCGCACCGCGGGGTCAAGGTCGGTGTGACGAGCCTGAGTTACTGGCAGCAGGGGGCCAGGCGCCCGCAGCGCGCCGAGTCCCTGCGGGCCGTGAAGGCGCTGGAGGAGGTGCTGGAGCTGCCGCGGAACTCGCTGCTCCGGCTGCTGGGGACGGGGAGTGCGCGCCCGGAGGCCGACCGTCCGGCCGCCCGTTCGTACCGGTCCCTGATGGAGTCGTCCGGGGCCGTGGAGCGGCTGCTCGCGGAGATGGGATCACCGGTGGACGGCGGGCTGCACACGGTGGGGCATCACGAGCGGGTGCGGATCGGTTCCGGCCGCCAGCTGCGGCAGCGCGAGTCGCAGCACGTGGTGCGCGCCCACCGGGACGACATCGACCGCTACCTCGCCGTGCACCGGGGCGATCCGGGCTGCGATCCGGCGCGGGTGACGGTGACGGCCCGGGAGAACTGCCGGACGGGGCGGGTCCGCTGGGACCGCGGGACGGGGGTGCTCGTCGCCGAGCTGCTCTTCGACACCCGGCTGAGGGCGGGCGACACCCATCTGTTCGGCTACGGCTTCGACGACGGCACGGGAGGCCCGTGCGGCGAGTACGTACGGGGGTTCAGCTTCGGCGGCGGGCAGTACGTGCTGCAGGTGGCCTTCGACGAGGCCGCGCTGCCGGTGCGGTGCCGGCGCTTCGCGCAGGTCTCGGCGGGGGCGCCGCGCGGCGCCCGTACGGACCTCACGCTGACCGGCAGGCACCGGACCGTTCACCTGGTGGAGCAGGGTGTGCGGCCCGGTCTGGTCGGCATCGACTGGGACTGGGAGTGAACCGGTCCCGGGCCGGCGCCGGGCGCCGGGGCGCGGACCGGGTCAGGCCTCGGGGCCCGCGACCAGCCTTCCGCCCTCGACCCTGACCGGGACCGCGGGCAGCGGCGCGGTCGCCGGGCCGCGTGTCGCCTTGCCGGTCGTGGTGTCGAAGTGGCTGCCGTGGCAGGGGCACGTCCCCACGTTGTCCTCGACCTTGTCCAGCAGGCAGCCGGCGTGGGTGCACTGGGCGCTGAACGCCTTGTACTGGCCCTTGGCCGGGCAGTTCACGATGACCCGCTCATTGCGGTAGAGCTTGGATCCGCCGACCGGGATGTCGTCCGGCGCGCCGAGCTCGACGGGGGCGGTCGGCGTCGGCGTCTCGGCGTGGCCGAGCTTCGATTCGGTCGAGCAGGCGGCCACTCCCAGCCCGGCGGCGCCGGCGAGAGCGGCGCCCTTCAGCACGGTACGGCGGGCGGCGGGCTGGCCGGACATGCGGTCTCCACTGTTCGAAGGGGTGGATGGGCGCCGGGCGCGACCCGAGCGCCGCGGGTACCAGGGGTACCGCGGGCATCGGAGCCGTCGGAGCCCTCGGTGCCATCGGTGACAGAACCGACGATACCGGCGGAGAGCGGCAGCCCTGCGGCCGGGCCACCCGGGAACGGTCGTCCCTGGTCAGCGGCTCGGCCGCGGCGGCGGAACAGGGAAAGCGGCCCCCGGGGGTCCGGAGGCCGCTTTCCCTGTTCCGCCGGAGGCGTCAGGCCTTGCGCGTGCGGGTCGCCCTCTTCGCCGCGGGCTTCTTCGCCGCGGCCGTCCTCGCGGTCCCGTCGGTGCTCGTCCTGGCCGTGGCCGTCTTCCTCGCCGGGGTCGACTTGGCGGCGACCGCCTTCTTCGCGGCCGCCTTCCGCACCGGCTTGCGGGCCGCGGGCACCGCGGCCTCGCTCACCCGGTCCGGGTCCAGGATGCCCTGGAGGAACTTGCCGGTGTGGCTGGCCGGCACGCCGGCGACCTCCTCGGGAGTGCCCTCGGCGATGACCAGACCACCGCCGCTGCCTCCCTCGGGGCCCATGTCGATGACCCAGTCCGCGGTCTTGATCACATCGAGGTTGTGCTCGATGACGATCACCGAGTTGCCCTTGTCGACCAGCCCGGAGAGCACCTTGATGAGCTTGCTGATGTCCTCGAAGTGCAGACCCGTGGTCGGCTCGTCCAGGACGTAGACCGTGCGGCCGGTGGAGCGCTTCTGCAGCTCGCTGGCGAGCTTCACGCGCTGCGCCTCACCGCCGGAGAGCGTCGGCGCGGACTGGCCGAGCCGCACGTACCCGAGGCCCACCTCGTTGAGCGTACGGAGGTGGCGGGCGATCGTCGGAACGGCCTCGAAGAACTCCAGGCCCTCCTCGATCGGCATGTCCAGCACCTCGGCGATGGACTTGCCCTTGTAGTGGACCTCAAGGGTCTCCCGGTTGTAGCGCGCTCCGTGGCAGACCTCGCACGGGACGTACACATCCGGCAGGAAGTTCATCTCGATCTTGATGGTGCCGTCGCCGGAGCAGTTCTCGCAGCGGCCGCCCTTGACGTTGAAGGAGAAGCGGCCCGGCAGATAGCCGCGCACCTTCGCCTCCATCGTCTCCGCGAACAGCTTGCGGACATGGTCGAAGACACCGGTGTACGTGGCCGGGTTGGACCGGGGCGTGCGGCCGATGGGCGACTGGTCGACGTGGACGACCTTGTCGACCAGGTCGTCGCCGTCGACCCGGGTGTGCCGGCCGGGGACCGACTTGGCACCGTTCAGCTCGCGCGCCAGGTGGGTGTAGAGGATGTCGTTGACCAGCGTCGACTTCCCCGAACCCGAGACGCCCGTGACGGCCGTGAGCAGGCCGAGCGGAAAGGAGACGTCGATGTCCTGGAGGTTGTTCTCCCGGGCTCCGTGCACCGTGAGCCTGCGCTGCGGGTCGACGGGGCGCCGGACGTCGGGCATCGGGATCGACTTCTCGCCGTTCAGGTACTGACCGGTGATCGACTCGCCGTTGGCCAGCAGCTCCTTGAGCGATCCGGAGTGGACCACCTTGCCGCCGTGCTCACCGGCGCCGGGGCCGATGTCGACGACCCAGTCGGCGACCTTGATGGTGTCCTCGTCGTGCTCGACGACGATGAGCGTGTTGCCCATGTCGCGGAGCCGGACGAGGGTCTCGATCAGCCGGTGGTTGTCCCGCTGGTGCAGGCCGATCGACGGCTCGTCCAGCACATACAGCACGCCGACCAGGCCCGAGCCGATCTGGGTGGCGAGCCGGATGCGCTGGGCCTCGCCGCCGGACAGGGTGCCGGCCGCGCGGTTGAGCGAGAGGTAGTCGAGGCCGACGTCGACCAGGAACCTCAGCCGTTCGTTGACCTCCTTCAGCACCCGCTCGGCGATCTTCTTGTCGCGGGCGTTGAGCTTCATCCGGCCGAGGAACTCGGCGCACTCGCTGATCGACATCGCCGCGACCTCGGCGATGGACCGCTCCATCACCGTCACCGCGAGGACGATCGGCTTGAGCCGGGTGCCCTCACAGGTCGGGCAGGGCACCTCACGCATGTAGCCCTCGAAGCGCTCCCGGCTGGAGTCGCTCTCGGCGTCGGAGTGGCGCCGCTTGACGAACTGCACCGCGCCCTCGAAGGCGGGGGTGGTGTACGCGCGCTCGCGCCCGTAGCGGTTGCGGTAGCGGACCTCGGTCTGGATCTTGTGGCCGTGGAGCAGGGCCTTCCTGGCCCGCTGCGGCAGCCCGGCCCAGGGGATGTCCGTACGGAAACCGAGGGCGTCGGCGAGCGCGTTGATCTGCCGGCCGAAGTACTCCTTGGTGTGGCCGTGCGACCAGGGGTGGATCGCGCCCTCGTCGAGCGACTTCTCCTCGTCGGGGACGATCAGCTCCGGGTCGACCTCCATCCGCGTACCGATACCCGTGCAGTCGGGGCAGGCGCCGAAGGGCGAGTTGAAGGAGAAGGAGCGCGGTTCGAGCTCTTCGAAGGAGAGGTCGTCGTACGGGCAGTAGAGGTGCTCGGAGTACATCCGCTCACGCTCGGGGTCCTCCTCGGGGAGGTCGACGAAGTCGAGCACGACCATGCCTCCGGAGAGCCCGAGCGCGGTCTCGACCGAGTCGGTCAGCCGGCGCTTGGCGCCCTCCTTCACCGTGAGGCGGTCGATGACCACCTCGATGGTGTGCTTCTCCTGCTTCTTCAGCTTGGGCGGCTCGGAGAGCTGGATGGTCTCGCCGTCGACCCGGGCCCTGCTGTAGCCCTTGGTCTGCAGATCGGCGAAGAGGTCGACGAACTCGCCCTTGCGCTCGCGCACCAGCGGCGAGAGCACCTGGAACCGGCTGCCCTCGGGCAGGCCGAGCACCTTGTCGACGATCGCCTGCGGCGACTGGCGCGAGATGGGCCGGCGGCACTCCGGGCAGTGCGGCTTGCCGATCCGGGCGAAGAGCAGCCGGAGGTAGTCGTAGACCTCGGTGATGGTGCCGACCGTCGAGCGAGGGTTGCGCGAGGTCGACTTCTGGTCGATGGAGACGGCGGGCGAGAGACCCTCGATGAAATCCACGTCCGGCTTGTCCATCTGGCCGAGGAACTGGCGGGCGTACGAGGAGAGGGACTCCACGTAGCGCCGCTGGCCCTCGGCGAAGATCGTGTCGAACGCGAGGGACGACTTGCCCGACCCGGAGAGCCCGGTGAAGACGATCAGGGAGTCGCGGGGAAGGTCGAGCGAGACGTTCTTGAGGTTGTGCTCGCGAGCGCCACGGACGATGAGACGGTCGGCCACGCCGGTCCGCACCTTTCTGGAGAGAAGTGGGGGAACTGAGCCCCTGTCCCAGGGTATGGGGGGCGCCACAGCGATGTACGAAGCTTTCGACCCCGAGCGTATAGCACGCGCATTCGATTTACGGACGGCTGTGGACTCCTTCACCCGAATGAGTGGCGAGGCTAGGCTCAGCCTCATGATTGATCATGCGCACGACCTGGAAGCCGTACGTGAAGCAACCGATCGGCTGCTCAGCGCCACCGGAAAAATGGACGCCGCCGCACTGGCCGAGCCGTCGCGACTTCCCGGCTGGAGCCGGGGCCATGTCGTTGCGCACCTCTCCCGTAACGCCGACGCGCTCGTAAATGTTCTCCAGGGCCGGCCCATGTACGCAGACAGCGAAACCCGCGACCGCGACATCGAGCGCGACGCGCCCCGGCCGCCGGCCGAGCAGCTGGCCGACCTGTCCGGGAGCGCGGACCGCTTCGCGGCCGCCGCCGCGGCCCCGGCCGACTGGTCGCGCACGGTCACCCTGCGCAACGGCGTCACGGACTCCGCCTCCCGGCTCCCCTTCCGCCGCCGGGTCGAGGTCGAGCTGCACCATGTCGACCTGGGGATCGGCTACGAGCTGGAGGACCTGCCCCAGGAGTTCGTCGCGCGGGAGATCGAGTTCCTCGCCGAGAGGTTCGAGGGGCACCCCGATGTCGTGTCCACGAGGCTGGACGACGACCGGGGGCCGATCCGGACGACCGGCGGCGGCGCGGAGGGCGGACCCGTCACCGTTCGCGGCGCGGCCCCCGAACTCCTCGGCTGGCTCTGCGGGCGCCGCGACGGGGCGGCGCTGACCGTCGAAGGCGGCCCGCTTCCCGCACTGCCCCCGCTATAGGCTGAGAGTCATGACGTACAGCGGAGCGGTCAAGGTCGGCGGACGCGCGGACGTGCACGAGCTGACGGATCTGATGATCTCCAAGGTCGCCGTCGGCCCGATGAACAACAACGCGTATCTGCTGCGCTGCCGGGCCACCGGCGAGCAGCTCCTGATCGACGCGGCCGCCGAGGCCGGCACGCTGCTGCGGCTGATCGGTGACGACGGCATCGCGTCCGTCGTCACCACCCACCGGCACGGCGACCACTGGCAGGCGCTGGCCGAGGTGGTCGCGGCCACCGGAGCGCGTACCTACGCCGGGCGGTACGACGCCGAGGGCATCCCGGTCCCGACCGATGTCCTCGTCGACGACGGTGGAACGGTCCGCGTGGGCGAGGTCACCCTGACCGCCCGCCACCTCGTGGGGCACACCCCGGGCTCCATCGCGCTGGTCTACGACGACCCGCACGGCGCCCCGCACCTGTTCACCGGGGACTGCCTCTTCCCCGGCGGGGTCGGCAATACGCACAAGGACCCCGAGGCCTTCGCGAGCCTGCTCCACGACGTGGAGACCAAGCTCTTCGACCAGCTTCCCGACGAGACCTGGGTCTACCCCGGACACGGCCACGACACCACGCTCGGCGACGAGCGTCCGCAACTGCCGCAGTGGCGCGCCCGCGGCTGGTGACACCGGCCGGCGCGAGGCCGAGCGCACGAGGTGGGCACGGGCCGGGGCGGGCAGCGAATCGCTGCCCGCCCCGGCCCGTGCCGTTCCCGTCCGCCGCAGCGGTCAGGCGTCCACGCCTGCGCCCTTGCCGGCGGTCTCGTCCGCGTCCTCGGCAGACTCCGCCCGGGCCTGCTTCTTGTTGGCCATGAGACTGGTGATCGTGGTGATCACCAGCACGCCGCAGATGACGCCGAGCGAGACCGGGATGGAGATCTCGGGGACGTGCACCCCGGACTCGTGCAGTGCGTGCAGCACCAGCTTCACCCCGATGAAGCCGAGGATGACGGAGAGCCCGTAGCTGAGGTGGACCAGCTTCTTCAGCAGCCCGCCGATCAGGAAGTACAGCTGCCGCAGCCCCATCAGGGCGAAGGCGTTGGCGGTGAAGACGATGTACGGGTCCTGGGTCAGACCGAAGATCGCGGGGATGGAGTCCAGGGCGAAGAGCACATCGGTGGTGCCGATGGCGAGCATGACGACCATCAGCGGCGTCAGGACGCGCTTGCCGTTGTTCCGGATGAAGAGCTTGGTGCCGTGGTAGCGGTCGGCCACCCCGAAGCGGCGCTCGATCGTCTTGAGCAGACGGTTCTCCTCGAACTCCTCCTCTTCCTCGCCTGCCCGCGCCTCCTGGATGAGCTTCCAGGCGGTGTAGATCAGGAACGCTCCGAAGATGTAGAAGACCCACGAGAAGTTGGCGATCACGGCGGCACCGGCGGCGATGAAGACCGCCCGCAGCACCAGCGCGATCAGCACACCGATCAGCAGCACCCGCTGCTGGAGGTGTGAGGGGACCGAGAACTTCGCCATGATCAGGACGAAGACGAAGAGGTTGTCGACACTGAGCGACTTCTCGGTGATGAAGCCGGCGAAGAACTCGCCCGAGGCCTGGCTCTCGCCGAAGAGCAGCAGGCCGAGCCCGAAGAGGACGGCCAGCGCGATCCAGACGACCGTCCAGATCCCGGCTTCCTTGGTCGTCACGTCATGGGGCTTGCGCCCGATGAAGAAGTCGACGGCGATAAGGGCTGACAGACCAAGAATGGTCAGCACCCAGAGGGTCCATGAAACGTCCACTGCGCCTCCGGCAGTTCGCTACGGCTACTGATCAGCGTCGTCGCTGCCGGAGGTCTCTTCCACCCGGGCGCACGGGCTGCGCGCCACGGGCCGGCGCCCCGGGACCGGTCACGGTCCGTATTGACGGGAACGCCGCGTATGGGAGTACTCCCCTCCGCCCAAAGAACAGTACAGGAAATACCAAGGAAAGGTAAAGAGGAGGGTAAAGATCATTCAAAAGCGCTGGTAGGGGCGGTGTAAGCAAAGCCGGGCGCACCGGCCCGGGTACGGGCCGGTGCGCCCGGCTCAGGTCGGTGCCGGTGCGTCCGCCGGGCTCAGAGGCGCCGGGGGCGACGGGCCGCGGCCACCTTGGCGAGCACCTGCTCCAGGACCCGGCTGCCCTGCGGTATCCGGGACGGCTCGTACGTCCAGGCGTGCCCCACCCAGGGGTCGGCGAGGTGGTCGTCGGCGACCGGGGTGAGCCGGAGCAGCGAGCGCCACAGCGGGTCGAGCACCGGCCCGTACGCGCTGGCGTCCTCCCGGTCCGCGACCATCAGCAGATGGACGCCGACCGAGGGCCCCTCGTCGGCGAGGTAGCGCAGCTGGGTGACGGCCCGGTCGTCGAAGCCGTGCGGGAAGTCGTTGACGATCAGCAGCTGCTCGCCCGTGTCCACGTCCGGCGGAAGCGAGTCGGCGGCGCCGGCCCGGATCGCCATCTGCACCAGGTCGACGCGCCGGGTGAGATGAGCGAGGACCGTGGCCACGCCTCCCGCTCCGGAGGCGGGCGGCCCCGCGAGTGCCCCGGACCGCACCAGGGGTGCGAGCGCTCCGGCCGCCGAGCCGGAGGGGTCGATGACATGGACCGAGAACTCGTCGGCCGGGTAGACGGCCAGCAGCCGGGCCGCGTGCGCGACCGCGCTCTCCATGGCGAGGCCGCGCAGCCGGGCACCGTCCAGCACCGCCGCGGCCTCGGACGCCGTACGGCCGCTGTCGATCCAGATGCCGCGCTCCAGCGGCAGCCGGACCAGCAGCGGGATGTGCAGACCGGGGTTCTCGGGCAGGTGGAGGTCGCCGATGCGCAGCGCCATGGGAATCTCCATCGGGACGCGGTAGGCGTGCCAGACGGGATTGTCCCAGCCCGCGAACGGGGCGGGCAGCGCGGGCTCCACCACGTCGGCCTCGGCGGCGAGCTGGGCGAGGTCGCGGTCGAGGGCCCCGCGGGCCCGGGTGGTCAGCTCGTCGCGCTTGGCCCGGGCCTCCGCGCGGGCCCGGTCCCCCGCGCCGCCGATCCGGCTGCGCGGGTCGGACAGGGTCCGGTCGAGCTCCTGCTCCATGCGGGACTCGGCGAAGTCGACGGCGCTGCGATAGGCGGCGGTGGTGCGGGCCAGGTCCTCGAACATGCCCCAGATCTGGTTGTAGAGGCGCTCGTCCATGGACCAGCCGGTCGCGTCCCCGGCGACGGGCTGTGCGGGGCGGCCCGGCTCGGCGGGCGGCGCGGTGGGCGGGGGCGGCGGGGGTGCGGCGGACTGGCGGCGCGGGTGCGCGTAGCTGATGGGCCCGCCCGTCGGGGCGGCGGGCGGCGGGGTGACGGGCTCCGTGAGCGGTTCGGGCGGCTGGGCGGCGGGCCGGCGGCCGTCCGGGGGCGGCACGGGGCCGGCGCCGGGTCCGACCCGGCCGGCGTCCGGGGTGCGCGGCGGGGGCGGGGCCACCGAGCGGGCCATCGCCCGGGTGACCGCGTCCTGGATGGAGTGGGCCAGCTCGGCGGCCCCGGGCAGGCCCTGGTCGGCGAGCATGGCGGCGAGGCCGCCCGCGTAGCCCTGGCCGACGGCGCGTACCTTCCAGGCGCCCTGGCGGCGGTAGAGCTCCAGGGCCGCGACCGCGGACTCGGTGTCCAGCCCGGTGAGGGTGAAGGTGGCGATCTCGGTGCCGTCGAGCCCGGTGACGGCGACGAACGGGGAGGCGACCGCGCCGAACCGGACCGGGCCGCCGGCTCCCGTCGGCAGGGCCAGCAGCACGGTGACCCGGTGCACCGGGGCGGGCAGGGCGTCGAGGTCCACGGCGAGCCGGTGGTCGGCGGCGGCCTGTCGGGACACTTCGAGCCCGGGGAGCTGGGGCGATCCCGGGTGGGCGATCCACTCGGTGCCGTGCACCGTTCCGTTCTCGTCGCCGAGCGTGGCACCGGCCACGACAGGCGTGCCGGCCGATACCCGGATCTCCAGACGGGTCTGGGGCAAGGTGTGGTTCTGCCCCCGGACCAGCTCGGCCGTCATTGCCCTGTCCCCTCGACGATTCACTGCTGCGTGGTGCGCCGCGTGCGGTGCGGCGCTGCGTGGTGCGGTGTTGTGCGGTGCGGCGTCATGCGGTGCAGCTCCCGGCGGCCGATGCCTCCGGGAGCTGCGGGTACCGATGTGTACCGGCTCGGAGGGTGCCGAGAGATCCCGGCACCCTCCTCCGGTCGGGCCCTGCCTACAGGTGCGGCAGAATCGCCGGCATCAGGTCCTGGAAGGTGCGGCCGTTGGCCGGGTTGCCGAGGGCCGTCATCTGCCAGGCGTTCCCCGAGCGGTGCACCTTCGCCATGATCTGAGCGGTGTACTGCCCGCCGCCGTCCAGCGTGTAGCGGGCGAGCTCCTGGCCGTTGGTCTCGTCGACGATGCGGCAGAAGGCGTTCTGCACCTCCTGGAACGTCTGGCCGGTGAAGGAATTCACCGTGAAGACGATCTGGTCGATGTGGACCGGCACCCGCTGCAGGTCGACGAGGATCGCCTCGTCGTCGCCGCCGGAACCGGCGCCGCCGACCAGGTTGTCCCCGGTGTGCTTGACCGAGCCGTCATCACTGACGAGGTGGCGGAAGAAAACCACGTCGACCGGCTGCTTGTCGGCGAAGAGCACCGCCGACGCATCGAGGTCGATCTCCCGTGTACGTGAACCGAACAGACCCCGGCGCGGTGCCGCCTGCCAGCCGAGCCCCATCCGCACCGCGGTCAGGGTCCCCCCGTCGCTCTTCTGCAGGCTGATGGCCTGACCCTTGGTCATATTGACCGTCACGCGCTGTCCCCTCTCCGCTTTCCCCGCAACCATCCGTGCGCGGTTTCCCAGCACCCTACGCAGTCGCGCCGGTGGCGCGGCCGCTCCGGGCCGTTTTGTGTCGGTCCTGCAACACACCGGATGCCACGGGCTCAGGCAAGGCCCGCTTCGCGCATCTGGCGCAGCTCCTTCTTCAACTCCCCGACCTCGTCGCGCAGTCGCGCCGCCACCTCGAACTGGAGGTCCGCGGCGGCTGCCCGCATCCGGTCGGTCATCTCCTCGATGATTCCGGCGAGTTCGGTGGCGGGCCGGTCGGTGACCGTTTCGCCGCCCTTGGCCTTCTTGGACGCGGCCGCCTTGACGCCCAGTGCGGGAACGGGCGCCTTGGCGCCCTTCGCCTGGCGGTAGCCGGTGCCGAGCAGCTGCTCGGTGTCGACCTCCTCGCGGGCGATCGTCGCGACGATGTCGTTGATCTTCTTCCGCAGCGGCTGCGGGTCGAGACCGCGCTCGGTGTTGTACGCGATCTGCTTCTCGCGGCGGCGGTTGGTCTCGTCGATGGCCTGGTCCATCGCCGGGGTGACCTTGTCCGCGTACATATGGACCTGTCCCGAGACGTTTCGGGCGGCGCGGCCGATGGTCTGGATCAGGGACGTCCCCGAGCGCAGGAAGCCCTGCTTGTCCGCGTCGAGGATGGCGACGAGCGACACCTCGGGCAGGTCGAGTCCCTCGCGCAGGAGGTTGATGCCGACCAGTACGTCGTACTCGCCGGAGCGCAGCTCGCGCAGCAGCTCGATGCGGCGCAGCGTGTCGACGTCGCTGTGCAGATAGCGGACCTGGATGCCGAGCTCCAGGAAGTAGTCGGTGAGGTCCTCGGCCATCTTCTTGGTGAGGGTGGTGACCAGGACCCGCTCGTCCTTCTCGGCGCGGGTGCGGATCTCGTGCACCAGGTCGTCGATCTGGCCCTCGGTGGGCTTGACGACCACCTCGGGGTCGACGAGGCCGGTGGGGCGGATGATCTGCTCCACGAAGCCCTTGCCCCGGGACAGCTCGTACTTCCCGGGGGTGGCGGAGAGATAGACGGTCTGGTCGATCCGGCTCAGGAACTCCTCCCACTTCAGCGGGCGGTTGTCGAGCGCGGAGGGGAGCCGGAAGCCGTGGTCGACGAGGGTGCGCTTGCGGGAGGCGTCGCCCTCGTACATCGCACCGATCTGCGGGACGGTGACGTGCGACTCGTCGAGGACGAGGAGGAAGTCCTCGGGGAAGTAGTCGAGAAGGGTGTTGGGGGCGGTGCCGGGCGAGCGGCCGTCGAAGTGCATCGAGTAGTTCTCGACGCCGGAGCAGGTGCCGATCTGCCGGAGCATCTCGATGTCGTACGTGGTGCGCATCCGCAGCCGCTGGGCCTCCAGCATCTTGCCCTGCTTCTCCAGCTCGGCCAGGCGCTGCCCCAGCTCCTGCTCGATGCCGCTGACCGCCTTCTCCATGCGCTCGGGGCCCGCGACGTAGTGGCTGGCGGGGAAGACGTGGAGGGACTGGTCCTCGCTCATCACCTCTCCGGTGAGCGGGTGGAGGGTGGAGAGCGCCTCGATCTCGTCGCCGAACATCTCGATGCGGACGGCGAGCTCCTCGTAGACCGGGAAGATCTCGATGGTGTCGCCGCGGACCCGGAAGGTGCCCCGGGTGAACGCGAGGTCGTTGCGGGTGTACTGGATCTCGACGAAGCGGCGCAGCAGCTGGTCCCGGTCGATCTCGTCGCCCACCTTGAGCTGGACCATCCGGTCCACGTACTCCTGGGGCGTACCGAGGCCGTAGATGCAGGAGACCGAGGCGACCACGACGACATCGCGCCGGGTGAGCAGCGAATTCGTCGCGGAGTGGCGCAGCCGCTCGACCTCCTCGTTGATCGAGGAGTCCTTCTCGATGTAGGTGTCCGACTGCGGGACGTACGCCTCGGGCTGGTAGTAGTCGTAGTACGAGACGAAGTACTCGACGGCGTTGTTGGGCAGCAGCTCGCGGAACTCGTTCGCCAGCTGCGCGGCGAGTGTCTTGTTCGGTGCCATCACGAGCGTGGGGCGCTGCAGCTTCTCGATCATCCACGCGGTGGTCGCCGATTTACCGGTGCCGGTCGCGCCGAGCAGGACGACGTCCTTCTCGTCGGCGCGGATGCGCCGCTCCAGCTCGGCGATGGCCGCGGGCTGGTCGCCGCTGGGCTGGTAGGGACTGACGACCTCGAAAGGCGCCACCGAACGTTCGATCTTCGAAACGGGCCGCATGGAACCACCGTACGACCCACCACTGACAACCGGACGGGGTCAGCCGATGTGCCGGGCCCCGATCACCATTCCCCCGGCGGCGCGGGGTCGCGCGGCCGGGAGTGGAACGAGGCCGGATCGGCATGCGTGCCGAACCGCGGCACCTGCCGCTGGGCCGGTATCCCGGGCGGCCGGCCGGTCCCCGCGTTCCCCGGATCGTTCCAGTCCGGGGTGCCCATCACCATCAGCGGGTCGAACATCACGACCACCGCGGCGAGGATCAGGAAGCAGCCGGGGCCGATCAGCAGCGGCACCAGCGGTGCGGTCGCCGCGTCGGCCGCGGCGGTGTCGGGGAGGGCGCCGGGGTGCAGATGGACGCTGAGCGCGGCCATTCCCGTGTAGTGCATGCCGCTCACCGCGACGGCCATCACGACGCTGGCCCCGAGGCTGGGCAGGAACCCGTGGACGGAGACGGCCGCCCAGAGCGCGGTGGTGGCGGCCACCACGGCGATGACGACGGAGAGGGCCACGGTGACCGTGTCGTACTCGAACTGCCCTTCGAGGCGCATTCCGGCCATGCCCAGGTAGTGCATGGTGGCCACGCCGAGTCCGGTGATGGTGCCGCCCGTCACCAGGGCCATTCCGGTGGCGCCGCGGTACCCGACGATGAAGATGCCGACGCCGACCATGCCGATGGCGACCGCGAGACTGGCGAAGGTGATCGGCTTGTCGTAGCCGATGGTCACGCCGTCGACGGAGAAACCCATCATGGCGATGAAGTGCATGGTCCATATGCCGGAGCCGATGGACGTCGCGCCGAGGGCCAGCCAGCCGGCCTTGAAGGAGCGCTCGGTGCGCAGCGAACGGTTCGTGCAGCGCAGCCCGAGAGCCGCGCCGAGGCAGGCCATGAGGAAGGCCGCGACGGGCGTCACCGCTCCGTAGCTGAAACCGTCGATCGTGCCCTGCATGCTCGTACGCCCTTCGCGGAAGCCCGGGTTTCGGGGTGACCCTAAGGCGCGAGTCCCGGCAAACAAACAGAAGAGCTGCATTTTATCGAGCAGGAATTCGGCCTGTGACCCGGCATCGACGGCCGCGTTCACGTTGTGGCCATCCTTCGCCTGTCCCCCGTTGGGGCGCGACTGCCACTCTCGGCCCGTCCGCAACCTCTGACGCAAGGAGTACACGTGTACGCACGCACCGCAACCGCCGCTCTCGCCGCCGCCGCCCTGATGGGCACCGGCGCCTTTCTGATGTCGGGCTCCGACACGCGGACCACGGACCTGGCCACGGCCGGCGCCGGGCACGTCACCGCGGTCACCGGCATCAGCGCCGTGAGCGCCCGGTCCACGGACGTGAAGCGGACCGCCCCCGTCGTCCTCGCCCACCGGGGCGCTTCGGCCTACGCGCCGGAGAACACCCTGGCCGCCGTCGACAAGGCCGACGCCCTCGGCTTCGACTGGGTGGAGAACGACGTCCAGTTCACCGAGGACGGTGTGCTGGTGGTGGTGCACGACACCGACCTGAGGCGGACCACCGATGTCGAGGAGGTCTTCCCGGACCGGACCTCGTGGGCGGTCAAGGACTTCACGGCGGCGGAGATCGCCCGGCTGGACGCGGGCAGCTGGTTCGGCCCGCAGTTCGCCGGGACGCGGGTGCCCACGCTCAAGCAGTACCTGGACCGGGTCGAGCGCAACCGGCAGAAGCTGCTGCTGGAGATCAAGAGCCCCGAGATCTACCCGGGCATCGAGAAGGAGACCCTGCGGGTGCTGCGCCAGAAGGGGTGGCTGGACCGCGCTCACGTGAAGAACCGGCTCGTCATCCAGAGCTTCGGCGCGGACAGCGTGAAGAAGGTGCACCAGTTGCGCCCGGATGTCACGACCGGGTTCCTCGGCACCCCCGCGGTGGCCGACCTGCCCTCGTACGCGGCCTTCACCGACCAGATCAACCCCTCCTACACCTCCATTTCGGCCGACTACGTGAACGCGGTGCACGCGCTGAAGGGCGCGCACGGCAAGAAGCTCCGGGTCAACACCTGGACGGTCAACGACGCGGCGAGCGCCCAGAAGGCGGCGGGCCTCGGCGTGGACGGGATCATCACCAACAACCCCGACGTGGTGCGCGAGGCCACGGGCTGAACCGGGGCCGCGGCCGGTTGTCAGTGGGCGGCCGTACCGTGGATCCCATGAACAGCACCGGAGTTGTCGAGTGGGCCGTCGTCGGGAGCGACATCGGCCCGCTGCTCCTTGCCGCGACCGGCACGGGCCTGGTGAGCGTGGTCTTCCACGCCCGTCCCGAGGTGCGGGAGAAGGCGCTCGGGCAGTTGCGGACGCGGCTCGGTGCGGAGCCGGTGGAGAATCCCGGCTCCGCCCGCCTCGCCGAGCCGATACGCACGCTCGCGGCGTACTTCGCGGGCTCGCCGCGGGAGTTCTCGCTCGACCTGGACTGGTCGCTGACCTCCGGCTTCAACCGCCAGGTGCTCCGCGAGCTGGCGACGGGTGTGCCGTTCGGGACGGTCGTCGGATACGGGGAGCTCGCCGGGCGCGTGGGCCGGCCGGGGGCCGCACAGGCGGTCGGGGTGGCCATGGCGTCCAATCCGCTGCCGGTGGTGGTGCCGTGCCACCGGGTGGTGGAGAGCGACGGCGGACTCGGCGGTTTCGGCGGGGGTCTCGACACCAAGCGGCAGTTGCTGGCACTGGAGGGCGTGCTGCCCCGGCCGCTGTTCTGAGCCGGCCGCAGTCGCTGTTCCGAGCCGGCCGCCGGGAGCCTCGGTACCGGGGCGGCCCCGGGTGACCGCCGTCGTGGCGGTGCTCCGTGCCCGGTCCGGACCCGGTTTCGTACCCGTGTACGGACTGGCACACTGCGCCAGTGACCAACACCTTTGACGCACCTGACACCCCCACCGGGCCCGGCCGTCCCGCCGCGCCGGTCTCGGCGGCCGAGCTTCCCGGGCTGCGGCGCAGAACGTCCGCGGTGCTCATAGGCAGCCAGATACTCGGCGGCCTCGGCGTTCCCATCGGTATCGCCCTGGCCCCCGTGCTGGCCACGGAGGTGAGCGGCTCCGAGGCGCTGTCGGGCCTGGCCCCGACGGCCTCGGTGACCGGGACCGCGCTGCTCTCCCTGCCGCTGGCCGCGCTGATGACCGCGCGCGGCCGGCGTCCCGGTCTCGTACTGGCGTATCTGATCGGCGCGCTCGGCGCGGGGCTGGTGGTCCTGTCCACCCTCGTGGAGAGCTTCCCGTTGCTGCTGCTCGGCATGGCCGGGTTCGGTGCGGGGTCCTCGGCCAATCTGCAGGCCCGGTTCGCCGCCGCGGATCTGGCCGAGCCGGACCGGCGCGGCCGGGCGATCTCCACGGTCATCTGGGCCACCACGATCGGCTCGGTCCTCGGGCCGAACATCGCCGCCCCGGTGGGCCATGTCTTCCGCGGCTCCGCGATATCCGAGCAGGCGGGCCCGTTCGTCTTCGCGGCCGGGATCTTCCTGCTGGCGGCCATGGTGGTCGGGGTGCTGCTGCGGCCGGACCCGCTGCTCACGGCACGGGCGCTGGCGCCGCAGGGCGACGAGTCCCGGGCCGGCCGTTCGCTGCGTGCCGGAGTCGCGGCGGTCCGGGCCTCGCCGATGGCTCGGCTGGCGCTGGTGACGGTGGCCGTCTCGCACACCGCGATGGTCTCGATCATGGTGATGACCCCGGTCGACCTGGGCCACCACGGCGCCGGGCTCCAGCTGATCGGCCTGGTCATCAGCGGCCACATCGCGGGGATGTACGCGTTCTCCCCGGTGATGGGCTGGCTGTCGGACCGCTTCGGCCGGCTCGCGGTGATCGGTCTGGCGGTCGGACTGCTCTCCTGCGCCGCACTGCTGGCCGGAACCGCGGGCGCCAGTCACGGGCAGACGGCGGCCGGTCTCTTCACGCTCGGTCTCGGCTGGTCGGCGGGGCTGGTCGCCGGTTCGGCGCTGCTCACCGACTCCGTGCCGCAGGCCGCCCGTGCCGCCGTGCAGGGTCTGTCGGATCTGACCATGAACACGGCGGCGGGCGTCGGCGGAGCCGTCGCCGGGGTCATCGTCGCCCGGGCGAGCTACGGCTGGCTGAACGTGGTCGGAGCGTGTCTGCTGCTGCCGATGGCGGCGCTGGCACTGCGCCGGGCACTCGCCCGGCCCGCGGCAGCGACGTCTCCACGCGACGCCTGAGGTTCCGGTGGCCCCGGTGACCCCGGTGGCACCTGAGGCTCTGGAGCCTTCGTCGGAGCCGTCCGAGGCCTCGGACGGGCCTCGGACGGCTCCCGATGCCTCAGAGGCAGATGTGGTAGGCCTTGCGCAGCGTCTCGTGCACGGTCCACGTCGTACGGTCGCCCTCGCGCAGCACACAGGCGTCCCCCGGCCCGAGCTCCAGCGTCGCGCCGCCCTCGACCACCACGGTCGCGCGGCCGCTCACCACCACGAAGAGTTCGTTGGCCTCGGTGTCGGTGACCACGCCGGGCGTGATCTGCCAGATCCCGCGCAGCTGCTTGCCGTCGGGCGACTCCCAGAGCACCTTGCCGGTCACCACGGGCTCGCCCGAGACGATCTGCGCGGGGTCGAGCGGTTCCGGTTCGAGTTCGGCGTCCGGAATGTGCACGACGAACGAGGCAGGAGCTTGATCAAATGTGGTCATGGCCGGTCACCTTAGCGACCGCTGGAAGACGACTCAGCACCAGGATGCGTCAGGATCGGTCGGAGGAATCCCGGCCCACCGACCGGCCCACCGACTCGCCCTCCCCACCGGCCGCCCGGCCGACCCGCACGGGCCCCTGCCCCCGTCGCACGTTTGAGGCGACTGCGCCCGCGACAGGGATGTGGACATGTCATCCAACGCGTCGCACAGCGCACATCCCTGCGCCCCCGCCCTCTCCACCGAGGTACGGGCGGCCCTCGCCGCGCACCACCCCGTCGTGGCCCTGGAATCGACGATCATCGCCCACGGTCTGCCGCGCCCCCGCAATCTGCGGGTCGCCGAGGAGCTCGAAGGGCTCGTACGGTCCGCGGGCGCGGTGCCCGCAACCATCGCCGTACTCGACGGAAGGGCCCACGTCGGCCTGGACAAGGACCAGTTGGAGCGGGTCGCCACGGATCCCGCGATGCGGAAGCTGGGCCACCGTGACCTCGCGCCTGCCCTGGCCGCGGGGGCGAGCGGGGCGACGACCGTGTCCGCGACGGCGTTCCTGGCCGCACGCGCCGGGCTGCGCGTCTTCGCCACCGGCGGCCTCGGCGGCGTACACCGGGAGTGGACCCGGACCCAGGACGAGTCCGCCGATCTCCGGCTCCTCGCACGGACCGGCATCACCGTGGTGTGCGCGGGAGTGAAGTCGATCCTGGACGTCCCGGCGACGCTCCAGCGCCTGGAGACGCTGGGCGTCACGGTGCTCGGTTACGGCACCGGCCGCTTCCCCGGCTTCTATCTGACCAGTTCGGGCGAGCCGGTCGACTGGACGGTGCGGACGCCCGAGGAGGTCGCGGCGGTGATGCGGGCCCAGGACGAGCTCGGAGGCACGGGCTCCGCGCTGGTCGTCGCCAACCCGGTGGCCGCGGCGGACCAGTTGGATCCCGCGCTCCACGACCGTGTGCTGGCCGAGGCGCTGGAGGAGTGCCGGGAACGCGGCATCGTGGGCCAGGCCGTCACGCCGTTCCTGCTGGACCGGCTGATGCGGGGTACCGGGGGCGCCTCGCTGGAGGCCAATCTGGCGGCCGTGCGCGGAAACGTGTCGCTCGCCGCGCGGATCTCCGGCGCGTGGGCCGACGCGCCCCGGGACCCGGCGGCCGGACGATGACCGGGGGCGGACTGCTCGTCGTCGGGGACGTGGTCACGGACGTGGTGGCCCGGCACGGAACGGCACTGGTCCACGGTACGGACACCGTGGCCCGGATCCGTACCCTGCCCGGCGGCGCGGGGGCCAACGTCGCCTGCTGGGCGGCCCGTTCGGGGTGTGCCGACGTACGACTGCTGGCCAGGGTCGGCGCGGACAGTGCGGACTGGCACCGGGACGCGCTGCGGCGGGCGGGGGTGCGCTGCCTGCTGGCGGTGGACCACGACGTGCCGACCGCCACCGTCGTCGCGCTGGTCGACTCCGCGGCCGAGCGCACCTTCCTCACCGACAGCGGCGCCGTGCTCCGCCTCTCCCCCGACGACTGGTCGCCGTCGATGCTGGACGGCGTCGCCCATCTCCATCTCTCCGGCTACCTCCTCTTCGCCGCGACGAGCCGTGCGACCGCCCTGCTCGCCCTGCGGGAGGCGCGGCGGCGACGGATCCCGGTGAGCATCGATCCGGCATCGGCCGGCTTCCTCGCCGAGCTGGGCGCCGACCGGTTCCTGGCCGCCGCGGAGGGCGCCGGTCTGCTGCTGCCCAACGCGGACGAGGCCCGGCTGCTCACCGGACTGCCCGAACCGGCCGACGCGGCGGCCAAGTTGAGCCTCCAGGCCGGCCGGGTGGTGGTCACGCTCGGCAAGGGCGGGGCGCTGCTCGCCGCCGGCGGCGCGGTGACCCGGCGCGTCCCGGCCGTCCCGGTGCGCGGGGCGGTGGACTCGACCGGCGCGGGCGACGCCTTCACCGGCGGCTTTCTCGCGGCGTACCTGGCGGGGGCGGACGACGCCTCGGCCGTGGCGGCGGGCTGCCGGGCGGGCGCGGAGGCGGTCACCACCATGGGCGGCCGCCCCGGCCCATGACGAGGACACGGGCCCGCCGCCCCGGGCCGTGCCGGCGGCACCGGCCCACAACCCGGCCCACCCACCACCACACCGGCCCACGACCCGGCTCGTGATCAGGCGTCGGTTCGCGGCCCCGCCCACCCCGTCCAGGCCGGGTGCAGCGGATCGTCGGCCCGTACGACCGCGTCCGCGCGGTCGCCGGGGGCCGCCTCGTCCTCGTACCGCGCGAAAGCGGGCAGGGTCCACTGCTCGCTCTCCTCGGTGCGGCGCCGCAGCGCGCCCGGCGACAGCCGCAGGTGGACACTCAGATCGAACGGGAACCAGTGCCCCAGCAGCAATGGGCCGTGCACCACCAGCACTCCGCCCTCGGGCAGCGGCCGGTACGGGCTGCGGGTGGCCCGGTCGGTCGCCGGATCCCAGAGGTCGGGCAGCACCCGCCCGCTGCCGCCGGCCTCCAGCGGTCCGAAGACCTCGCGCCACAGCGCGCCCGTGTCGAACCAGCTGTCGTAGTACGAGTCGGGGTCCTCCTTGCCGTACTCGTACCGGAGGCTCGCCGGGCGCAGGAATCCCGCGGTGGACACGACCAGCACCGCACGGCCGCGGACCCGCAGCGCCTGCGCGACGCGCCCGGCCAGTTCCCCGGTCCGGGCCGCCGGAGCGCCGTCGACGGCGACCTTCAGCCAGGGTCCGCCGTCGGCGGCGTCGAGGGCGTCGGCATGCGCGGCGAAGGCTTCGGCCAGCCGCTCCCAGGTGATCGCTTCGAATCGCACCCCACCATCATCGCCTCGGGCCCGGCGCTCAGTCCCGGCCGTCCCACCAGCGGGGAGCGTCCTCGTCCGGTTCACCGGGGCTCGCGAAACGGAACGGGACACCCAGCCGCTCCGCCAGTTCGCGGCCCGTCCGCGCCGCCTCGCCGCTCCCCTCCGCACCGATCCGGAAGCGGGCCAGGGCAACGCCCTCCCACGGCCGGGCCAGCACGGCGGTCAGCACCACGGTCCAGCCCCGGGTGTCACCGTCCCAGACCGCCTCGACGGCCACGGGGTCGCGGGGCAGGGCGCCGGCCATGGCGGCCAGGGTGTCCACGTCGTGGCGGGGCGGGGGCGGCATGCGGTCCGCGAGCGCACGGTGGCGCCAGTCCAGCAGTTCCACGCACACGTGCAGCCCCGGACGGGGTTCGATGCCGCTCTCGCGCATCGCGTGGACGGCCTGGATGTCCCGGCCCGCCAGGACCAGTTCGTCGACCCGCTCAGGTACACCGGCGGGGAGCGCCCACCACAGGAGCTGTGCGTGGTGGCTCTCGGCGAGGCGCAGCACCCGGTCGGCGAGCGGGCGCAGGCCGGGTTCGCGGTCGGCCGCCGTCCCGGCGAGCCGGCGGATGTCGGCGGACCACTGTCCGGACAGACGGTCCGGCGCGTCGATGCGGCGGAAGCCGCGCTCCAGCAGCCCCCGGGCGTTCTCCGGCTGCCCGCGCAGTACAGCCTTCGTCGCGGCGACCGCGTTGGCCAGCGCGCTCGCGTACGGCGACCAGTCGTCACCGTGCGCCGCGACATGTCCCCGGCCGTCGGCGGCCGGGGACGCCACGATCTCCAGGTCCACCCGCCAGAACAGCGGAAGCCCGCGGAATGCGGCGAAGACCAGCCGCCGCTCCCGTGAGTTCCGCGACTCCGGGTCCGTACGCAGGGAGTCCAGCGGCCGCACCGCTTCGAGTACCTCGCGGACAGCGGCGAGGCAGTCGTCGAACCGGTCGCCGGGCACGGTCCAGGCGAGGTCGATGTCGCTGTACGGGTCTGCCGTCCCGCGGGCGAGCGAGCCCCGCAGTTCCACCCGCGAGCCGGGGCAGTGCGCGGTGAGCGCCCTCATCAGCTCCCGCGCGAACGCGGCGCGCCGCGCCGGGTCGAGTGCGCACGCGCCGTCCCGCGCGTCCTGCCCGTTCATGACCCCGTTCCCTCCCGTCGTCCGGAAAACGCTCCGCTCCCGGCGCGTCCCCCTCCTACGATCTTCCCCATGGATCTCGAATTCGCCCGGACGTTCGCCGCAGAGTGGCTGGACGGCTGGAACTGCCATGATCTGGAACGCATTCTGACGCACTATCACGAGGACGTGACGTTCAGCTCGCCCGTCATCGCGCAGATGACCGGTGACACCTCGGGCACGGTGCACGGCAAGGATGCTCTGCGCGCGTACTGGGCCACCGGACTGGCGCGCATCCCCGAGCTGCGGTTCGAGCTGGTGGACGTCCGGGTGAGCGTCCATGCCCTGGTGATCGACTACCGCAACCAGATCGGCGGCCGGGTCAGCGAGGTACTGACCTTCCGCGACGGGCTGGTGATCTCCGGCTTCGGGGCGTACGGGGAGACGCTCGCCAACTGACGTACGACCGACCGCCGCCGGTGGCCGAACGGGAGCCGGCGGCGGGAACCCCGCCGGGCCGGACCGTCACTCGCCGCGCAGCTCGACGGCGGGAACCCCGCCGGGCCGGACCGTCACTCGCCACGCAGCTCGGCGGCGAGCGGCCCGTCGCCCGACACCTCGACACGCCCTTCCTTGACGGCCTCGGCGAGGGTCAGCCCGCCCCGCGCCAGTTCCAGGCAGACCTCGACATCGAGTGCGATACGGGCATCGGCGCGGGCGGCGGGACCGTCCCCGTAGACCGCCGTTCCGCCCTGCGCACCACCGGCACGTACATGGAACTCGCCCTCGTCCAGGTGGACTTCGACGGTCCCCGCATGGGTCAGCCCGTCCAGCGCCCGCAGCAGCGGCAGGGCGAACCAGTGGGCCCGGACCGCGTCGGTGGCCCGCCGTTCGGCCAGCGCGGGCGCACCCCACTCGGCGAGCGCGGCGAGCACCGGCATCAGGCCGTGGCCGCGCGCGGTCAGTTCGTACACCGAGGCGGCGGCGGGCGGCGGGAGCCGGCGGCGGGTGGCGAGACCGTTCTGCTCCATGTCCCTGAGCCGGGAGGCGAGCACATCCGTGCTGACACCGGGCAGGTCGGCGTGGAGGTCGGTGTAGCGGCGGGGGCCCGCCAGCAGTTCACGGACGATCAGCAGGGTCCACCGGTCGCCCACGGAGTCGAGGGCACGCGCGGTGGCGCAGAACTGGTCGTAACTCCGGCGGCGGACCGGGCGCGTTGCGGGCTGTTGCTGACGTGGCATGCGACGCAGTCTAGACATGTTGTTGGACTTTCCAAGCCCGAGCTTGGTAAAACCAAGTATCGCAATCAGGTCGGGGAGGCCACCGCATGGAATTCCGGCAGTCCAGCAAGCTCGACGAGGTCTGTTACGAGATCCGGGGCCCGGTCATCGAGCACGCCAACGCCCTGGAGGAGGCGGGCCACAGCGTGCTCCGGCTCAACACGGGCAACCCCGCGCTCTTCGGTTTCGAAGCGCCGGAGGAGGTCGTCCAGGACATGATCCGGATGCTTCCGCAGGCCCACGGCTACACGGATTCGCGCGGCATCCTGTCCGCCCGCCGGGCGGTGGCGCAGCGCTACCAGGCGATGGGGCTCACGGACGTCGGGGTCGACGACATCTTCCTCGGCAACGGCGTCTCCGAGCTGATCTCGATGGCCGTGCAGGCGCTGCTGGAGGACGGCGACGAGGTGCTCGTCCCGTCCCCCGACTACCCGCTGTGGACCGCGGTGGTGACCCTCGCGGGCGGCAAGTCCGTGCACTACACCTGCGACGAGGCCTCCGACTGGAACCCCGACCTCGCCGACATCGCCTCGAAGATCACCGACCGCACCAAGGCCGTCGTGATCATCAACCCGAACAATCCGACCGGCGCCGTCTACCCGCGCGAGATCCTCGAAGGCATCCTCGATCTGGCGCGCAGGCACGGCCTGATGGTGTTCGCCGACGAGATCTACGACCAGATCCTGTACGACGACGCCGAACACCACGGTGTGGCGGCCCTCGCCCCCGACCTGGTCTGCCTCACCTTCAGCGGCCTGTCGAAGACCTACCGCGTGGCGGGCTTCCGCTCCGGCTGGATGGTGGTCTCCGGACCGCAACAGCACGCCCGCAGCTATCTGGAGGGGCTGACCACGCTCGCCTCCATGCGTCTGTGCCCCAACGCGCCCGCGCAGTACGCCATTCAGGCGGCGCTCGGCGGCCGGCAGTCGATCCGGGAGCTGGTCGCGCCGGGCGGCAGGCTGTACGAGCAGCGCAACCGGGCCTGGGAGAAGCTGAACGAGATCCCCGGGGTGTCGTGCGTGAAGCCGAAGGGCGCGCTGTACGCGTTCCCGCGCCTGGACCCGAAGGTGCACCGCATCGTCGACGACGAGAAGTTCGTACTGGATCTGCTGCTGCGGGAGAAGATCCAGGTCGTACAGGGAACCGGCTTCAACTGGCCGCGGCCCGACCACTTCCGCATCCTCACCCTCCCGTACGCTGACGACCTCGACGCGGCGATCAGCCGCATCGGCCGCTTCCTGACCGGATACCGCCAGTGATCGGATCCCCCGGTGACCTGCTCCACATGCAGCTTTCCCGTCCATACCCAGTTCGCCTCGTCCGAGCTGGTCGGCCCGATCGTGGAGGACGGGCTCGATCCGGCCACCGACCCGGCCTGGGCCGAGTCCGGGGCACGGTCACCCGCCGAGTACGCGCGCTGGGCCGGTCATCTGTGCGGTATGACCTGCCTGCGCATGGCGCTCGGGGCGGGGGCCCCGTCCCTGTTCGCGCTGCGCGACGGGGCGCTCCGGTACGGCGCGTACACCGAGGACGCGCAGGACGGGATCCGGGGTCTGGTCTACGCCCCGTTCGCCGCGTACGCGCGCGAGGTGCACGGCGTGGACGCCGTGGTGCACCGTCATCTCGCGCCGGAGGAGATCCTCGGTCTGCTGGACGGCGGCCGTACGGTCATGGCCTCGGTGCACTACGGAATCCGGTACCCCGGACAGCCCGCTCCGGGGCGGGGCGGGCATCTGGTGCTGCTGACGTCCCGTACGGCCGACGGCACGGGCGTCCACTTCCACAACCCGTCGGGCACGACGGCGGGGACGCGGGCCGCGGAGCTCGCACTGTCCGACTTCGAGCGCTTCTTCGCGGGGCGCGGGGTGTCGCTGCCCGCGCGGGTGTGAACGGCGCGCCGTGAGCGGTGCGTCGTCCGGAAAGGGAGCGGGCCCGGGGGTGTAGCCGACCCCCGAGCCCTGGTGTGCCACCCATACGGCACGCCGACACTTTTAAGGACCCGTGTCAGGTTGATGTCGCCGCGTCCTGCCTTTAGACGACCGCAGATCGAAGCTCCGCGGGCCGGAGTCGAACCGGCATCTCGACGCCCGTGGGCACGGGCCCGTTCGATTCGGCGATGGGTGGCGAATGCTGAGTCTGGAGCAAGAGTCTGAGATTGATCGCGGTCTGCCTCTTCCATTTGGGCTACCCCGGCCCGTTCGTGTGCGGGAGGCACTGAATGCCGGGGGGAGGACTCGAACCTCCACTGGAACCGCGTCGTCACGACAAGCTTCAGTTTCAGCTTGCGCTCCTCGCGCACCCCGGCCGAAATGAGTCGGCCGGGGAATCAATGGTCGGTCACCCGAAGAGGTAACCGAATACCGCATCACCCACCCGCTGGTCGGTGACGTCCGCGCCGTTGGCCTCCTCGCGGGCGTACTTCACGGCCTGCTGGAGCTTCTCCACCCGGTCCAGCAGTTCGTTGACGCGCCGCGCGGGAAGGGCGCCGGAGAACTTCACCGTCGTCCAGTACCCGATCGGGACGTCCTCGTAGTACACCTCGACCTGCGCCGGGTGCTTGTCGGTGGCCTCCGCCTTCACGTGGTTGCGGGGCACCTTCTTCGTACGGAGGGTCCGTACCGGCTCGGTCTTCCAGGAGTCCGTCGACGGGTCCTGGGTCCAGGCCTCCGCGGCGTCGAGCACCGGCAGCTTGCGGACAAAGGTGTTGAGGTCCGTCAACTGCTTCTCCAGGAAGAGCAGATACGAGACCGGAACGTCGCTCACGAGCACCCGCCCGTCGACCTTCACGTCCGCGCGGGCCGCGCAGTTGGCCCAGTCCTTCGTGGCGGTCACGTCGAAGAGCCGCGTCAGGGTCGCCGCGGTCTCCCGCAGCACGTCCTCGGCCTTGATCTGCACCAGCGTCGACTCGGGCGGCAGCTGCTCGCCCTCCTCGTCCTTCGGCTGGTACGTCCGGGAGATCCCGGCCAGCAGACCGGTCTTCTGGAGGCCGTGATGTGCCGCTGTCAGGTCCTGGTGGGCCTTGGACTTGACGCCCTTCTCCACTGCGATGATCTGATTGAGTTTCGCCACAACGAGGAAGCTAGCAACGCCGATCCGGCCAGGACAAACGCTTTTACCATCGTCCTATTCTTCCCGTACGGGTGGATTCCGCAGGACGCACCTGTCCTTGCCGCCGCCCGGCGGGAACCGCTTGCGACAGTGAGGCCCGCGCATTCGCGCCACCGGCCCGCAGGCTCCCTCGCTCGCGCACGGGCTCCGCCCGTGCGGGCTTCTCCCCGCCCGCGGCCGGACACCAGCCGTCACCGCCGTTCCCAGGCGCCGAACGAAGGTCCCCGCCGTGCCTCGTCTCCCCCGTTTCACCGTCCCGAAGGGTCTCACCGGCCCGAAGAAGAAGCGCACCGCGCTCACCACTGCGGCCGTAGCCCTGGCCGTACTGACCGTGTCGACGCCCGTCGCGTCCGCCGCACTCGGGGACGAGGCGCCCGCGGCATCGCGGTCCACGGCGCAGGCCGTCGCCTCGCGCGGGAAGGCGTACATCGAGACCCGGCTCCTCTTCGGCACCGAACGCCCGGACGGCGGACCTGCTGTGACCGACCGGCAGTTCCTGGCGTTCATCGACGAGGAGGTCACGCCGCGCTTCCCGAACGGGCTGACCATCCAGGACGGCCGGGGGCAGTGGCGCGACTCCCACGGGGTCATCGAACGGGAGCGCAGCTACGAACTGACCCTGCTCTACCCCGCGTCCGAGGCGCGCGTGCGCGACATCCGGATCGAGCGGATCCGCGACGCCTACGAGAAGGCCTACGCCCAGGACTCGGTGGCCCGGATCGAGGAGCGCACGACCGCCGACTTCTGACACCCGGGAGCAAACCGTCTGCCGCCGGCTTCCGACACCCGGGCACAGCCCCTCGGCCGCCGGCTCCTGACACCCGGGCACAGACCCTCGGCCGCCGGCTTCCGGCGCACGGCGGCCGCGCGGCCGTTCCTTCGGCCGGTCCGTCGGCCGGTCACGCCGCCGCGCGGGCCCTGCGCCCGCGCGGCCGGTTGATCCGGTGCGCCAGCGCGTGAACTCCCGCCACCGTCACCGGAAGAAGCGCCAGTGCCGCAACCGTCGCGCCGGCGCCGCCGCTCCTGATTCCGGCCGCCTTCAGCCGCCGCACGGCCCAGACCGAGTACGGGATGACGACCGCCGGCGCCGTGACCACCCCCGGCGTGTAGCCCCGGTACGCCAGCGACTGCGCCAGGTGCGCGGCACCGTGCACCCCGAAGCCGAGCAGCACGCTCCGGAAGAACGGGCTGCGGCCGCCGGTCCGCGCCCCGTCCGCCGACGCCGCCGCCATGACCCCGCCCATGAGGCCGATAGCGACACCGACGTCCCGCTGCGAGAGCTCCGTCCGCTTCCAGAGCGCCTCGGGCACTCGCGGGAGCCGCTCCTGAAGTCCGGGGCGGGCCGCCCGCGCCCAGCCGGCCATGGTGGCCAGCTCCTCCAGGTCATGGGCCACCCAGGCGGCGAACAGCCCCCAGGTCACCGCCTTGGAAACCGTTGCCTCCGCCATACCGGGCCCCCTGCGTCGCCGTACGAAGTACGATGACCGCACCTTACAACGCAACGTTGCGTTGCTCTTCCCGGGAGTACCGATGTCCGACCCGACCGTGAACCGCCGCCCGGGCCGGGGCCCCCGCGCCGCCGAGGCGATCTTCGACACCACGCTGCGCCATCTCGCGGAACGCGGCTACGCCCGGCTCACCATCGAGGCCGTCGCCCAGGAATCCGGGGTCAACAAGACGACGATCTACCGCTGGTGGCCCTCGAAACCGGCGCTCCTGCGGGCGGCCCTGATCCATGCCCGGGTCCTCGACATCGACATCCCCGACACGGGCAGCCTCCGCGGTGATCTGATCTCCCTCACCGAACAGATCACCCGCCTCCTCACCGACGGGCGTACCGGACCCGTGGCCCGCGCGATGACCTCGGGCACCGGCCTGCCCGACGACGAACTCACTCTCCTCGCCCACGACTTCTTCGCCGACCGCTTCTCCCGTGAACAGCCGGTCTTCGTCCGCGCCGCCGCCCGCGGCGAACTCCCCGCGGACGCCGACCCGATGCTGCTGCTGGACCTGATCGCGGGGGCGGTCTGGATGCGGGTGCTGCTCCGCCGCGAACCGGTGCCGCCGGACTTCGCCCGGGATGTCGTCGATGCCGTACTGCCTCGCTGACGGCGCCCGGAGCGGCTGCGACCCGGTCGGGTACCGTGCCGCGGCCGGGTACGGGACCGTACACACGCACCGAACGGGGAACGATCCACATGGGCACGCCAGTACGTCACTTCACGGCCACGGCACCGGACGGCCAGGTGTTCACGGTCAATATCGAACGGGACTTCCGGTACGACCCGTACCGCGACTTCCTTGTCTGCACCCACTGCGACTGGTCGCCGTCACTGCTGACGACGGAGCGGATCACCGACATGGCCTGGGAGCATCTGGCATCGGTGCACGGCGCCGACCGGGGCCGGACCGACCAGGAGGACGAGGGGTTCCGCAAGGCCCGGCTGATCATGCTGCCGATCGTCGCCGTGTTGCTGATCGGCCTCTTCGTCTATCTGCAGAGCTACTGAGGCAGAGCTGCTGGGCCCGGACCGGACCGGCGGGGGATCAGCCCCCGCTGAGCTCCATGAGCGCGCTCACCGGGTCGGGGTCCGGAGTGGCGCGGGGCCACCAGTCGTCCTCGCCGGGCTCGGACTCGTAGCCGTACCAACGGCCGTCGTGGCCGAAGCGGAGCTGGAGCGCGCCGCCGGGGTGGGTGAGGTGGTTGCGCCGCGGCTGGAAACGGGGGAAGCCTGCTGCCGCGAGTGCGGGGCGGGCCCGGTCGAAGGGACCGGCCGGGGGGTCCCAGGGGGTTTCGAGGACGGCCAGCCCGCCGGCGCCGCCCTGTCGCCAGGCCGCGACCGCCCTGGCCAGGTCGGTGGTGGTGCGGCCGGTGGCGTACGCCAGCTCGCGGTAGAGGGCGCGGGTGGTGGCGGTGAGCCCGGCGGTGGGACGGGACGCGGCCAGACGTACCGCGTCCTGCCAGGGGGTGAGTCCGGCGAGCGGGTCGGCGCCGGTGGTGAGGAGCGCGTGCGCGCGGGCCGCCGCGTCCGTGGCGAGGTGATCGAGGGCGAGCGGGTCCCCTGCACCGGGCAGGCCCGGGTACGAGGGTGGCTGTGCGGGATGCGGCAGCACCGGCAGCGGGGCGGGGAGCGGCGGGAGGTAGCGCCGGGCGAGGGCTTCGCGCGCCGGTACGGAAGGGGTGGCGGGGGCCGTGGGACGTTCCCGGGCGGAGTGCGCGGCGTTGCGGCGGCCCAGCTCTTCGAGGAGTTCCCGTTCGCCCCGGCCGCGCAGCAGCAGCAGGACGAACGGGTCGGCGTCCAGGAGCCGCGCCATCTGGTAGCAGAGCGCGGCCACGTGCTTGCAGGGCCAGCCGTGGTCCGGGCAGGAACAGACGGGGTCGAGGTCCCCGGCGGCGGGCAGCAGCCCGATGCCGGCCTCGGCCGCCGTGTCGGCCAGCGAGTGCGGCATCTCCTTGGTGAGCAGCGCGGCGAGATGACCGGGCCGGGCCGCGACCGCGTCCAGGAAGGTGTCCCAGTCGGGGTCGGCGAGGGTCCGCAGCCGCAGCTCGCAGCGGTAGGGGCGGGGGCGGCTGCCGTGGACGTAGGCGACGACCCGGCCGGGGGTGACGGTGATCGCGGCGACCTTGCCGCTGTCGGCGTACGCACGGCCGCGGGAGAGCCGGCCCTCGTCCATCGAGAGGGACTCCAGGGCGGCCACCCAGGCACGGCCCCACCAGCTGTCCGCGAAGGATCCCTCGCCGTCGCCGGTGCGGGGCGGCACGGCCTCGAAGGTGCGCCGCAGGTCGTCGGGGCCGGGGCGCGGGCGCGCCACCGGGCGCGGGTCGGGGCCGGTGTGCGGGCGGGGGCTCATGTTGGCCTCCGGAGCGAGACGAGATCGGCCAGGTCGCGGTCGCTGAGCTCGGTCAGCGCGGCCTCGCCGGTGCCGAGGACCGTGTCGGCCAGGGCGCGCTTCGCTTCCAGCAGCTCCCCGATCCGGTCCTCGACGGTGCCTTCCGCGATCAGCCGGTGGACCTGCACGGGCTGCGTCTGGCCGATGCGGTACGCCCGGTCCGTGGCCTGCTCCTCGACGGCCGGGTTCCACCAGCGGTCGTAGTGGATGACGTGGGCGGCCCTGGTCAGATTGAGTCCGGTGCCCGCCGCCTTGAGGGAGAGCAGGAAGACCGGGATCTCTCCGGACTGGAAGCGGTCCACCATCCGTTCCCGCTCGGCGACCGGTGTGCCGCCGTGCAGGAGCTGGGAGGGGATGGCACGCGAGGCGAGGTGGGCGGCGAGCAGCCTGGCCATCGTCACGTACTGGGTGAAGATCAGGACGGAGCCGTCCTCGGCGAGGATCGTGTCGAGGAGTTCGTCGAGCAGGGCGAGCTTTCCGGAACGGCCGACGAGGCGGGTCGGCTCCTCCTTCAGATACTGCGCGGGGTGGTTGCAGATCTGCTTGAGCGAGGCCAGCAGCTTCATGATCAGGCCGCGGCGGGCGATGCCCTCCGACTCCTCGATGAACGCCATGGTCTCGCGGACCGCCGCCTCGTAGAGCGTGACCTGCTCGCGGGTGAGGAAGACGGGGTGGTCGGTCTCCGTCTTGGGCGGCAGTTCGGGGGCGATGCCCGGGTCGGACTTCTTGCGGCGCAGGAGGAAGGGCCGCACCAGGCGGGCGAGCCGTTCGACCGCTTCGTCGTTGGCGAGCCCGGCGGCCGATCCGGTGTTCTCGACGATACGGGCGTGCCGGGCCCGGAATGCCTTGAGGGGGCCGAGCAGTCCGGGAGTGGACCAGTCGAGCAGGGCCCACAGCTCGGAGAGGTTGTTCTCCACCGGGGTGCCGGTGAGGGCGACCCTGGCCGGGGCCGGGATGGTGCGCAGCGCCTTCGCCGTGGACGACTGCGGGTTCTTCACGTGCTGGGCCTCGTCGGCGACGATCAGCCCCCAGCCGTGGCCCGCCAGTTGCGCGGCGCTGGAACGCATCGTGCCGTACGTGGTGAGGACGAAACCGCCGTCGGGCCCGGCGAGCGAGCGGTCGGTGCCGTGGAAACGGCGCACGGGGACACCGGGTGCGAAGCGGCTGATCTCGCGGTGCCAGTTGCCCAGGAGGGAGGCGGGGCAGACCACCAGGGTGGGTTCGGGGCGGGCCCGGTGCAGATGGAGGGCGATGAGAGTGATCGTCTTGCCCAGGCCCATGTCGTCGGCGAGGCAGCCGCCGAGGCCGAGCGAGGTCATCCGGTCCAGCCAGGCCAGGCCGCGCAGCTGGTAGTCGCGGAGCGTGGCGTCCAGGCCGGGCGGCGGGGCGATGGTGGTGTGGTCGGCGGTGATGCGCTCGCGGAGTGCGGCCAGCGCGCCGACGGGCACGGCTTCCACCTGTTCGCCGTCGACCTCGGCGGTGCCGGTCAGTGCGACGGCGAGGGCGTCGACCGGATCGAGCAGGCCGAGGTCGCGCTTGCGTGCCTTGCGTACGAGCGCGGGGTCGACGACGACCCATTGGTCCCGCAGGCGCACCACCGGCCGGTGGGCCTCGGCGAGGGTGTCCATCTCCGCCTCGGTGAGCCGCTCGTCGCCCAGCGACAGCTGCCAGTTGAAGGCGAAGAGCTGCTCGGCGTCGAAGAACGAGGTGCCGTCGGTGGCCGAGCCGGGCGCGGGCCGCACGACGGCGGAGGCGGTGAGCGAGCGGACGAGCTCCCTGGGCCAGTGGACGCCGACCCCGGCCGCCGCCAGCCGGGCTCCGGCGTCGCCGAGCAGCTCGTACAGCTCGTCCTCCGTCAGCGCGAGCACATCGGGCACCGGCTGGTCCAGCAACCGCTCCAGCGGCACCCAGACGCGGGCGGCGCGGCGCAGGGCGAGCACGGCGTCGATCCTGGCGCGCGGGCCGAAGGGCTCGCCCGCCCCGCCGTTCCAGAGCGCGGCGGCGTCGGTGACGTAGGTCGGGTCGGCGAGGCTGTGCACCTGTGTGACGGCAGCGGCGGCGTGCCGCGCGGCGGTGGCGTCGGCGGTACCGGTGGCACCGTCCCTGTCGTCGGCCGTGTCGAAGAGTTCGTACGCCGACAGGTCGAGGCGCAGCGACACCCGTACGCCCGCGTCGAGCCCGGCCGCGACCTCGACCGCCCAGTCACGGGCCCCCGGCAGGTGCTGGGCCTCGCGGGCCGCGAAGGGCGCCCCCATCGCGAACGCCGCGGCGGGCGTACGGGGCAGGGTGTCGGCGACCGCGTCGAGGAACGAGCCGAGCAGCCACTGCGGGTCGGGGACCCGGAGCGGGGTGCCGTGCGGGAGCGGGACCGCGTGGCCCTCGGCGGGCATGGCGGCGGCTATCGCGCGGAGGTGGGCGATGTCCTCGGCGTCGCGCGGACCGGCCCGCCAGGCGTCGTGGTCGTCGTCCGTCAGGCCGGGGAGCAGTCTGCCGCGCGCCGCCAGGTTGAGCGCCTGGAGCGCGGCGGCGCCCCAGCACCGCGTGGCGGGGTGGGCGGACTCCTGGTGCCGGGCCCGGACCAGCAGCGGGAGCGCGTCGGCGACGGGCAGCAGGACCGCGGGCACCGTATGCCGGCGGACGCCGTCCCCCTGGCCGTGCCGGCGGACGACGGTGATCTCCCCCGTACGCGCGCCGGGTGCCGGGCTCTCCGGGTCCGCGGGATGTGCGCAGACCGCGCCAGGCTCCGGGAGGGCACCGCCGTCGGGATCCCAGAAGGCGACGCTCCCGGCCCTCGGCAGCGGTGCGGGCAGGAAGACCGCGGCACAGCGCAGGAGGCGGGCAGCGGACGCGTCCTGCTGGTGTTGTGCCGTGGTCATCGGTCCCCCTCCCCTCCCGCGCCGGTCCTCTTGGCCGGCTCGATCCTCATGACTCCTGCGAGTCTAGGCGGGGGGTCCGACAACCGGTCCTCAGTGCTTGGCCAGCGGCTTCGGACGGGATGGCCGTGCGGGAACGGGTGCCGGGGGCGCGGGCATCGCGGCCGGGGGCGCGGGCATGGGCGCCGGTCCCACGGCCGACGGCTGCTGCGGCCCCGGCCGGGCCTGGGCCGCAGCCGGGCGCTGGGCCTGCGCGGGGCGCTGCGAGCGGTCGGCGGGGCGGGACGGCTGCGCATGGCGTTGCGGCGGTGCCGGCCGCGGCGGCTGGGCGCTCTGCTCCGGCGGGGTCAGCTGTTGCTGCGCGGGCTGCTGTGCCCGCTCCAGGAAGCGGAGCAGCTCCACCGGGAACGGCAGTACCAGCGTGGAGTTCTTCTCCGCCGCGACTGCCACCACCGTCTGCAGCAGACGCAGCTGGAGCGCGGCCGGCTCGGCGGACATCTGTCCCGCCGCCTCGGCGAGCTTCTTCGACGCCTGGAGCTCGGCATCCGCGTTGATGACCCGGGCACGCCGTTCACGGTCGGCCTCGGCCTGGCGGGCCATGGAGCGCTTCATCGTCTCCGGCAGCGAGACGTCCTTGATCTCCACCCGGTCGATCTGCACACCCCATCCGACCGCGGGGCTGTCGATCATCAGCTCAAGGCCCTGGTTCAGCTTCTCGCGGTTGGACAGCAGATCGTCCAGGTCGCTCTTGCCGATGATCGACCGCAGTGAGGTCTGCGCCATCTGCGACACCGCGAACCGGTAGTCCTCGACCTGGATCACGGCGCTCGCCGCGTCGACCACCTTGAAGTAGATGACCGCGTCCACCCGCACCGTCACGTTGTCCCGGGTGATCCCGTCCTGCGCCGGCACCGGCATCGTCACGATCTGCATGTTGACCTTGCGAAGCCGCTCGATGCCGGGGATCACCATGGTGAAACCGGGTGCCCGTACGTCGTCACGGAGCCTGCCGAGCCTCAGCACGACGCCCCGCTCGTACTGCTTGACGACCTTGGCCGCCGCAGCCAGGTACAGCGTGCCCACCGAGGCCGCCGCCACTATCGCGATCACGAGATCCTGGACCATGTCGGCCCCCTGAAAGCCGAAAACTGACTGAATCCAACTGAATCAAATGAATTGTACGATTCAGCCGCTAATACCACGGTATGCCCAGTCTCAATCAATAGGAACACGGACGGGACCCCGGTGCTGCGGCCGTCCCCCCGCCCGGCCGTGCCCCGGATGCCGGGGCGCCGCGCAGGGGGCAGGGTGTCCAGCGTCAGCACGTACCCCGTAGACGAGGACCCGCCCATGCCCGTGATCGCTCACCGACGCCGCCGCCTCGGCATCGCAGCCGGGACCGCGCTCCTGACACTCACCGTCGCAGGCTGTTCCGGCCTCGGCCGGACCGCGGTCGGGCCGATCACCTACACGACGGAGCGGGGTGCCGTGATCATGGTCAACAGCCCGTCCGTGAAGGGCTGCCACCGGCTCGCTCCCGCGGGCGCCAAGGCGGTGGACAACGGCACCCTGGTCGACATCATCCTGTATCGCACGCTCGACTGCACCGGTCCGGGGACGACGTACCTCGCGACGACGTTCAGCGATGTCAACGGGCTCTCCGCCCTGCCGTGGCGCAGCTTCAGCACGGTCCACTGACCGGTCACCGCGTCCGGCACGGCCCGCCGTCTACGCGGGCAGGGCGCGCACCCATGTCCCGTCGTCCGTGAGATACCGGTCGACGGTCAGACCAGCCGCCGCCAGATACCCCTCGAACCGATCCCTGGAGAGCTCCCGCGAGCGGAACGTCTGGGTCCAGCGCGCGTCGTCGAAGACGTACTCGACATGCACCGAGTCCACCCCGTCGCCCACGGGCTCCGCCGAGACGATCCGTACGGTGTACCCGCCCGGGTATCCGTCCGGATACGTCCTCTCCCGCGGCAGGTTCCTGCGGTAGTCGGCGCCCTCACGCTGGACGAGCACGGCTCCGTCGTCCTCGACGTGCTTGCGGCAGGTCCGCAGCAGACCTTCACGCACCCGGTCATCGCTCGTGTGCACCAGGAGCGAGGCGAGCATCACCACGTCGAACCTCTCCTCGCCCAGGTCCAGCGACTCGATGGGGCTGCACACGGTGCGGGCACCCCGGATGTGCTCCAGCATCCGCGCCGACTCGTCCACGGCGGTGACCTCGAAGCCGCGCCCGATCAGCGGATGGGTCACCCGGCCCACGCCGCAGCCCAGCTCCAGCACGCTCGCCCCGGCGGGCACGGCGGCGGCGATCACCTCCGGCTCGTCACCGACGGGCAGCCGGCGGTACAGCTCGACCGCGCAGCCGTCCGGCGTGATCTCGCCGGGACCAGTCCCTGAATGACCCTCACGCACCAGGTGTCCGCTCATGCACCGACGAACGAACGGCCGTTGACGGTGGTTCCGGTCATGGACACCGCCCCGCTCCCGTTTCACACCGCACGGCGGGCGACCAGTGCCGCGCTGATGTGCTGGAGATCGGCCGGGCGGGCCGGGGAGAGGCCGGTCAGCCGGTCGATGCGGCGGATGCGGTAGTCGACGGTGTTGGGATGGATGTGCAGCGCGGCGGCGGTGGCGCGCCGGTCCAGGCCCAGTTCGAGATACGTCTCCAGGGTGCGCAGCAGCTCCGGCTTCACCTCCAGGGGCCGCAGCAGCTGGGCGAGCCCGTGCAGGGCCTCGCTGGGCCGGCTGAGCTGGTACTCCAGCAGGACGTCGGCCAGCCGGTACAGGCCGGGCGGCCGGCCCGTACGGGCGATCAGGTCGACGATCTCGGTGTTGCGGGCCACCGCGGCCGGCACCGCCTCCGGCTCCGCGGTCTCCGCCGCGGCGGTGATGGGCACACCCGCCGCGCGGGCCGCCTCCTCGATCAGCGCGCACAGGCCGTCCGGTCCGCGCCACGGCGGTGGTGGTTCGGCGGCGGGCAGCAGCACCGTGCCGCCGGAGGCGTCGAGCGCGGTGAGCGCCGGCGTACCGGCGAAGTGGTCGAGGGCCGTGCGCACGCGGCGGATCTTGCGCCGGGCCGCGACACCCGCGCCCGGCCCCGGTGACTGGCTCAGCTCGTCGGGGTGCGGGGCGAGCGCGAGCGTCATCGTGAGGTAGCGGGCGGCCGGGCGCAGTCCGGTGCGGTGGGTGAAGCGGTCCAGGGGTTCGCCGGTCAGCAGGGCGGCCATCAGGGCGTGCCGGCCGCCGTGTTCCTGGCTGTCGAGGATCCGCCGCGCCTCCAGGTACGCGCTGCTGACGGCGGTGGTCAGCTGCTGCTGGAGGACCATGATCCGGTCCATGATCTCCAGCACGGTGGGGAGGTCACCGGGGAGCGCCCCCTTCGCGGTCTCCTGCCAGCACATCGCCGTGCCTACCTGGTAGGCGGTGAGGATGGCGTCCAGTGGCACACCCTCCTCGGCGCGCTGGGCCGCCGAGTCGCGCTGCTGGGCGAGTTCGGCGTCCGTGGCGGGGCGGCGGTGCTCGACGACGTCGGCGAAGAGCCGCAGGTTGTGCTGGACGATGTCGGCGATGTCGCCGGAGATCTCCTCGTGCGGCAGCCCGGCGTAGACCGGCAGATCGGCCAGCAGCCGGGCGACGACACGGCCGGTCAGGGCCGGGACGCGGGCGCGCAGATGCGCGGCCACCGGGCGTCCGGCGATGGACAGCGGCCGTTCCTCCGGCCCTTCCGGGGCGCCGTGCTCCCCCGTGACGACGAGCGGCCGATTGTCACGCGTCACAAGTTCCCCCGCAGAAGTCTGCGTTACCCACCAGTTAAACGACGGCTGTTGAGTCTGCATGATGACCGGCGTCACACGCCATGCCACGTCCCGCCCCCCACCGTCGGAGGATTCCGTGAACATGCCGCAGCACAAGGGTTTCTGTCGATCCGTCAGGACTGTCGTGGGCGCGCTCGCCCTGGCCGGTCTGGCCGTGGGGACCGGCGCGGTTCCGGCATCCGCCGCCCAGGACGGCACCACGTCCTATGTCGCGCTCGGCGACTCCATGGCCTCCGGGCCGCTCATCCCGGACATCACGGGGCCGGTGGCCTGCGGCCGCTCGACGCACAACTACCCGCACGAGCTCGCCGAGCGCCTCGGCGCGTCGCTGCGCGACGTCACCTGCAGCGGTGCCGCGTCCAAGCACATGACGGAGAAGCAGTCGCTGTCGCTGCTCGACATCCCGATGGGTTCGGCCCCGCCGCAGTTCGACGCGCTGCGCCCGGACACCGACCTGGTGACTCTGACCATCGGCGGCAACGACGCCGGCCTGGTCGGCATCGCGCAGAAGTGCACCACCCTGGACCCGAACGCCACGCCGTGCAAGGAGAAGTACAACGAGGGCGGTGTCGACCAGGTCGGTCAGCGCATCGCGGAGTTCGCGCCGAAGCTGGGCGTCGTACTGGACTCGATCCACCAGCGCTCACCGCACGCCCGGGTGATCGTCACGGGTTACGGCCTGTACATCAAGCCCGGCGGCTGCTGGCCGCTGCAGCCGGTCCTCCCGGTGGACGCCGACTTCCTCCAGGGCAGCGTCGACCGGATGAACGCGGTGATCGCCGAGCAGAGCGCGGCGCACGGCGCCGAGTACATCGACCTCGCCACGCCCAGCAAGGGCCACGACTCCTGCCAGGCCCCGTCGGACAAGTGGGTGGAGGGGTACGTGCCGACGGCGGCCGCCGCCCCGCTGCACCCCAACCGGAACGGTGAGGCGAACTACGCCGCCATCATCGGCGCGCACCTCCAGGGGAGCTGACCGGAGTTGTTCCCCCGCCTGCTGCGCGGGCTGCTGGCGGCGGCGCTCGGCGCCGCCGCCCTGCTCGTCCCGGACGCCCCCGCGGCACGGGCCGCCGGGTCGTCCGGGCCCGGCTGCGACCCGCTCGCGCCCGTCGAGTGCCTGCTCCCGTTCCCGAACGACTGGTACACCCGGGCCGACCCGGCCACCGACACCGGCCGCCGGGTGTCCTTCGGCTCCGCCACGCTGCCGCGCGCCGCGGCCGGCCGGCCCGTCGACCCGACGGCCTGGAACCGGTCCGACGGCTTCTCCCCCGGCTCGACGCTCATCGCGCACGTTCCCGGCCTCGACCCGGCGGCGAGCGGCACCGCCCCGCTCACCGACATCGGCCGCTCCCTCGCCCCCGACGCACCCGTGGTGCTGATCGACACCCGGACCGGGGAGCGGTGGCCGTACTGGGCCGAGGCGGACGCCAACGCCACCGACCCCGCGCGCCGGGCCCTGCTGATCCACCCCGCGCGCAACTTCCGCGACGGCCACCACTACGCCGTCGCCCTGAGGCACCTCGAGGACGGGGCGGGCCGCACGATCCCGGCCGCCGGGCCGTTCGCCGCCGTCGCCGGGAGACCGCTGCCCGCCGGGCATCCGCTGCACGCCCGGCAGCGTCAGCTCCGCCCGGCCCTGAACGCCCTGCGCAGGGCCGGGGTGCGGTCCGAGGAGACGTATCTCGCCTGGGACTTCACCGTCGCGAGCACCCGCAGCCTCACCGGCGACCTCTTCACCGTCCGCGACGACGCGTTCCGCCGGCTCGGCGGCCGTTCGCCCGCGTTCGCCGTCACCGGTGTCACCGACTTCACGGCCGAGCAGGACTCCCGGATCGCCCGGGAGGTGACCGGCCGGATCAGCGTGCCCGGCTATCTGGACCTGCCCGGCGGCCCGCCCGGCTCCGTACTGCACCGCGGCCGCGACGGCCTGCCCCGGCGGCTCCCGGGGAGCAGCCGACCCGCCGAGTTCCGCTGCGAGATACCGCGCTCCGCCTTCCGTACCCCCTCGCACCCCGCGCTCTACGGGCACGGCCTCCTCGGCCGCCGCTCCGAGGTCGGCGCGGGCAATGTCAAGGCGATGGCGGCGGAGCACGACTTCACGTTCTGCGCGACGGACTGGATCGGGATGGCGGAGGAGGACATCCCCGTGGTCCTCGGCGCGCTCGCCGACCCGAACCTCTTCCCCGCCGTTCCCGAGCGCAGCGAACAGGGCATGCTGAACGCCCTCTTCCTCGCCCGCGCACTGATCCACGCCGACGGACTGACCACCGACGCGGCCTTCCGCGACGCGGACGGCCGCCCGCTCGTCGACCTCCGGCACGGCATCGGGTACGACGGGAACAGCCAGGGCGGAATCCTCGGCGGCGCCCTGGTCGCCGCCTCGCCCGACATCCGGCGCGGGGTCCTCGGCGTCACCGGCATGAACTACGGCCTGCTCCTCAACCGCAGCGTCGACTTCGCGCCGTTCCAGCAGGTCCTGGACCTCGCCTACCCGGACAAGCTGCGCCAGCAGATCGTCCTCCAGCTGTTCCAGATGGTGTGGGACCGCGGCGAGACCGACGCGTACGCGAACCACCTCACCGACCGCCATCAGGTGCTGATGCACATCGCGTACGGGGACCACCAGGTCGCCAACGCGGCGGCCGACGTCGAGGCGCGCACCATCGGCGCGCGGCTGATCACCCCGGTACTCGCACCGGGCCGCAGCCCGGACACCGTCCCGTACTGGGGCATCAAGACCGTAGCGTCCGGGCAACTGCCCTACCGGGGCTCCGCGATGACGGTGTGGGACAGCGGCACGCCCACCCCGCCGCTCACCAACACCCCGCCCGCCGGGCCGGTCTACGGCCACGACCCGCACTCGGACCCTCGCAATTCGCCGGCCGCCCGTCAGCAGAAGGCCGCCTTCCTGACCACCGGCCGTGTCATCGATGTCTGCGGCGACACGCCGTGCACCGCCGCCCCCACCTCCTGACACCCCCACCCCCGACAGGGATGCAGACAAGGAGCACCATGCGCACGCACCGCATCACCCAGGCAGCCGTCGCGGCCGTCCTGCTCGCCGGTACGGTCCTCGTCCTGCCCGCCCTCGCCGCCACTCCCGCCGGCGCACCCGCGGCGAGCGCCGAAGCCCGTGCGCGGGCCGCCGCCGTACCGTTCACCGCGGCCACCGCCGCGCGCGCCGCCGACGGCGGCTACACGCTCTCCTGGTCCTCCGCCGCCGGCTCGGTGACCGTCACCGCCGTGACCGCCCCCGACGCCACCACCGGCACCCCGGTGGGCACCGCTCCCGGCACCGGTTCACTGACCGTCCCCGCCGGAACACTCGCCGAAGCGGGACGCTGGTACTTCCGGCTGGTGCCGGACATCGGTTCGCCGCTCGTCGTCGCCGAACGCTCGCTCGGGATCGGGTCGGCCCGCAACTTCCGGGACATCGGCGGCTACCGCACCGCCGACGGGCGCTGGGTGCGCCCGGGGCTGGTCTACCGTTCCAACAAGATCAACAGCCTCACCGACGCCGAGCAGCAGCGCCTGCTCTCCCAGCGGCTCACCCTCGACGTGGACCTGCGCAACGCGGTGGAGCGGCACGACGACCCGGACCGGCTGCCCGCCGGTGTGAAGTACCAGGTCGCCGATGTGGTGTCGCTCAGCCACGGCATCCGCTTCCACGACTCGGCGCTGATGACACTGGCCGAGGCCGTCGCGGCCGGGCTGTTCTCCGGCTCGTCCGACCTCGGCCAGTCCATCGGCTACCCGTTCATGGTCAACTTCGTGGGCGCCGACTACGCCTTCCGCGACCTGCTCACGGCCGTCGCGACGAACGGCTCCGGCGCGACGGTCTTCCACTGCAGCTCCGGCAAGGACCGCACCGGCTGGAGCACGGCCGTCCTGCTCACCCTGCTCGGCGTCCCGCGCGGGACCGTCGAGGCGGACTTCCTGGCCAGCAACGACTACCTGGGCAACCCGAAGGCCGTCGAACTGAGCTGGCTGCGCGCGGCGTTCGACGAGGTGGACCACCTGTACGGCGACTTCGACACCTACGTACGCGAGGGCCTGAAGCTCGACGACGCCACGGTGGCCGCCCTGCGCGACAAGCTGCTGACGGACTGACGCACCGCCGGCACCCGGTGTACTGACGAGCGGTGCTCCCGCCGCTCACCGGCGGGGCCCGCCGTCAGTACGCCGGGTAGCGGTCGGCCGGCCAGGCGACGGTGTGCTCGAACTCCACGCACAGATCGTCGGCCAGCTCGGTGATCACGCCCCGGCCCTCGGTCGCCACCAGCCAGGCCGCCGGAAGGTGCACGTCCCCGTGGCGCGCGCCGAGCAGGTTGCCGCAGATCGCACCCGTGGAATCGCTGTCGCCCGAGTGGTTGACCGAGAGCAGCAGCGCCCCGGCCACCTGATCGGCGCGGGGCAGCACGAGGGCGCTGTACACGGCGATGGCGAGGGCCTCCTCGGCGACCCAGCCCGCACCCAGCGTCTCCACCTTCTCGCCGGCCGGCGCGCCCTGCGCGGCCAGGTCGACGGCGGCACGCAGCGCCGAGGAGGTCTCCTCGTGCCCCGGGTGGCGGCGCAGCAGCTCCATGGCCCGCAGTACGGCGCCCTCCGTCGAGTCTCCCTCCAGGAGGTACGCGACGATCGCGGCGAAGGCCCCGGCGGCGTACGCACCGGTGGGGTGGCCGTGGGTGATCTGCGCGCACCAGTAGGCGAGCCGGAAGGACGCCTCGGCATCCTCCCCCACCAGGCCGAAGGGGGCGGACCGCATCACCGTGCCGCATCCCTTGGACCCGGTGTTGACGGGTCCGGGCTCACCGAGCCGGCCCTTCGGTTCGGGGACGTGACCGGTCGCGAGCCCGGTCAGGCAGGCGTTGCCGGGGGCGCGGCGCGCGTAGAGCCAGGGCTGACGCCTGAGCCGGCCGGTACGCACCGGGTTGTCGCCGCCGCGGGCCGGCGGTGCGGGGTGGTTCTGGGTGTCCAGCCAGCGCAGATAGGCGTTCCGCACGATCCGGGTCTCGGAGCCGCCGTCCTCGGAGCCGCCGTTCTCGGTGCCGCCCTTCGACATCGCCCGGGCATGGGCCCTGATCAGCCCTTCGGCGGTGAACAGGGTCATCTGCGTGTCGTCCGTGACCCGCCCGACGACGCCCTCGTCGTCCGGGACCAGCCCCTGTACGCCGTACTCACCGTGCGCGCGGCGGATACCGGCCAGGGACAGGAACTCCACCGGGTTGCCCAGCGCGTCCCCGATCGCCCCGCCCAGCAGACAGCCCCGGACCCTCGACCTGCGGCCGGTGCGGTCCTCCCACGATGTCCCGTTCACGCACGCTCTCCCAAATCCGGTGTCGACAGGTCGTCCAAAAAACCGCCGCGGGTCCATCCTGGTAGGAGAGGCGATCGCCATGCGTACCGGCAATGAACCGACGACTGCCCGCAGTCCGCTGAGGCTGCGGCTCTGGCTGAGTCTATGGGGGCTGGCCTGGGCCGTCTTCGGCCTGGCCGCCTTCACGATGACCGACCGGCCGGGCTGGGCCGCCGCCTGCGGCCTGCTGCTCGTGCTGGTCCTCGTGGACCTGACGGTGATCGTCCACCACATCCACCAGGGCCCGCACTACCAGCCCGGCCGCGATGTACCGCCGTACGAACCCGACCACGGCGGGCGCGGCAGATACGGGCACTGAACCGGGCCGGGCGCGCGCTCTACCCGCCCGGCGCCGTCCTCTCAGTCCTGGGCGGGGAAGCGGGCCGCCTTCAGATACTCCGGGTTCGGGTCGAGCGCGGCGGCCAGCCGGAAGTGGCGGGCGGCCCGGTCGGTGCGGCCGGCGCGCTCGAAGGTGCGGGCCAGCGCGAAGTGCGCGAAGGCGTTGTCCGGTTCGCGTTCCAGGACGAGTTCGAATTCGAGTTCCGCGGGGCGCAGCTGGGCGGCGGCGAAGAACGCACGGGCGCGCAGCAGCCGGGCGGCGGTGTTCTCCGGATGCGCCGCGATCACCGAATCGAGCAGCTTCACCGCGCCACGGGGGTCGCGCGCGGCCAGCAGGTGTTCGGCGGCGCGGAAATCGATGACGTCGGTCTCCGGGGTCCTCTCGGGCACGGTCTCGTCCTTCCTTTCGTCACCGGGTCCACAACGTCCGGCCGGGGGCCGGTATTCCGCGCCGGGGCCGGCGGACCGGCCGCCCGGGTCAGCCGGCCGCGGCCCGCTCGGCCAGCTCCGCCCAGACCTTGCGGACCTGGGGCTCCAGGCCCTCCAGCGGTCCGTCGTTGTCGATGATCAGGTCGGCCACGGCCCGGCGCTGCTCCCGGCTGGCCTGGGCGGCCATCCGGGAGCGGGCCTCGGGCTCGGTCATGCCGCGCAACCGTACCAGCCGGTCGAGCTGGGTCGCGGGGCTCGCGTCCACGACGACGACCAGGTCGTAGAGCGGTGCCAGGCCGTTCTCGGTGAGGAGGGGTACGTCGTGGACGACGACCGCGTCGGGCCCCGCGGCCCGCTCCAGTTCGGCGGAGCGGGCGCCGACCAGCGGGTGGACGATCGCGTTGAGCGCGGCGAGCCGGTCGGCGTCGGAGAAGACGATCGAGCCGAGCTTCGGCCGGTCCAGGGTGCCGTCGGCGGTGAGGACGTCGGCGCCGAACTCCTCGACGACGGCCGCGAGCCCGGGTGTCCCCGGCTCGACGACCTCGCGGGCGATCCGGTCCGCGTCGATCAGCACGGCTCCGTATCCGGTGAACAGCCGTGACACTTCACTCTTGCCGGCGCCGATCCCACCGGTCAGGCCCACTTTCAGCATGACCGGCAGCCTAGTACGCGCGCGGAGCGGCGGAAGGAGTCAGATGTCTCCCTCGCGCTCCGCGAGGAACCGCTCGAATTCGAGGCCGATCTCGTCGGCGGACGGCAGGTCCACCGGCTCGGCCACCAGATTGCCGCGGGTCTCGGATCCGGCGACCGCGTCGTACTGGTGCTCAAGGCCCTCGACGAGCGAGACGAGCTCCTCGTCCCCCTCGTCGATCTGCCGGTCGATCTCGGTCTGGGTGCGGTGCGCCTCCGTGCGCAGCGCATGGGCGACGGCCGGCAGCACCAGGCCGGTCGCGGCCGTGATCGACTCCAGCGCGGTGAGCGCCGCGTCCGGGTACGCGGAGCGGGCGACGTAGTGCGGCACATGGGCGGCGACACCGAGGACGTCGTGTCCGGCCTCCATCAGCCGGTACTCCACCAGGGCTTCCGCGGAACCGGGCACCTGTGCCTCGTCGAAGGGGCTGCGGTGGCCGGGCATGAGGTCCGTGCGGTTGCCGTGCGGGGTGATGCCCACGGGGCGGGTGTGCGGGACGCCCATCGGGATGCCGTGGAAATTCACCGCGAGGCGGACGCCGAGGCGCTCGACGATCTGCTCGACCGCGGCGGCGAAGCGCTCCCACTCCACATCGGGCTCGGGCCCGGACAGCAGCAGGAAGGGCGCTCCGGTGGCGTCCTGCACGACCCTGACGTCGAGCGTCGGGGTCTCGTAGGCGGCCCAGCGGTCGCGCCGGAAGGTCAGCAGCGGGCGGCGTGCGCGGTAGTCGACGAGACGGTCGTGGTCGAAGCTGGCCACGACCTGGTGCGGCAGCGTTTCGAGCAGGCCGTCCACGATCTGCTCGCCGGCCTCGCCCGCGTCGATGTATCCGTCGAAGTGGTAGAGCATGACCAGGCCGGCCGACTCCTGGGCGAGCGCCATGTCGACGACGGCCAGGCCCTTCGGCTCCCATTCGTACAAACTCTGCGGATCAGCCACGGTTACCGCTCCTCCTCGTGTTCCTGGAGAAGAACGTCCGGCAGGGCACATGCATTCCCGGACTGTGCCCTTTCAGCCACCGGTTCATGCCGGAACGAGTGCGGGAACCCGGGTCCCGTCGGCGGCGGCGGACACCCGCCCGTCCGCCGGGAACACCGGCATCGGCCCCAGGGACACGGGCGTTGGTGTTCACGTCGGTGAACACCCGTGCGGAAAAGCCGAGTTCACGGCAGGTCGGGGACCGCCGGGATCCTCGCCGGGGGACATCACAGGGTGTCGGATTCCCATGCATCCTACAAGCGTTCCCCCGTTCACCCGCCCCTCTCTCCCACGCCTCTCCCCCGCCCGGCGGGCATTGGTCCAGACATTGACACGGCCGCACCGCGTCCCTACCGTCACTGGGCAGCACGTTCAGAGACTCGCCCCACATTCATGTACGAGAATCTCGAACATCTCGACGGGAAGGCACCCCCATGCGCACCCGCACGCTGTTCCCCGCCCTGCTGGCCATCGCGCTCACCACCGGCGGGCTCGCCCTCGCCTCCGCCACCACGGCGGGTGCGGCCACGGTCATCGACGTGAGCACCGCCGCCCAGCTCAAGTCCGCCCTCACCGCCGCGGCCCCCGGCGACACGATCCGGCTCGCCGACGGCACCTACACCGGCAACTTCAAGGCGACCGTCCCCGGCACGGCCTCCGCCCGGATCACCCTCGCCGGCTCCGCCAAGGCGGTCCTCACGGCCGGCGGGGGTTACGGACTGCACCTCAACGGCGCCTCCTACTGGACCGTCGAGGGCATCACCGTCACCGGCGGCCAGAAGGGCATCATGGCCGACACCGCCACCGGCGTCGTCATCGATTCCGTGACCGTGCACGATCTGGACATGGAGGGCGTCCACTTCCGCAAGTCCAGCAAGGACGGCGTCATCAGGAACTCACGGATCTACGACACCGGGCACGACGGCCGCGGCATGGGCGAGGGCGTCTACGTCGGCACGGCCGGCGATCTCTCCGACCGGAGCGACCGGGTCCAGATCCTCGACAACACGATCGGTCCGGGCGTCGGCGGCGAGAACGTCGACATCAAGGAAGGCACCACCGGGGCGAGGATCATCGGCAACACCTTCGACGGCAGCGGGCTGACCGGCGCCAACTACGACGACTCCTGGGTCGATGTGAAGGGCAACGCCGTCCTGGTCGAGGGCAACAAGGGTTCCCGTACGACCAACAACGGCTACGAGACCCACACCCAGCAGAGCGGCTGGGGCTGCGGCACCGTCTTCCGCGACAACACCTCGGACCTGACCGGCGCCAAGGGCGACAAGCAGATCGCGATCAACGTCACCAACTACGGCGCGGGCTGCCCGACCACCGTCCACAGCAGCAACACGGTGACCGGCGGCAAGGGCCTCACCAATATCGCCGTCACGCCGTAGCCGCCCGGCGGAAACGAGTGAGGCCCGCCCCCCGAAGGGAGCGGGCCTCACTTTTCAGCTACTGCGGTCGATCATCGACCGGAGGGGGTGCAGAGCGTCAGCTCTGGCCGCCCGCCAGCTTCTCGCGCAGGGCAGCCAGGGCCTCGTCCGACGCCAGGGCGCCGGAGTTGTCCGCGGACTCCGAGGAGTACGAGCCGCCACCGCTGCCGCCGGAGGCAGCCGGGGCGCCACCGGCCGGGGCGGCAGCGCCCTCGGCAGCAGCGGCCTCGTCGGCCTCGCGGGACTTGATGACCTGGGCCTGGTGCTGCTCGAAGCGCTGCTGCGCCTCGGCGTACTGCGTCTCCCACGCCTCGCGCTGGGTCTCGTAGCCCTCGAGCCAGTCGTTGGTCTCGGGGTCGAAGCCCTCGGGGTAGATGTAGTTGCCCTGGTCGTCGTAGGACGCGGCCATGCCGTACAGGGTCGGGTCGAACTCGACCGAGGCCGGGTCGGCACCGAAGGACTCGTTGGCCTGCTTCAGCGAGAGGCTGATGCGACGGCGCTCGAGGTCGATGTCGATGACCTTGACGAAGATCTCGTCGTTGACCTGGACGACCTGCTCCGGGATCTCCACGTGGCGCTCGGCCAGCTCGGAGATGTGGACCAGACCCTCGATGCCCTCGTCGACGCGCACGAACGCACCGAACGGAACGAGCTTGGTGACCTTACCGGGAACGACCTGCCCGATCTGGTGCGTGCGGGCGAACTGCTGCCACGGGTCTTCCTGCGTCGCCTTGAGCGACAGGGAGACGCGCTCGCGGTCCATGTCCACGTCGAGAACCTCGACGGTGACTTCCTGGCCGACCTCGACAACCTCGGAGGGGTGGTCGATGTGCTTCCAGGAGAGCTCGGAGACGTGCACGAGACCGTCGACGCCGCCGAGGTCCACGAACGCACCGAAGTTGACGATCGAGGAGACGACGCCGGAGCGGACCTGGCCCTTCTGCAGGGTCGTGAGGAACGTCTGGCGGACCTCGCTCTGGGTCTGCTCCAGCCAGGCACGGCGGGACAGGACCACGTTGTTGCGGTTCTTGTCCAGCTCGATGATCTTGGCCTCGAGCTCCTTGCCCACGTAGGGCTGGAGGTCGCGGACGCGGCGCATCTCGACGAGGGAGGCCGGCAGGAAGCCACGGAGGCCGATGTCGAGGATGAGACCACCCTTGACGACCTCGATGACGGTACCGGTGACGATCCCGTCCTCTTCCTTGATCTTCTCGATCGTGCCCCAGGCACGCTCGTACTGAGCGCGCTTCTTGGACAGGATGAGACGGCCTTCCTTGTCCTCCTTCTGGAGAACCAGGGCCTCGATCTCGTCGCCGACCTTGACGACCTCGTTCGGGTCGACGTCGTGCTTGATCGAAAGCTCGCGGGAGGGGATGACGCCTTCGGTCTTGTAACCGATGTCGAGCAGGACCTCGTCCCGGTCGACCTTCACGATGACGCCGTCGACGATGTCGCCGTCGTTGAAGTACTTGATCGTCTCGTCGATCGCGGCGAGGAAGGCTTCCTCGTTACCGATGTCGTTGACCGCTACCTGCGGGGTGGTGGCGGTGGTCTCGGTGCTGCTCGTCATGTGGGAAAGGGCTCCGGTACGGACAGTGAGTCGTAGGTACTGCTACGCCGGGAGCCCGTATCACCTCTGCAGAAGCCGGACAGCTCGGGAAGCGCCGACCCCGTCGGACGGGAGGCGCCTCGTGAACCGAGGGGACATACAACAGATGCGAGCGCGGCCTGCTAGGTCTGAGGCGCGCAGGCTCGCAGCGCAACTTGTAGCATACGGGGGCAGCCGGGCACGGTCAATGCGCGAAGGCGCACACCGGGGGCGCAACGGCTCATATCCGGCGCAACTCGTGTTCCCCGAGGCCAGATCGGCCCAGGAGACATTCCATGGGCACGGGAGCCGTACTCACAGGTGCCCCGAGCCGCATACCGCGCGCGGCGGGGTACGGGCAAACTACAACGACGGACACGATGAGCCAAGAGATCTACGCGGCCGAACCGGAAGCGACCCGTCGCGAGGCGTCGGAGGCCGAGAGCAGCCGCGCCAGTCGCGGCTGGTGGGACCGGAACGCCGACGAGTACCAGAGCGACCACGGCACCTTCCTCGGCGACGACCGTTTCGTCTGGGGCCCCGAGGGGCTCGACGAGGCGGAGGCCGGCCTGCTGGGTACCGCCGCGTCGCTGCGCGGCCTGGACGTCCTGGAGATCGGTGCGGGTGCCGCGCAGTGCTCCCGCTGGCTCGCCGCGCAGGGCGCCCGTCCGGTGGCCCTGGACCTCTCGCACCGGCAGTTGCAGCACGCGCTGCGGATCGGCGGCAGCGATGTGCCGGCGGTCCGACTGGTGGAGGCGGACGCCGGGGTGCTGCCGTTCCGGGACGGCTCCTTCGACCTGGCGTGCTCCGCCTACGGCGCGGTGCCCTTCGTCGCCGACCCCGTGCAGGTCTTCCGCGAGGTGCACCGGGTGCTGCGTCCCGGGGGCCGCTGGGTCTTCTCGGTGACGCACCCGGTCCGCTGGGCGTTCCCGGACGAGCCGGGGCCGGAGGGCCTCTCGGTCGCGGCCTCCTACTTCGACCGCACCCCCTATGTCGAGCAGGACGAGCGGGGCGACGCCGTGTACGTCGAGCACCACCGCACGCTGGGCGACCGGGTGCGGGACGTGGTGGCCGGCGGCTTCCGGCTGGTCGATCTCGTCGAACCGGAGTGGCCCGCCTGGAACCACCAGGAGTGGGGCGGCTGGTCCCCGCTGCGCGGCAACCTCATCCCCGGCACGGCGATCTTCGTCTGCGAACGGGACTGATCCCGTACCGCCACCGGGGTGAGTCGGCGGGCGCGCGCCGTACGAGACTGGGGGCGTGATCCGTACCGACGCCCTGGACCAGTTGCCCGTACGCACCGCTGTGCCCGCCCTGGAGCGGGCGCTCGACGACCGCGGCGTGGCGGTGCTGTGCGCGCCGCCCGGCACCGGCAAGACGACACTCGTACCGCTGGTCCTGGCCGGTCTGGCCGGGGGCGGCCCGGTGCGCAGGGTGGTGGTGGCCGAGCCGCGGCGGATCGCCGCGCGGGCGGCGGCGCGGCGGATGGCGTGGCTCGTCGGGGAGCAGGCCGGCGGCCGGGTGGGGTTCACGGTCCGCGGGGAGCGGGTGGTGGGGCGCGACACGGTGGTGGAGGTGGTGACAACCGGTGTGCTGCTGCAGCGGCTCCAGCGCGACCAGGAGCTGGCCGGGGTCGACGTGGTGATCATCGACGAGTGCCACGAGCGGCATCTGGACGCGGACACGGTCGCCGCGTTCCTGCTCGATGTGCGGGAGGCGATCCGGCCCGATCTGCGGCTGGTCGCCGCGTCCGCGACGACCGACGCGCAGGGCTGGGCACGGCTGCTGGGCGATGCCCCGGTGGTCGAGGCGCAGGGTGTCTCCCATCCGGTGGAGGTGGTCTGGGCGCCGCCGGCCGCCGCGGTGCGGCCGCCGCACGGGATGAGGGTCGATCCGGCGCTGCTGGCGCATGTCGCCGCGACGGTGCGCCGGGCGCTCGCGGAGCGGGACGGCGACGTGCTGTGCTTCCTGCCGGGTGTCGGCGAGATCGGCCGGGTGGCGGGGCAGCTGGCCGGGGTGGGTGCCGAGGTGCTCCAGGTGCACGGGCGGGCTCCGGCGGCGGTGCAGGACGCGGTGCTGGCCGGGTCGTCCGGCGAGGGACGGCGGGTGGTGCTGGCGACCTCGGTGGCGGAGTCGTCCCTGACGGTGCCCGGGGTGCGGGTCGTGGTCGACTCGGGGCTGGCCAGGGAGCCGCGCACCGATCACGCCCGGGGGCTGAGCGCGCTGACGACGGTGCGGGCCTCGCAGGCGGCGGGGAGGCAGCGTGCGGGCCGGGCCGGGCGGGAGGCGCCCGGGGCGGTGTACCGGTGCTGGGCCCGGGCGGAGGACGGGCGGCTCGCCCGGTTCCCGTCCCCGGAGATCAAGGTCGCCGACCTGGCGGCGTTCGCGTTGCAGGCGGCGTGCTGGGGCGACCCGGACGCCTCCGGGCTGGCGCTGCTCGACCCGCCGCCGGCGGGTGCGATGAGTGCGGCGCGCGAGGTGCTGACGGCGGTCGGCGCGGTGGACGCGGACGGGCGGGTGACCGACCGGGGCGTCCGGATGTCCCGTCTCGGCCTGCATCCCCGGCTGGCGCGGGCACTCCTGGACGGCGCCGCCGAGGTGGGCGGGCGGCGGGCGGCCGAGGTGGTGGCGCTGCTGAGCGAGGAGCCGCCGCGGGAGTACGGGGACGATCTGGCGGCCGCGCTGCGCAGCGCCCGGCGGGGCGGGGACGGGTACGCGGCGCGCTGGCGGCAGGAGGTGCGGCGGCTGTCCTCGTCGGTGCGGGACGTGGCCGGGGGTTCCGGGCCGGACGACGCGGCCGTCGGCCTGGTGGCGGCGCTGGCGTTCCCGGAGCGGGTGGCGCGGGCCCGGGGCGAGGGGGTGTTCCTGATGGCGTCGGGGACGGGTGCGGAGCTGCGGGACGGTTCGGGGCTGCGCAGCGCGCCCTGGCTCGCGGTCGCGGTCGCCGACCGGCCCGCGCACTCGGCGTCCGCGCGGGTGCGGCTCGCGGCCGTCATCGACGAGGACACCGCGCGGGCGGCCGCCGGGCATCTGCGGTTCGCGGGCGAGGAGGTCCACTGGTCGGGCGGCGACGTGGTGGCCCGCCGGGTGGAGCGGCTGGGCGCCGTCGAGCTGTCGGTGCGTCCGCTGAAGCAGCCGGCGCCCGGGCTGGTGCGTGAGGCGCTGGTCGAGGGTCTGCGGCGGGAAGGGCTCGGGCTGCTGCGCTGGACGCGGGAGAGCGAGCAGTTGCGGGAGCGGCTCGCCTTTCTCCACCGTGAGCTGGGCGCGCCCTGGCCGGATGTGTCGGGGGACGCGCTGCTGGAGCGTACCGGGCAGTGGCTGGAGCCCGAGCTGTCGCGGGCCCGGCGGCGCTCCGATCTGGCGCGGATCGACGCGGGGCAGGCGCTGCGGCGGCTGCTGCCGTGGGCGACGGGCGAGGCGGTGCGGCTGGACGAGCTGGCGCCGGAGCGGATCGAGGTGCCGAGCGGTTCCCGTATCAGGGTGGAGTACGGCGGGGCGCAGCCCGTACTGGCGGTGAAGCTCCAGGAGCTGTTCGGCCTGCGGGAGACCCCGAGGGTGGCCGGGGTGCCGGTCCTGGTCCATCTCCTCTCCCCGGCCGGCCGTCCCGCGGCCGTCACCGCCGATCTGGCGTCGTTCTGGCGGGACGGCTACCGGGCCGTGCGGGCGGAGCTGCGCGGCCGCTACCCGAAGCATCCGTGGCCGGAGGATCCGACGACCGTGGAGGCGACCCGGTTCACGAAAGCGCGGCTCAAGCGGGAGCGGGGGCAGGAGTAGGGGCGGGGTCCGGTGTTCCGTCCGGGCGGCGGGAGCGGGCCTCCAGCCACAGGGCGAGGGCGAGCAGTCCTGCGCCGAGTACCAGGAAGCCCCATGGCAGGTACGAGGTGAGCAGCAGGACCAGCAGGCGCTGGGACCTGACCAGGTCGACGATCGATTCCACGTAGTCCGGGCGCATCTTCACATGCCCGGCGAACACGGTCATGGTGTCCTGCGGCATTCCCATCTTCCTGGCGTTGCGCAGCTCCTCCTTGTGGATCTCCTCGCCGTTGACCGGTGCTCCGGTGACCGGGTCCACCCAGAACATCCGCTTGGTGGTGTACCAGCGGGTCATGCCCGTCTTCGCGATCTGTTCCGGGGTGACGCCCTTGATCGGCATCTTCTTGGGCATCGGGACCCTGGTCCACGGGATGGTCTGCTCGAAGTAGTAGACGTCCATGCCGTGGAAGGTGCGGGTGCCCTTGTAGTGGATGGGCGAGCTGGTGCGGGCCTGGGCGTCGAAGTACTCGTAGTCGCGCTTCTCGGTGAGGAAGGGCCACTTGAACTCGATGCCCTCGCGCCGGACCGGGTCGCCGTCGACGGATTCGCCGGTGGCGTGGACGGGGGCCTGGCTGTGGGCGTCGAAGATGTAGCGCTCGGGGATCTCGGAGACCATCTTGCCGTCCGGGCCGGCCACGAAGCTGAGGGCGTCCCAGACGACGACGTCGCGTCCGGCGCTGCGTTCGATCTTCTCGGACTCCTCGACGTTGCCCTTGAGGGTCTGCACGATGGTGACCTTGGGGACCTTCTTCACCTTCATGTTGTCGTTGTAGTCGAGGAGGGTGGCGGGCTTCGCCTCCAGCACCGTCTCCTGGTACTGACTGGGCGGGATCTTCGCCAGCCTGGGGAAGGCGTACCAGCGCAGCAGTGGCGACATGGCGGCGAAGAAGACGGCGAACGCCAGGAGTACGAGGCTGGCTCGGCGGCGCATGGTGGTGCCCTCCCTCGGCTTCGGTTGCTTCTTGCGGTGGTCAGTGCCGCAGGGGCCCTAGTTCTTGGGGCCCGGGATGGTGGTCAGCAGGGGTTTGGGCGAGGTCTCTCCCGGCGGGGCGCCGACCGCGCTGATGGTGAGGACGAGCGCGAGGGCTGCGGCCAGCCCGATGGCGGCGGCGACGAGAGCACGCATGCCGGTCCTCCCGGAGAGCATGGATCTGATGGGTCGTCAGGGTTGGGGCACCGTAGCAACGCGGGCGCGAGATGAGAACACGTAGAACAGCCCCTCTGCCGGGTGGTGGCGGAGGGGCTGCTGTTCCGTGCGGTCGGGCGGGGTCAGACGGCGGGGGCCTCGGGGGCCTCGGGGGTCTCGGGGGCCTCGACCTTCAGCTCGATGACGATCGTGGCGCCGCCCTCGGTGGTGAGGCGCAGCTTGTAGGTGCCGGCGTTGTCGTCGGCGTAGATCCTGGGCAGCTTCAGGGTGCCGTCGGCGCCGGTCCTCAGCTCGGTGAGGGTGCGGACCGGCTTGTCGTCGGCGTCCTTGAAGTAGGGGCCCTTGTCGTTCTCGGCCGGTTCCTCGGCGTCGGTGATCATGGTGGCGGTGACGGCGACACCGGCCGCGAGCGCGCCCTTGTAGGTGGCCTCGACCTCGACGGTGTCGGCGAACTCGGTGCCGGGCGCCGCGGTCAGTGCCTTGTCGTCGGTCCTGGTGATCGCGTCGGCCTGACGGGCGGTGACGGTCGCGGTGTAGATGACGGGGGGCAGCGCACGGCCGGTGGCGGTGGCCCGCACCGTGAACTTCCCTGCCTTCTCGCCCGCCTTGAGCACCGGGGCGGTGACGGTGCCGTCGGCCGCGGTGGGAAGGGTGACGGCGGTCTTCCCGCCGTCGAAGGCGGCGTCGGTGTCACCGGCGACGGTGAAGGTCACGGACACCTTGGCGAGCGGGCCGCCGAGGCTGTTCCTGGCCCGCACCTTGATCCGCTCGGCGAAGGCGTCGCCCGCGGTGGCGGTGAGCGTGCCGGTACCGGCGTTCTCCACGCCCGCGAGGGTCCGGGCCGGCGGGGTCGTCGGCGTGGTCGGGCCGGTCGTTCCGCCGCCACCCGGCTTCGTCGGGTCCGGGCTCGGCTCGGGCTTCGGCTTGGTCGTCCCGGACGGCGAGGGGGACGGGCTCGGGCTGCCGGAGCCGTGGTCCGTACCTCCGCCGAGGACGGGCGGCACGGCGCCGGTTCCGTCGGGGATCTCGTGGGTGCCGCGGTTGTAGTAGTCGAACCACGAGCGGACGGTGCGCAGATAGGCGTCCGAGTGGTTGTAGCTCAGGACCGCCCGGTCGAGGTCCGCGGCGAGGGACAGATCGCGGGAACCGGCGCAGAGATAGCGTCCGGCGGCGAGCGCCGCGTCGTAGATGTTGTTGGGGTCCTTGCGGCCGTCGCCGTTGCCGTCCTGGCCCCAGGTCGCCCAGGTGGACGGGATGAACTGCATCGGGCCGACGGCACGGTCGTGGGTGGAGTCCCCGTCGTACTCCCCGTTGTCGGTGTCCTTGATCATGGCGAAGCCCCGGCCGTCGAGGACCGGGCCGAGGATCGGCGAGAACGTGGTGCCGTTCGCGTCGACCCTGCCGCCGCGGGCCTGGCCCGACTCGACCTTGCCGATGGCGGCGAGCAGCTGCCAGGGCAGCCGGCAGGCGGCGTCGGTGTCGGCGACGGTCCGCTCGGCCTTCCTGTACGCGGCCAGGATCGAGGCCGGGATGCCGGATTCCGCGCTGCCGGTGACGGGCAGATTCGTGGACGTACCGGGCTTGTTGGGGGTGTGCAGCGGGGGCAGGTCCGTGTAGTACGGCGAGTTGCCGGTGGCCGCGCTGTCGTCGGGCGGAGGGGTCGTCCCGGTGGACTGCTGGTCTCCGCTGTCGGTGACCAGCGTGGCACCGGGGGCCCCCGATGCGGAGAGCGCCGCCACGGCGACGGCGGCCACAGCGGTGGTGGTCGCCCCCTTGCGAAGTCGGCGACCGAATTGCGCTGCCATAACCTCTGGCCCCTCCCCTTCGTCGACTGTCCGCGCTCCCCAGCAGCAGGACTCAGGCGACCCTACGGCAACTTGTGCCGCCGGGACACTGTGCACTGACCGGTTCTTACCTCTTTTTCACGTTCCGGACGGCAAGTTGTACGGCGGTGGTCGGGCGGGCGACGACGGCTCACCCATACTTGCCGCCATGCCGTTCACACTGAGTCATGCCGCCGCCGTTCTCCCCGGGATGCGGCGGAACGGGACGGCGCGCGGGCCGCTGTTCGCCTCGGCCCTCGTCGCGGGATCGTTCGCCCCCGACATGACGTACTACGCGGACACCGCGGTTCCCGGCGCCATGGAGTTCGGACGGGTCACCCACTCGGTGTGGGGCGTGTTCACGGTCGACGTGCTGATCACCGCGGCCGTGGTGGCGCTGTGGCTGCTGCTGCGCGAACCGCTGGTGGCGCTGCTGCCGGAAGCCTGGCAGGGGCGGGTGCACGCGTTCCTGCGGGGGCGGCCCGGGGCCCGGGGTGTCCGGGAGGCCGCCGGGTTCGTGCTGTCGGCGGTGACCGGGGCCGCCACCCATGTCGTGTGGGACGCCTTCACCCATCACGACCGGTGGGGTGTGCGCCTGGTGCCGCTGCTCGACGGGAGCTTCGGCGGACTTCCGGTGTTCCAGCTGGTGCAGTACGGCAGTTCGGCGGTGGCCCTGGCGGTGCTCGTCTGGTTCACGGCGTCGGGGCTGCGGCGGACCGGGGCGCGCCCGGCCCCGCCGTCCGTGCCGGTGCTGGACCGCCGGGCGCGTCGGTCGGCCGGAGTGCTGCTGAGCGTCTGCGTACTGCTCGGTGTCGCCCACCGGTGCGCACGCTGGTACGCGTACTTCGGGCACATCGACACCCCGCTGGACATCATCCCGACCGCCTGCTTCGGCGCCGGGGCGGGGCTGGTGGTGGGCCTGGTGCTGTACGGAGCGTGGATGCGGCTGCGGCGACCGCGCACAGCCGCACCGGCGACCGCCGGACGGGCGTAGCGTCTTTCGTCCGGATCGGCCCGGCATCATCCGGACGAGAGGCCCTGGCCAGGAGCGGGTGGCGGTCGCGCAGCTGTCGCCCGCGGCCCTCGTGCCGTTGCTCTTGTCGACCGGCTTGCTGCGGTCGTACGGATCGACCCGGTGGGCCCCGTCGGCGGGCTGCTCGTCGGCCGTGCCGAAAGGTGGCACGAAATAGCCGGTCGGTGCGGAGCAGCCGCCGTTGACCATGTCGAGCGCGTACGAGACGAGGGACATCGTGCCCGGTTCGGTGATGACCTCGGCCGGGTCGTCCCGGCTCATCACCACCTCGCGCCGCACGACCGTACGGACGGCCTCGGCGCCCCGCCCGCCGTCACCCCGCCGTCGCCCGCCGGGGTGACCGGGTACACGAAGGTGACATCCGCCGCCACCTCGACCGCCCCCGTTTCCCCTCCCGGTACGTGAGCCGGCCACGTGTCCTGACCACGTCACCGACCAGCCGGGACTGCTCCGGCCGGAAACGGCTGAACAACAGCAGCGGGCCGGTCCTGTCGGTGGGCTCCGCCGACGACAGGGCGGTACGGAGATACTCCTGGACGTCCTGCTGATGCGGGTTCAGCAGCGCGATCGCCTTCGTGGGCCGCTCACCGCGCAGCACACGGGAGTCGAGCCCCGCGGCCACCAGGAAGTCCCGGCTCCGTCGCAGTGCCCGCTCGACCTGGGCGCCGTCCATCCAGCCGGTCGCCTCGGCCGGCGGGACCGTGATCCCTGCCGCTCCGTCGGCCCAGCGGGCGGCGGGCGAACCCCGGAAGGGCTCGGCGAGGGTGGGGCGCAGATCCCGCTCGGCGCCGGGAGCCTCCCGCGGACGTTGCGACTCCGCGGCCAACGGCGCCCTGTCCTGTCCGTCGTCGTCGCCGCCGCCGAACCATCCGACGACCTGCTGCGGGAAGAGCGCCACGACCAGGAGGGCCAGGACCGCCACCAGCCCGGTCACGTACCGGCCCGTCCTGCGCCGGGGCCGGGCCGGTGAGTACGTACCCGGCCTTCCGGCTGCCCCGAACCCTCCCGCAACCGCCGCTCCACCTCACGGGCGCGCGCCGACGGCTCCACAGGAGCCCCGGCCGCACCCGTCACCGATTCACGGAGGAACCGCTCCCACTCCTCGTCGGACAACGACGAGCCGCCCTGCCCCCGGCCCCGCTCACACCGCACCCCCGCTCTCGCTCGATCGCTCGACGGCCCCATCGCCCGGCCGTCCGGTCAACCGACTGTGCAACGGCCCGACGAGAGCCGCCCCCAAGATCGCATGAGCAGGCCACAGGCCCGGACGGGCCCGGAGCACACTGCGCTCCGGGCCCGTCCCACACCTTTGGCAGATCAGTGCGCCGCGGACTCCCAGTCCGCACCGACACCCACCGAGACATCCAGCGGGGCGCGCAACTGCACGGCCGTGGACATCTCGTGGCGCAGGATCTCCTCCACCTGGGCCCGCTCGCCCCCGGCGATCTCCAGCACGATTTCGTCATGGACCTGGAGCAGCATCCGGGACTTCAGCTTCGCCTCGGTCAGCGCCCGGTCGACCTGCAGCATGGCGACCTTGACGATGTCCGCGGCCGTGCCCTGGATCGGGGCGTTGAGCGCCATCCGCTCGGCCATCTCGCGGCGCTGGCGGTTGTCGCTGTTGAGGTCGGGCAGGTACCGGCGGCGACCGAAGACCGTCTCCGTGTATCCCGTGGCCCTGGCCTCCTCGACCACCCGGTGCAGATAGTCACGCACTCCGCCGAACCGCTCGAAGTAGGTGTCCATCAGGCCGCGTGCCTCGCCCGCCTCGATGTTCAGCTGCTGGGACAGACCGAACGCGGAGAGCCCGTACGCCAGTCCGTAGCTCATGGCCTTGATCTTGCGGCGCATCTCCGGATCGACGGCCGACTTGTCGACGCCGAAGACCTGCGAGGCGACCGTCGTGTGCAGGTCCTCGCCGGAGGTGAAGGCCTCGATCAGGCCCGCGTCCTCCGAGAGATGCGCCATCACCCGCAGCTCGATCTGGCTGTAGTCGGCCGTCATCAGCGTCTCGAAACCCTCGCCGACGACGAAGCCGCGGCGGATGGCCCGGCCCTCGTCCGTACGGACCGGGATGTTCTGCAGGTTGGGGTCGGTGGAGGACAGCCGGCCCGTCGCCGCCACGGTCTGGTTGAACGTGGTGTGGATACGGCCGTCCGCCGCGATCGTCTTGACCAGGCCCTCGACCGTGACCCGCAGCTTGGCCTGCTCACGGTGGCGCAGCATGATCACCGGCAGCTCGTGCTCGGTCTGCGCGGCGAGCCAGGCCAGCGCGTCTGCGTCCGTGGTGTACCCGGTCTTCGTCTTCTTCGTCTTCGGCAGGCCCAGCTCGCCGAAGAGGACCTCCTGGAGCTGCTTGGGCGAACCGAGGTTGAACTCACGGCCGACCGCGGCGTGCGCCTCCTTCACCGCCTGCTGCACCGCACCGGCGAACTGCTGCTCCATACCCTCCAGGTGAGCCCGGTCGGCGGCGATGCCGTGCCGCTCCAGACGCGCCAGCAGCGCGGACGTCGGCAGCTCCATGTCGTGCAGCAGCTCCGCCGCACCGACCTCCGCGAGCCGGGTGGTGAACGCGTCGCCCAGGTCCAGCACCGCCCGGGCCTGCGCCATCAACGACTCGGCCTCGGCCTGGTCGTCCGCACCGAAGGCCAGCTGCCCGTCGGACGCCGCGGCGGGCGCCAGCTCACGGCCCAGGTACTCCACCGCCAGCGCGTCCAGCGCGAAGGAACGGCGGCCGGGCTTGACCAGATACGCGGCCAGCGCGGTGTCCATCGTGACGCCGCCGACCTGCCAGCCGTGCTCGGGGAAGACCCGCATGGCGCTCTTCGCGTTGTGCATCACCTTGGGCCGGTCCGCGTCGGCGATCCAGGCGGCGAACGCCTGCTCGTCCCCCCCGTCCAACAGGGCCGGGTCGAACCAGGCCGCCGCGCCGTCCGCCGCGGCCAGCGCGATCTCGGTGACCGCGCCGCTGCCCACCGCCCAGGTGTCGACCGTGGCCACACCGAGCGGCTGCCCGCCGTGCTCGGCGAGCCAGGGCGCGAGCCCGCCCGCGCCCAGCACCACACCGTCCAGCTCGACACCCGCGGCGGGCGCCGGGGCCTCCCCCTCGGCCGCCCCCGGATCGACGGCGAGCAGCCGCTCACGCAGGCTCGGGTTACGGATCTCCAGAACATCCAGCACACCCGTCACCGCGGTGCGGTCGTACGGTGCGCGCTCCAGGTCCTGCGGGGCCTTCGGCAGCTCCACATCACGGACCATCTCGGTCAGCCGGCGGTTCAGCCGCACCGCGTCCAGGTGGTCCCGGAAATTCTGCCCGGCCTTGCCCTTGACCTCCTCGGCACGCTCGACCAGCTCGTCGAACGAACCGAACTGATTGATCCACTTCGCGGCGGTCTTCTCACCCACACCGGGAATGCCCGGCAGGTTGTCCGACGGGTCACCGCGCAGCGCCGCGAAGTCGGGGTACTGCTGCGGCGTGAGCCCGTACTTCTCCTCGACCTTCGCCGGGGTGAAGCGCGTCAGCTCCGAAACACCCTTGGTCGGGTACAGCACGGTGACATTGTCCGTGATCAACTGGAACGAATCCCGGTCACCGGTGACGATCAGCACCTCGAAACCGGCCGCCTCGGCCTGCGTGGCCAACGTGGCGATGACATCGTCCGCCTCGAAGCCGTCGACCGCGAAACGGTCCGCGTGCATCGCGTCCAGCAACTCGCCGATCAGCTCGACCTGGCCCCGGAACTCGTCCGGGGTCTTCGAACGGTTCGCCTTGTACTCCGGGAACTCCTGCGAGCGCCAGGTCTTGCGCGAGACGTCGAACGCCACCGCGAAATGCGTCGGCGCCTCATCACGCAGCGTGTTCGCGAGCATCGACGCGAAGCCGTACACCGCGTTCGTCGGCTGCCCCGACCCTGTCGTGAAATTCTCCGCAGGCAGCGCAAAGAACGCCCGGTAAGCCAGGGAGTGCCCGTCCATCAGGAGCAGGCGCGGTCGGTTGTCTGCCGTCTTCTTCGATGCCGTCTCAGCCACGCCCCCGATCCTGCCACGGACCACTGACAATCCCGACCGGCCCCGCTGGCCGCCCTCCCCGTCCGTGCCGCCCCCCGACACCGCGTGACAGGATCGCACGAGGAACACGGACAGCCTCGACGCACACCGCGCACCGCAAGGCTTCGCAGTCGGCTCGAAGGGGAGCACGCAATGGCCACCAAGCCGCCCACAGGAGATCCGGTCCAGGACGCACCGCGGGTCGAGCCGGCGCACCACGCCGCCGCCGGCCTCCCCGCCGTCGCCCACAGCCTGCGCATCGCCCAGCAGCAGATGGGCGTACGCCGCACCGCAGAGACCCTCCTCAAGGTCAACCAGAAGAACGGCTTCGACTGCCCCGGCTGCGCCTGGCCCGAGGGCGACAAACGGCACACGGCCGAGTTCTGCGAGAACGGCGCCAAGGCCGTCGCGGAGGAAGCGACGCTGCGCCGGGTCACCCCCGACTTCTTCGCCGCACACCCCGTCGCCGACCTCGCCACCCGCAGCGGGTACTGGCTGGGCCAGCAGGGCCGGATCACCCAGCCGATGTACCTCCCCGAGGGCGCCGACCGGTACGAGGCGGTGACCTGGGAACGCGCCTTCGCCGTCATCGCCGAGGAACTCAACGCCCTCGCCTCCCCCGACGAGGCCCTCTTCTACACCTCGGGCCGCACCAGCAACGAGGCCGCGTTCCTCCTCCAGCTGTTCGCCCGCGAATTCGGCACCAACAACCTCCCCGACTGCTCCAACATGTGCCACGAGTCCTCCGGCTCGGCACTGACGGAGACCATCGGCATCGGCAAGGGCAGCGTCTCCCTGGAAGACCTCCACCAGGCGGACCTGATCATCGTCGCCGGACAGAACCCCGGCACGAACCATCCCCGGATGCTCTCCGCCCTGGAGAAGGCCAAATCGGCCGGCGCGAAGATCATTTCGGTGAATCCGCTCCCCGAAGCCGGCCTGGAACGCTTCAAGAACCCCCAGACCCCCCTCGGCATGCTCAAGGGCGCCGCACTCAACGACCTCTTCCTCCAGATCCGGATCGGCGGCGACCAGGCCCTCTTCCGGCTCCTGAACAAAATGATCCTGGAGACGAAGGGCGCCGTCGACGAAACCTTCGTAGAGGAACACACCCACGGCTACGAGGAATTCGCCCGGGCCGCCCGCGAGGCCGACTGGGAGCAGACCCTCACCGCCACCGGCCTCGACCGCGCCGCCATCGAGCAGGCCCTCGCCATGGTCCTCGCCTCGAAACGCACCGTCGTCTGCTGGGCCATGGGCCTCACCCAGCACAAGCACTCCGTACCCACCATCCGCGAAGTCGTGAACTTCCTGCTGCTGCGCGGCAACATCGGCCGCCCCGGCGCCGGAGTCTGCCCCGTCCGGGGCCACTCCAACGTGCAGGGCGACCGCACCATGGGCATCTTCGAACGCCCCGCCCCCGCCTTCCTCGACGCCCTCGACCAGGAATTCGGCATCACCTCACCACGCCACCACGGCTACGACGTCGTCCGCTCCATCCAGGCCCTGCGCGACGGCGACGCCAAGGTCTTCTTCGCCATGGGCGGCAACTTCGTCGCGGCCACCCCCGACACCGACGTCACCGAGGCCGCCATGCGCCGCGCCCGCCTCACCGTCCACGTCTCCACCAAGGTCAACCGCTCCCACGCCGTGACCGGCACCCGCGCTCTGATCCTGCCGACACTGGGACGCACCGACAAGGACATCCAGGCGAGCGGCAAGCAGTTCGTCACCGTCGAGGACTCCATGAGCATGGTCCACGCCTCACGCGGCAACCTCACCCCCGCCGGCCCCCACCTGCTCTCCGAACCCGCCATCGTCGCCCGCCTCGCCCGCGCCGTCCTCGGCCCCGCGTCGACCACCCCCTGGGAAGAGTTCGAGAACGACTACGCGACGATCCGCGACCGCATCTCCCGCGTCGTCCCCGGCTTCGAGGACTTCAACGCCCGCGTCGCACGACCCGGCGGCTTCACCCTCCCCCACGCCCCCCGCGACGAACGCCGCTTCCCCACCACGACCGGCAAGGCCAACTTCACCGCCGCACCCGTCGAGTACCCCGAACTCCCCGAAGGCAGACTGCTGTTGCAGACCCTGCGCTCCCACGACCAGTACAACACCACCATCTACGGCCTCGACGACCGCTACCGCGGCATCAAGGGCGGCCGCCGCATCGTCCTGGTCAACCCCGACGACGCCCGCACCCTCCACCTCCCCGACGGCGCGCACACCGACCTCGTCGGCGAATGGAAGGACGGCGTGGAACGCCGCGCCCCCGGCTTCCGCATCGTCCACTACCCCACCGCCCGGGGCTGCGCCGCCGCCTACTACCCGGAGACCAATGTGCTGGTCCCCCTCGGTTCCACCGCCGACACCAGCAACACCCCGGCCAGCAAGTCCGTCGTCATCCGCTTCGAGAACACCACCGCGGGACCGACCCCGCAGGACGGCCTAAGCGTCCGCTCAGTCGTCTGATAAGAACGACGCACACGGCATCGAAGCCGTGAACCACCGCAGACGATCGGAGCCGGCCCATGGGCGAGCACACCGCACCCAAGTTCCCCCAGGAGATCATCGACGAGTACGCCGCACTCGGCGTCGACCTGCCCGCCCTCTTCTCCGCCGGCCACCTCGGCGAACGCATGGGCGTCACCATCGTCGAAGCCTCCGCGGACCGCGTCGTCGGCACCATGCCCGTCGAGGGCAACACCCAGCCCTACGGACTCCTCCACGGCGGCGCCTCCGCCGTCCTCGCCGAGACCCTCGGCTCCATCGGCTCCATGCTCCACGGCGGCGCCACCAAGCTCGCCGTCGGCGTCGACCTGAACTGCACCCACCACCGCGGCGTACGCAGCGGACTCGTCACCGGCACCGCCACCCCCGTACACCGCGGCCGCTCCACCGCCACGTACGAGATCACCATCACCGACGAACAGGACAAGCGGGTCTGCACCGCACGCCTCACCTGCATGCTCCGCGACGCCCCCCGGCCCGACCCCGCCTGACGGACCCGGACACGCACACCGAACACACCGCGACACCACTGCCCGGCCGGAACACAATCCGGCCGGGCAGTGCCATACCCGCCCGCAACCACGCACCCACGAAAGGGAATTGGCAAAGGAAAACACCAACTCCCTTGACCCCGAACACCGTTGTGTGGCCCACTCGGCACCCCACACACACCGGCCCCGCACTCCACGCACACAACACCGCGTCGACCACATCACCGCCGATGTGACACTGCGTAACCGGCACCCGATCCGCGGACGCCCCCACGCAGCCCCCGAACCCGGCCCCCACAGCCGCCGGGCACCTCGCCATGCCCTCGCACACCACACCCCTCCCCACCAGGCGCGACAGCACCATGATCGGCTCAAGCCCCTTAGCAGAGCTGGGCGTTCTCAGCATGCGGTCACTTCACCGTCCGGTAAAAAGCCGTACATGTCCGCACAGCCACCTCAAGCCTTGCTCAACGGCATAACAAGACAGTCACATCCTGCGGCGGACCCACCCGCGACGCCCGCACCTGCGCCTAGAGTCACGGCCAGTCACCGCGCCGCCGGGCGCGTCTGCAAGCACGGCCCTGTACCAACCCAGTACGGCCCGGCGAACGTCACGGCACCTCAAGCAGAGGAGGCCGCGCCAGGGAAAGGACCTTTCGTGCGACACCGTTCTTTGCTCATACTCACCACCGTGCTCACCACCGGAGCACTGACGCTCACCGCCTGCGGGTCGCGCGACGACAGCAAGAAGGGCGGAGACAGCGGCGGCACCCAGACCGTCGTCATCGGCGTCGACGCGCCCATCACCGGCGACCTGTCCGCCCTCGGCCTCGGCATCAAGAACTCCGCCGACCTCGCCGCCAAGACGGCCAACAAGGAAAACACCGTCCCCGGCATCAAATTCGAGGTCAAGCCCCTCGACGACCAGGCACAGCCCTCCGTCGGCCAGCAGAACGCCCAGAAGTTCATCGACGACGACACCGTCGTCGGCGTCGTCGGCCCCCTGAACTCCGGCGTCTCCCAGTCGATGCAGAAGCCGCTCAACGACGCCAACCTCACCCAGGTCTCCCCCGCCAACACCGGCACCGAACTCACCCAGGGCGAGAACTGGAAGACCGGCGACAAGAAGCGCCCCTTCAAGACCTACTTCCGCACCGCCACCACGGACCAGATCCAGGGCGCCTTCGCAGCGAAGTACCTCTTCAACAACGCGAAGATCAAGCAGGTCTACCTCATCGACGACCAGAAGCCCTACGGCGCCGGCCTCGCCGCATCCTTCAAGAACACCTTCACCACCCTCGGCGGCAAGATCGTCGGCTCCGACCACGTCAACCCCGACGACCGCGACTTCAACGCCGTCGTCACCAAGGTCAAGAAGTCCGGCGCCAAGGCCGTCTACTACGGCGGCGAATACCCCGCCGGCGCACCCCTGAGCCAGCAGCTCAAGGACAGCGTCCAGATCCCCCTCATGGGCGGCGACGGCATGTACAGCGCCGACTTCATCAAGCTCAACAAGAAGGCCCAGGGCGACATCGCCACCTCCGTCGGCAAGCCCGTCGAGGAACTCGACTCCGCCAAGAAGTTCATCGCCGACTACAAGACCGCCGGATACAAGGACGCCTACGAGGCCTACGGCGGCGGCACCTACGACGCCACCTGGTCCATCATCGAGGCCGTCAAGATCGCCGTCGCCGACAACGGCGGCAAGCTCCCCACCGGCGACGACGCCCGCACCAAGGTCCTCGCGGCCATGGCCAAGGTCAAGTTCGACGGCGTCACCGGCCCCGTCTCCTTCGACGAATACGGCGACACCACCAACACCATGATGACCGCCTACCAGGTCGACGGCGGCAAGTGGACCTCCAAGCTCAGCGAGGCCTACAAGCCGTAACAAGCTCCCGGGCCCACGCCTGACCCACCCAGACCGCGCGGGAGCGCCACCAGCGCCCCCGCGCGGTGCCATATCCGAACCACTCCACGGAGGCCCTGCGGTGAACGAACTGCCGCAACAGCTGGCCAATGGACTCATCCTCGGCGCGATGTACGGACTCATCGCGATCGGCTACACGATGGTCTACGGAATCATCCAGCTCATCAACTTCGCCCACGGCGAGATCTTCATGATCGGAGGCTTCGGAGCTCTCACCGTGTACCTCTGGATGCCGGCCGGTGTCTCCCTCCTCGCAATCATCCCCCTCATGATCATCGGCGGCGTCATATGCTCCGTCGCCGTCAGCACAGCCGCCGAACGCTTCGCCTACCGGCCCCTGCGCAACGCACCCCGACTGGCCCCGCTGATCACCGCGATCGGACTCTCCCTCGCACTCCAGCAGGCCATCTGGAAGTGGTACCCCGACGCCAAGAAGGACCGCTCCTTCCCCCAGTTCAAGGGCGAAGCGATCGACATCTTCGGCGCCCACATCCAACGCGGTGACCTCTTCGTCCTCATCACGGCACCCATCTGCATGATCGCCCTCGGGCTCTTCGTCTCCAAGACCCGCTCCGGCCGCGGCATGCAGGCCACCAGCCAGGACCCCGACACCGCCAAGCTCATGGGCATCAACACCGACCGCATCATCGTCATGGCCTTCGCCATCGGTGCCGCGTTCGCCGCCGTCGCCGCCGTCGCCTACGGGCTCAAGAACGGCCAGATCGGCTTCAAAATGGGCTTCATCATGGGCCTCAAGGCCTTCACCGCAGCCGTACTCGGCGGCATCGGCAACATCTACGGCGCCATGCTCGGCGGCGTCGTACTCGGCATCGCCGAATCCCTCGCCACCGGCTACATGAGCAACGTCCCCGGCATGGACCTCTTCGGCGGCGGCGCCTGGAAGGACGTATGGGCCTTCGTCCTCCTCATCATCGTCCTGCTCCTGCGCCCCCAGGGCCTGCTCGGCGAACGCGTCGCGGATCGGGCGTGATACGGATGACCACCAACCACACCACCGCACCCGGCCCCGCCTTCCTGCCGATCCCCGCCGCAGCGGCCCGCATCGGCACCACCGCAGGCGCCACCGTCGCCCTCGCCGGCACCTTCCTCGCCTGGACCTGGACCGACGAATTCCCCGGCGACCTCACCGTCACCGGCTACCCCGGCGGCCTCCAGGTCCTCACCCTCATCAGCGCCGCACTCACCCTGCTCCTCACCCTGTCCGGGTACGGCATCCGAGGCCTGCACTGGCTCACCCCCGGCGGCACCAACAGCCCCGTCCGCCTCCTCGCCCTCGGCACCCTCGGCACCACCGGCTACACCATCGGCGCCATCGCCTACGACCTCGGCGGCATCGTCAACCTGGAACCCGGCGCCTGGGTCAGCGGCATCGGCGCACTCATCGCCGCAGCCGCCGCACTCGGACTCCCCGGCGACCAGCCACTCACCGACACCGAGGCCACCGCCTGGCAGCGCTTCCGCAACAGCCTCGGCGCCCCCCAGGCCCCCCGCCCCAAGCCCCTCCCCTCCTGGGCCGAAATCCTCATCATCGTCGCCGCGTTCGGCATCGGCCTCTACGTCTTCGCCTACGGCATCGACACCGACTACACCGAACTCTTCATCGGCTTCCTCATCACCGTCGGCTTCGCCTTCACCGCACTCCACCGGGCCGGACTCGTCTCCCGCCTCACCGCACTGACCGCGAAGCACCGCAACATCACCCTCGCCGCAGCCCTCGTCGCAGCCGTCTGCTTCCCCTTCACCCAGCAGAAAGAGGAATACGCGCTCATCGGCGCCAACATCCTCATCTTCGGCACCGTCGCACTCGGCCTCAACGTCGTCGTAGGCCTCGCCGGCCTCCTCGACCTCGGATACGTCGCCTTCCTCGGCGTCGGCGCCTACGCCGCCGCCCTGGTCTCCGGCTCCACCATGTCCGCCATCGGCGTCGAGTTCCCCTTCTGGGCCGCAGTCCTCACCGGCGCCGGAGCATCACTCGTCTTCGGCGTACTCATCGGCGCACCAACCCTGCGACTGCGCGGCGACTACCTCGCCATCGTCACCCTCGGCTTCGGTGAAATCTTCCGCCTCACCGTCAACAACCTCAACGGCAACAGCGGACCCGACCTCACCAACGGCTCCCAAGGCATCCCCAGCATCCCCGACCTCGACTTCTTCGGCTTCGACTTCGGCCTCAAGCACAACATCCTCGGCTTCGACCTCGGCAGGTCCGCCAACTACTACCTGCTGATGCTCGTCTTCACCGCCGTCGTCGTGCTCGTCTTCCGCCGCTCCGGAGAATCCCGCATCGGCCGCGCCTGGGTCGCCATCCGCGAAGACGAAACCGCAGCCACCGCCATGGGCATCAACGCCTTCCGGCTCAAACTGCTCGCCTTCGCCCTCGGCGCCACCCTCGCCGGACTCGCCGGAACCGTCCAGGCACACGTCAACTACACCGTGACACCCGAGCAGTACCAGTTCGCCGGCTCCGTACCCCCCAACTCCGCCTTCCTCCTCGCCGCCGTCATCCTCGGCGGCATGGGAACCCTCAGCGGACCCCTCGTCGGCGCCGCACTGCTCTACCTCATCCCGGCCAAACTCCAGTTCATGCAGGACTACCAGCTCTTCCTCTTCGGCATCGCACTCATCCTCCTGATGCGCCTGCGCCCCGAAGGACTGGTCGCCGACCGCCGGAAGCAGCTCGAATTCCACGAGAACGACCAGCCCGACGTACCGGAACCACGACAGTCCGAAGAGACCGGCGCCGGCGTCGCCAAGGCGGGGGCGTGACCACCATGACCACCACGAAGACCGCCACCACCGTCCTCGACGCCAGCGGCGTCACCATGCGCTTCGGCGGCCTCACCGCCGTACGCAACGTCGACCTCACCGTCGACGCAGGCGAGATCGTCGGCCTCATCGGCCCCAACGGCGCCGGCAAGACCACCTTCTTCAACTGCCTCACCGGCCTCTACATCCCCACCGAAGGCACGGTCAGCTACAAGGACACCGTCCTGCCGCCCAAGCCCCACCTCGTCACCCAGGCAGGCATCGCCCGCACCTTCCAGAACATCCGGCTCTTCGCCAACATGACCGTCCTGGAAAACGTCCTCGTCGGACGCCACACCAGGACCAAGGAAGGCCTCTGGTCCGCCCTCCTGCGCCTCCCCGGCTTCACCAGAGCCGAACAGGCCAGCCGCGAACGCGCCATGGAACTCCTGGAGTTCATCGGCCTCGCCGACAAGGCCGACCACCTCGCGCGCAACCTCCCCTACGGAGACCAGCGCAAGCTGGAAATCGCCCGCGCCCTCGCCAGCGACCCCGGACTCCTCCTCCTCGACGAGCCCACCGCCGGCATGAACCCGCAAGAGACCCGCGTCACCGAAGAACTCATCTTCGCCATCCGCGACCAAGGCATCGCCGTCCTCGTCATCGAGCACGACATGCGGTTCATCTTCAACCTCTGCGACCGCGTCGCCTGCCTCGTCCAGGGCGAAAAGCTCGTCGAAGGCACCCCCGACGTCGTCCAGAGCGACGAACGCGTCGTCGCCGCCTACCTCGGCACCCCCTTCGAAGGCGCCCCCGGCGCCGAAGAAGCCGCCGAGGTCGCAGCCGCCGAAGCCGACGCCGCAAAAGACACCGCAAAAGACGCCACGAAAACAGCCACCACCAGCACCGAGGAGGAGGACACCCGATGACCGCACTTCTGGAGGTCGAGGACCTCCGCGTCGCCTACGGCAAGATCGAAGCCGTCAAGGGCATCTCCTTCACCGTCGAGGCCGGCCAGGTCGTCACCCTCATCGGCACCAACGGCGCCGGCAAGACCACCACCCTGCGCACCCTCTCCGGCCTGCTCAAACCGGCCGGCGGCCGCATCGTCTTCGACGGCAGACCACTCACCGACGTACCCGCACACAAGGTCGTCTCCCTGGGCCTCGCCCACTCCCCCGAGGGACGCCACATCTTCCCCCGGCTCACCATCACCGAGAACCTCCAGCTCGGCGCCTACCTCCGCAACGACAAGGCAGGCATCGAGAAGGACATCCAGCGCGCCTACGACCTCTTCCCCATCCTCGGGGAACGCCGCAAGCAGGCCGCCGGAACCCTCTCGGGCGGCGAACAGCAGATGCTCGCCATGGGCAGGGCCCTCATGTGCCAGCCCAAACTCCTGATGCTCGACGAACCCTCCATGGGCCTCTCCCCGATCATGATGCAGAAGATCATGGAGACCATCGTCGAGCTCAAGGCGCAGGGCACCACCATCCTGCTCGTCGAGCAGAACGCCCAGGCCGCACTCTCCCTCGCGGACCAGGGCCACGTCATGGAGGTCGGCAAGATCGTCCTCTCCGGCACCGGCGCGGACCTCCTCCACGACGAGTCCGTCCGCAAGGCGTATCTCGGCGAGGACTGACACACGAGGAAGGCCCGCGCCCCGGACATCCGGGACGCGGGCCTTCCTCGTACTCGCATACGGCCTACTCGGCCGCCTTCTTCTTCTCCTCGGCATCCTCGATCAACGCCTCGGCGAGCTGCTGCATCGACAGCCGGCGGTCCATCGACGTCTTCTGGATCCACCGGAACGCGGCCGGCTCGGAGAGCCCATAATCCGTCTGCAGAATGCTCTTCGCCCGGTCCACCAGCTTCCGCGTCTCCAGCCGCTGCGCGAGATCCGCGACCTCGGACTCCAGCGCCTTCAGCTCCGCGAACCGCGACACCGCCATCTCGATGGCCGGCACCACGTCGCTCTTGCTGAACGGCTTCACCAGATACGCCATCGCCCCGGCGTCCCTGGCCCGCTCCACGAGATCGCGCTGCGAGAACGCGGTCAGCATCAGTACCGGCGCGATGGACTCCTCGGCGATCTTCTCCGCCGCGGAGATCCCGTCCAGGACCGGCATCTTCACATCGAGGATGACCAGATCCGGCCGGTGCTCCCGAGCCAGCTCGACGGCCCGCTGCCCGTCCCCTGCCTCTCCGACGACCGCGTAGCCCTCTTCCTCCAGCATCTCTTTGAGGTCGAGACGGATGAGCGCCTCGTCCTCGGCGATGACGACGCGGGTCGTCAGCGGCGGAACGTGCGACTTGTCGTCGTCGGCGGCGGGCTGGGGCGACTCGGGGGCGGTCACGGGGGACTCCTCGTTCCAAGGGCAGGTACAGCTTCCATGAGCCTACCTAGCAGCGGAGCGGACATGTCACCCGGTACACTTTCCGGCAGCAACCTTGCCGGGTTGGTGGAATGGCATACACGGATGTCTCAAACACATCTGCCCGAAAGGGCTTGCGGGTTCGAATCCCGCACTCGGCACACACAAGGAAAGTGGATGCTCACGTTCTCGTGAACATCCACTTTCTGCTGCTCGCAGTGGTGAATGGTCACCCATAGTGTTCGCATGAACTTCCATGGACCTGAGTTACGGCAGAAGGCACTCACCCTTCTGCGTGGCGGGGCGAGGAACGCGGATGTGGCGCGGAAGCTGAACGTGCCCGCAGGCACGATCAGCTACTGGAAGCACATGGACCGCGCCAAGCGCGGCGAATGCCCCGGGGCGCATCGTTCGCTCTGCCCCCGATGCGACGGTGAACTGGATCAGTCGGCGTACGCCTACCTGCTCGGCCTCTACCTCGGCGATGGATACATAGTCCAGAACAGGAGCATGCGGACTCCGAGCCTGTCCGTCACCTGCGCCGACTCATGGCCTGGCCTCATGGATTTGTGCGAAGAGGCCATGCGCGACGTCTTTCCCGAGAACTCCGTGTGCAGAGTCCGCCGGGCCGGCTGCCGCGAAGTAAAGATGAGCTCGAAACACCTCTGGTGCCTCTTCCCCCAGCACGGCCCCGGCAAAAAGCACGAACGCCCCATCGTTCTGGCCTCCTGGCAGCAGGAGATCGTCGACGCCCATCCCTGGGACTTCGTCCGTGGACTCATCCACTCCGACGGCTGCCGGAACATGAACTGGACCACCAGGGTGGTCGGGGGCGTGAAGAAGCGCTACGAGTATCCGCGGTACTGGTTCACCAATGTCTCGGACGACATCCGGCAGCTCTACACCGACACCCTCGACAAGCTCGGCATCGAGTGGAAACACTGCACCCGCGCCGGAAAGCACTACAACATCTCCGTCGCCCGACGGGCGTCCGTCGCGCTGATGGACGCCCACGTCGGGCCGAAGTACTGACGACCGCCCTACTTCGGGCTGTCGTCCTCACCGATGTGGTGCACCCGCACCAGGTTCGTCGAGCCCGGGACGCCCGGCGGGGAGCCGGCCGTGATGACGACGACGTCGCCCTTCCGGCAGCGGCCGATCCTCAGCAGCTCCTCGTCGACCTGGGCGACCATCGCGTCCGTCGAGTCCACGTGCGGGCCGAGGAAGGTCTCGACGCCCCAGGTCAGGTTCAGCTGGGAGCGGGTGGCCGGGTCCGGGGTGAAGGCGAGGAGCGGGATGGGCGAGCGGTAGCGGGAGAGACGCCGGACCGTGTCGCCGCTCTGGGTGAAGGCGACCAGGAACTTCGCGCCGAGGAAGTCGCCCATCTCGGCCGCCGCGCGGGCCACCGCGCCGCCCTGGGTGCGGGGCTTGTTGCGGTCGGTCAGGGGCGGGAGGCCCTTGGTGAGAATGTCCTCCTCGGCGGCCTCGACGATGCGGGACATCGTGCGGACCGTCTCGATCGGGTGCTTGCCGACGCTGGTCTCGCCGGAGAGCATCACCGCGTCCGTGCCGTCGATGACCGCGTTGGCGACGTCGGAGGCCTCGGCGCGGGTGGGGCGGGAGTTGTCGATCATCGAGTCGAGCATCTGGGTGGCGACGATGACCGGCTTGGCGTTGCGCCTGGCGAGTTTGATCGCGCGCTTCTGGACGATCGGCACCTGTTCCAGGGGCATTTCGACGCCGAGGTCGCCGCGGGCGACCATGATGCCGTCGAAGGCGGCGACGATGCCGTCGATGTTCTCGACGGCCTGGGGCTTCTCCACCTTGGCGATGACGGGGAGGCGGCGGCCTTCCTCGTCCATGATGCGGTGGACGTCCTCGATGTCGCGTCCGCTTCGTACGAAGGAGAGGGCGATGATGTCGGCGCCGGTGCGCAGGGCCCAGCGGAGGTCTTCGATGTCCTTTTCCGAGAGTGCGGGGACGGAGACGGCGACGCCGGGGAGGTTGAGGCCCTTGTGGTCGGAGACCATGCCGCCTTCGATGACGGTGGTGTGGACGCGGGGGCCGTCGACTTCGGTGACTTCGAGGGTGACGCGGCCGTCGTCGACGAGGATGCGTTCGCCGGTGGTGACGTCGGCGGCGAGGCCGTCGTAGGTGGTGCCGCAGGTGTGGCGGTCGCCTTCGACGGGTTCGACGGTGATGGTGAAGCTGTCGCCGCGTTCAAGGAGTACGGGGCCTTCGAGGAAGCGTCCGAGGCGGATCTTCGGGCCTTGAAGGTCGGCGAGGATGCCGACGCTGCGTCCGTTCTCGTCGGAGGCCTTGCGTACGCGGTGGTACCGCTCTTCGTGTTCGGCGTAGGTGCCGTGGCTGAGGTTGAGGCGGGCGATGTCCATTCCCGCTTCGACCAATGCCTTGATCTGGTCGTATGTGTCGACGGCGGGGCCCAGGGTACAAACGATTTTTGCTCGGCGCATGGTTCGAGCCTAGACCTTACCTACGGGTAGTTGATTGGCGTGCGGTGACTGCTCAACGACCTTTGGGTGAAGGGATATTGACAAGTGTTGAATTGTGCGGCGGGGTGCTCGGATGAGCATTTATTTCTGGAGTTTTGGCGGTGACATGAGGAAGCGGGCGTTGACCTGGGCATGGACGGTCTGGCGTTGTGGTTCGAGGTCGAGGGTGGGTGGGGGTTCGGGTGCGGTTGCTCCGTAGGCGGCGCGGCCTCGTGTGGCGCCGGGTGTGGGGAGGGTGGTGGGGGTGGTGTTCTCCGCGCCGAGGTCGGTGAGTTCGAGGAGGGCGGTGAGGTGGGAGCCGAGGGCGTCGGCGTATTCGCGGGCGCGTTGGACGGCTTCGTGGACGGCTTGGCGGCGGGCGGTGGCGTGGGCGGGTGAGTCGGGGCGCAGGCCCCACCAGGGGCCGTTGATCCGGGTCATGTCGAGGTCGGCGATGGTGGTGGTGAATTCGCCCAGTGCGGTGAAGTCGTTGAGGACGGCGGTGATGTGGACGCGGCCGTGGTAGGCGTGGATTTGTTCGTTGCGGCCTTTCTTGGTGAGTTCGGGTGTGATGGAGAATGTGCCGGTTTCGAGTTTTTCTATGGATTGTCCGTAGGTGCGCGCGAGTTCGAGTACGTGGTTGTTGCGGCGGGTGAGGTCTTCGAGGGCGTGGCGGCGGTCCTTGCCGCGGGTGGTGACGGTGATGGTGATGCGGGCGGTTTCGGGGTCGACTTCGTGGTGGGCTTCGCCGCGGACGGCGATGCGGGGGTGTTCGGGGGTGCCGTAGGGCGGTGGGGTGGTGGTCATGGGTTCACTGTCGCATCCGGGTCGGACAGCGGACCGGGCAACGGACCGGACAGCGGGTGGTCATCAGATCGAAACCCGCAGGGGGTGTTGCCGGGTGTGGCTGGTGGGTCATTATCTACGCGCGTTGTGCGTGGTGGTCGTGTTTGTCGGGGTGCCGCGTCGTGCGAGTGCAGAGCTGCGTGAGAACTGAGATGTGGGAGACGAAATGCCGCTGAACCGTAGGACGTTCCTGGGTACATCGGCGGTCGCCGGTGCGGGTGTGGCGATCGCGGGGGGTTCCGCGGTGCCTGCCGTGGCCCAGGGTCATGGCCATGGTCATGGGCACGGGCGTCCGCCGAAGCGGTACTCGTTCACCGTGATGGGGACGACGGACCTGCATGGGAATGTCTTCAACTGGGACTACTTCACCGACAAGGAGTTCGACGACAAGGCGCACAACGATGTCGGTCTGGCGAAGATCTCGACTCTGGTGGAGCAGGTGCGCCGGGAGAAGGGTCGTCGTAACACGTTGATGATCGATGCGGGTGACACGATCCAGGGCACGCAGCTGTCGTACTACTACGCGAAGATCGATCCGATCACGGCGAAGCGTGGTCCGGTGCATCCGATGGCGCAGGCGATGAACGTGATCGGGTACGACGCGGCGGCGCTGGGCAATCATGAGTTCAACTATGGTATTCCGGTGTTGCGGAAGTTCGAGGAGCAGTGTGATTTCCCGCTGCTGGGTGCGAACGCGCTGGATGCGAAGACGTTGCGGCCGGCGTTCGCTCCGTATGTGATCAAGAAGATGCGTACTCCGCATGGTCCGGATGTGAAGGTGGCGATTCTGGGTCTGACGAATCCGGGTATCGCGATCTGGGACAAGGCGAATGTCGGCGGGAAGATGGTGTTTCCGGGGCTGGAGGAGCAGGCGGCGAAGTTCGTGCCGCGGCTTCGTTCGATGGGTGCGGATGTGGTGATCGTTTCGGCGCATTCGGGGAACAGTGGTACGTCGTCGTACGGTGATCAGATCCCGTACGTGGAGAATGCGGCGGGTCTGGTGGCCGAGCAGGTGCCGGGTATCGATGCGATTCTGGTGGGGCATGCGCATCTGGAGATTCCCGAGTATTTCGTGGAGAACAAGCAGACCGGCAAGAAGGTGGTTCTTTCGGAGCCGTTGAAGTGGGGGCAGCGGTTGACGCTGTTCGACTTCGATCTGGTGTGGGAGAAGGGCCGCTGGGTGGTGGAGAAGGCGGGTTCGCAGGTGTTGAACTCCAACACCGTGGAGGAGGATCCGCGGATCACGGGGCTGCTGGCGGACGAGCACAAGAAGGTGGTGGCGTACGTCAATCAGGTGATCGGTACGTCGACGGCGGCGATGACGACGGCGGAGGCGGCCTGGAAGGACGAGCCGATCATCGATCTGATCAATGTCGTCCAGGCGGAGACGGTGAAGGCGGCGTTGGCGGGTGGCGCGTACGCGGCGCTTCCGGTGCTCTCGCAGGCGTCGTGTTTCTCGCGTACGGCGCAGATTCCGGCGGGTGATGTGACGATCAAGGATGCGGCGGGTCTGTATCCGTTCGAGAACACGCTTGAGGCGCGTCTGCTGACGGGTGCGCAGCTGAGGGATTATCTGGAGTTCTCGGCGCGGTATTACGTGCAGACTGCGGTGGGTGCTCCGGTGGACACGGCAAAGTTGACGAATGCGGACAATACTCCGGATTACAACTATGACGCGGTGTCGGGTCTGACGTACGAGATCGATATTGCGAAGCCGAATGGTTCGCGGATCGTGAATCTGTCGTTCGGGGGGAAGCCGATCGATCCGGCGGCGGAGTTCGTGCTGGCGGTGAACAACTACCGGGCGAGTGGTGGTGGGAACTTCCCGCATGTGGCAGGTGCCAAGCAGTTGTGGGCGAATTCGGAGGAGATTCGTAACACGATCATTGCCTGGGTGCAGGCGAAGGGTTCGGTGGATGGTGCGGAGTTCGCTTCGGTGGACTGGCGTCTGACGCGTGAGGGTACGCCGGTGTTCTAGCCGGTTGTTCTTGGTGGGCGGCCGTCTTCTCCTTGGGGAGGGGGCGGCCGCCTTCTGTGTGTGGTGGGGTCAGGTGTTCTGGGTGAGGGGGATGAGGTCGGGGTTCTGGGTGGGGAGGCCGGGGTGTTGGGGGGTGAGGCCGAAGGTGGTGAAGGCGGTGCGTTCGGGGAGGGGGTAGGGGTTGGTGCCGGTGAGGTCGTTGAGGATGGTGGCGCTGCGCCAGGCGGCGAGCCCGAGGTCGGGGGCGCCGACGCCGTGGGTGTGGCGTTCGGCGTTCTGTACGTAGACGTTGCCGGTGACGGTGGGGTCGAGTACGAGGCGGAACCGGTCGTCGATGCGGGGGCGTCGGGAGGCGTCGCGGCGCATGTAGGGGTCGAGGCCGGTGAGGATGCGGTCGAGGGAGCGTTCGCGGTACCCGGTGGCGAGGACGACGGCGTCGGTGGTGAGTCGGCTGCGGGTGTTCTGCTGGGTGTGTTCGAGGTGGAGTTCGATGCGGGTGTTGGCTACGCGTCCTGCGGTGCGTACGGAGACGCCGGGGGTGAGGGTGGTGTCGGGCCAGCCGCCGTGGAGGGTGCGGCGGTAGAGCTCGTCGTGGATGGCGGCGATGGTGTCGGCGTCGATGCCTTTGTGGAGTTGCCATTGGTGGGGGACGAGTTCGTCGCGTACGGATTCGGGGAGGGCGTGGAAGTAGCGGCTGTAGTCGGGGGTGAAGTGTTCGAGGCCGAGTTTTGAGTACTCCATGGGTGCGAAGGCCTGGGTGCGGGCGAGCCAGTGGAGGTTTTCGTGGCCGGTGGGGCGGGCGCGCAGGAGGTCGAGGAAGATTTCGGCGCCGGATTGTCCGGAGCCGATGACGGTGATGTGGGGGGCTTCGAGGAGTTCTTGTCGGTGGTGGAGGTAGTCGGCGGAGTGGATGACGGGGATGTTGTCGGCTTCGGTGAGGGGTTTGAGGGGTTCGGGGATGTGGGGCTCGGTGCCGATGCCGAGGGCGATGTTGCGGGTGTGGGCGCGGCCGAGTGCTTGGGCTTCGCCGTCGTTGTCGAGTTGGGTGAAGTCGATTTCGAAGAGTTCGCGTTGGTTGTTCCAGCGGACGGCGTCGACCTGGTGGCTGAAGTGGAGGCCGGGGAGTTGGTCGGTGACCCAGCGGCAGTAGGCGTCGTATTCGGCGCGTTGGATGTGGAAGCGTTCGGCGAAGTAGAAGGGGAAGAGGCGGTCGCGGCTGCGTAGGTAGTTGAGGAAGGTCCAGGGGCTGGCGGGGTCGGCGAGGGTGACGAGGTCGGCGAGGAAGGGGACTTGGAGGCTGGCTCCGTCGATGAGGAGGCCGGGGTGCCAGTGGAAGGCGGGGCGTTGTTCGTAGAACGTGGCGGTGAGGGGGTGGGGGTTGGCGGGGATGCCGTGGGCGAGGGCGGCGAGGGAGAGGTTGAAGGGGCCGATGCCGATGCCGATGAGGTCGTGTGGCTGGTCGGTGTGGGGGGTGGGCAGGTCGGTCATCGGGGGGTGTTGCCTTCCGCGAGGTCGTTGGCGAGTTGGTTGACGAGGTCGAGGAGTGTGTGGAGGTGGTCGGGGGTGGTGTGGGGGTTGAGGAGGGTGGCTTTGAGCCAGAGGCGGTTGTCGGTGTGGGCGCGGCCGAGTACGGCTTGGCCGCGGGTGAGGAGGGTGCGGCGGATGGTGGCGACGGTGGTGTCGTCGGCGTTGGTGGGGCGGAAGAGGACGGTGCTGATGGTGGGGCGGTCGTAGAGGTCGAGGGTGGGGGTTTTGGCGATGAGGTCGGCGAGGTGGTGGGCGGTGGTGAGGGTGCGGTCGATGAGGTCGGCGATTCCGGTGCGGCCGAGTGCCTGGAGGGTGACGGCGATCTTGAGGGCGTCGGGGCGTCGGGTGGTGCGCAGGGAGCGGCCGAGGAGGTCGGGGAGGCCGGCTTCGGTGTCGTCGTCGGGGTTGAGGTAGGGGGCTTGGTGGTGGAGTGGGTCGAGGTGGTGGCGGTGGGGGACGGCGAGGATGCTTGCGGGGGCGGGTTGCCAGCCGAGTTTGTGGAGGTCGAGGGTGACGCTGTGGGCGCGGTCGAGGCCGTGGACCTTGCCTCGGTGGGTGGGGCTGAAGAGGAGGGGTCCGCCGTAGGCGGCGTCGATGTGGAGTTCGGCGCCGTGGGTGGCGCAGAGGTCGGCGATGTCGGCGAGTGGGTCGATCTGGCCGGTGTCGGTGGTGCCGGCGGTGGCGGTGACGAGGAGGGGGCGGTGGTGGTGGGTGAGGGCTTCGTCGAGTGCGGTGAGGTCCATGACGCCGGTGGGGGCGGGGATGACGACGGGTTGGGGGAGGCCGAGGAGCCAGGCGGCGCGGGTGATGCTGTGGTGGGCGTTGGCGGCGCAGATGGTCTGTACGGGGCCGTTGCGTTCGCGGGCGAGGAGGAGGGCGAGTTGGTTGGCTTCGGTGCCGCCGGTGGTGATGAGTGCGTCGGGGGTGGGTTGGTGGGGGTAGATCTCGGCGGCGAGTGCGGCGGTGGTGTCGGCTTCGAGGGCGGAGGCGGCGGGGGCCTGGTCCCAGGAGTCCATGGAGGGGTTGAGGGCGGAGGCGGCGAGGTCGGCGGCGGTGGCGAGGGCGAGGGGTGGGGTGTGGAGGTGGGCGGTGCAGAGGGGGTCGGCGGGGTCTGCGGCGCCTTCGGTGAGGGCGGTGATGAGGGTGCGCAGGGCGTGGTGGGGGCCGGTGCCGTGGTCGGGGATGAGGGGGTGGGTGGCGGTGCGCATGCGTGGGGTGACGGCGTCGGGGCCGCCGGCGGGGAGGGGGCCGTCGCGTCGGTGGGCTCCGTCGGTCAGTGCGGTGAGGACGGTGTCGATGAGGGGGCGCAGGGCGGTGGGGCCGGTGGTGGTTCCGGCGAGGGGTGGGGGTGGGGTGGGCATGGTGGTGGGGCCCTTCGGGTCGCGTGGGGCATGGGTGGACATGCCAGCTTGTCCGGGTTTCCGGGGGCGCGGCCGGGGAGCCGGGTGAGGTGAACTCGAAAGGGGGACGGGTGGTGGGGTGTGGGGGTGTGGGGGTGGGTTCTGGTGGTATGGGTGCGGCGGTGGAGATGGGTGTGCCCGGCGTCTCCCTGTGTGGTGGGGGTGGCGCCGGGCACGGGTGGTGCGGGGTTGTGGGGCAGTGGGTCAGTGGGTCAGTGGGTCAGTGGGTGTTGCGTACGTCGATGGCGCGGCGCAGGTCGTCGATCTGGTCGGTGAGTTTGCGGTGCAGGGCGGGGATGAGGGTCTTGTCCTGGAGGGCTTGTTCGCCGAGGTGGAGGTTGCCGGTGTTCACGGCGTAGGCGGGGAAGGCGTAGCGGCCGGCGGCGTCGGCGATGGCGGGTCCGCGGCGGGCGGCGAGGCGGGTGGCCTCGGGGTAGTAGCGGGGGACGTATTCGCTTACGAGGTCGGTCTGTTCGGGTTGCCAGAAGCCTTGGGCGGTGGCGGTGAAGAGGTAGTTGGAGAGGCTGTCGTCGTTGAAGAGGGCGTTCCAGGCGGTGGCCTTGGCCTCGGGGGTGGGGAGGGCTGCGCGGCAGCGGGCGGCGCCTTCCTGGCCGGTGGCGCTGGGGTCCTGTTCGAGTTCGGTGGCGATGGTGGTTTCGTCGGTGGCGCCGAGGACGGCGAGGCGGGTGAGGATGCGCCAGCGCAGTTCGGGGTCGAGTTCGGGTCCGCCGGGGACGGTGCCGTTGGTGAGCCAGTCCTGGATGGTGTCGGGCTGGGTGGCGGCGTCGATGAGGTGGCGTACGGCGATGAGGCGGAGGCCGGGGTTGTGGCCGTCCTCGGTGCGGCGGATGAGGTCGCGGCAGAGGGCGGTGAGGGTGGCGAGGGCGGTGGGGCGGTGTTCGGGGGTGAGGTAGCGGCGGGTGATGTGGGTGTCGGCGAAGGCGAGTACGCCTTGGGCGAGGGCGAGGTCGGTTTCGAGCGGGAGGTGGGTGCGGGCCGCTTCGAGGTAGGTGGTGGGGGCGAGTTCGCCGTCGCGGACCATGTCGCGGGCGGCGTTCCAGATGACGGCGCGGGTCAGGGCGTCGGGGATGCCGGAGAGGCCGGTGGCGACGGTTTCCCAGGACTGGGGGTCGAGGCGGATCTTGGCGTAGCCGAGGTCGCCGTCGTTGAGGACGAGGAGTGCGGGGCGACGGCCGGGGCGGGCTTGGGGTGTGCCGTTCTGGGGGACGTCGATTTCGTAGCGTTCGCGCAGGACGAGCCGGTCGGTGTGGGTGTCGGGGGCCTGGTCGTAGGCGCCGACGGCGATGCGGTGGGGGCGGCTGCCGTTGTGGTCGACGGCGAGGGTCCAGGTGCTGTCGGTTTCCTCGACGTGGGCGGTGAGGGTGTCGACTCCGGTGGTGCGCAGCCAGGCTTCGGCCCAGGCGTGGACGTCGCGGTCGGTGGCCGATGCGAGGTTGTCGATGAAGTCGGCGAGGGTGGCGTTGGCGAATTTATGGCGGGCGAAGTGGGTGTTGATGCCGGCCAGGAAGTCCTTTTCGCCGAGCCAGGCGACGAGTTGGCGCAGGGCGGATGCGCCCTTGGCGTAGGAGATGCCGTCGAAGTTGAGCATGGCGGACGCGGTGTCGGGGACGGCGTCCGGGTCGGGTGCGACGGGGTGGGTGGAGGGGCGTTGGTCGGCGTCGTAGCCCCAGCCCTTGCGGGCGACGCCGAAGTCGACCCAGGTGTCGGTGAAGCGGGTGGCTTCGGCGAGGGTCTGGTAGCCCATGTACTCGGCGAAGGACTCGTTGAGCCAGATGTCGTCCCACCAGGCGAGGGTGACGAGGTCGCCGAACCACATGTGGGCCATTTCGTGGGCGATGACCATGCCGCGGGTCTGGCGTTCGGTGTCGGTGACGGCGGAGCGGTAGATGAACTCGTCGCGGAAGGTGACGAGGCCGGGGTTCTCCATGGCGCCGGCGTTGAACTCGGGTACGAAGGCCTGGTCGTAGGAGTCGAAGGGGTAGGGCTCGTCGAACTTCTCGTGGAAGCGGTCGAAGCAGGCCCGGGTGATGTCGAGGATCTCGTCGGCGTCCGTGTCGAGGTGGGGGGCGAGCGAGCGGCGGCAGTGGATGCCGAAGGGCAGTCCGGCGTGTTCGGTGGTCACGGAGTGCCAGGGGCCGGCGGCGACGGCGACGAGGTAGGTGGAGATGAGGGGGGTGGGGGCGAGGGTCCAGTGGCCGTCGCCGTGGTGTTCGGCGATGCCGTTGCCGAGGACGGTCCAGCCTTCGGGGGCGGTGACGGTGAGTGCGAAGACGGACTTGAGGTCGGGCTGGTCGAAGGCGGCGAAGACGCGCTGGACGTCTTCCATGAAGAGCTGGGTGTAGAGGTATGTCTCGCCGTCGGTCGGGTCGGTGAAGCGGTGCATGCCTTCGCCGGTGCGGGAGTAGCGCATGGCGGCGTCGATGCGCAGTTCGTGGGTGCCGGGGGTGAGTGCGGTGAGCGGGAAGCGGTTCTCGGTGAGGTCGGCGGGGTCGAGGGGGTGTCCGTCGAGGCTGATCGAGCGCAGGGTGGCGGGCTTGAGTTCGACGAAGGTGTCTCCGGCCGCGGTTGCGGTGAACTGGATGACGGTGCGGGAGTCGAAGGTCTCCTCCCCCGCGGTCAGATCGAGGTCGATCGTGTACCGGTGTACGTCGAGGAACTGGGCTCGGGTCTGCGCTTCGTTGCGCGTCAGTACGGACATGTGTCCATGCTGCCGTACGTGGTGGGCGCGCCGCAGGCGGGTTCTCCCACGGCTGAGTGGTAAGGGGGCGGGGGCTCGGTGGGGCACCTGTATCCGGTCGGTTATTTCCGGTCGCCGCGGAATGTTGCGTACTCGTCGTTCATGAGGTCCCAGAAGGACCGGTACCGGACGGCGCCGGGCAGCCAGTGGGCGAAGTACCAGGCTTCCCATTCCCCGTCGGGTGTGACGATCCGGGGGTTGAGCAGGTACACGTCTCCTGCTCCGGGGGTGTGGCTGATCTTGAGCATGCTGCTCAGGTACTCGGTGCGGATGGCCCAGCTCTGCTGCTCGGCGCCGTGGACGAAGTACTCCTCGTCGGGAATGTCGTACGGTTGCCCGTCCGTGGTCGGGCCTTCGATCAGCTCGGGGTCGAGGTCTCTGGCCCAGCCCGCTTCACGGGCGGGCAGGAGTCGCCGGATCCAGGTGGTCGTGTCGAGCCATCCGTTGCTGGTGCGCAGGAATTCCCGGTAGCTCGGCGGGAGCCGGACGCCCAGGCGCTCCTCCAGTTCCGCGAGCTCCCCGGGTGTCGCGCCGGGCCCGCCCAGCCAGCGGGCTGCCCGTATCCCGTCTGGAAAGGGTTCGTGTCTTTCCTGTTCGTGCAGGACGGGGTCGAGCCATTCGTCGCTCCAGCGTTGGAGCAGATCGCGCCATGGGTGGGCGGCGGAGCGGGGGTCGGGCGTGGGTTCGTCGTTTTCTGTGGCCGGCATGGCCGGAGAGTACGCGCGGCCACTGACAGCGCGGTCCGGTCCGGCCCGTCGCAACCGTGCGTGCGGCTGTCGCGTCCCGCGTTGCGACGGGGCCTGCGGGCTCGTGGTGGGTGGGTGCCGGAGCGGATGGGGCGGGTCGTGTGCGGAGCGGTGGCGAGGCGGGTTGGGCGGCGGTGGGTCGTGGGGGTGGTGCCGTGGGGTGTGGCGGCGGGTGCGGTCGCCTGGTGTCTGGTGGGTTGCTGGCGGGCGGCGCGTCTGGAGAACTACCCCTGGAACGTCTGGACTCCGATCGGTTACGGAGCGGTCAAGGGGGTGTTCCTGGGGCTGCTGGCGGGCTGGTGTGCCGTGGTGGTGCTCCGGGTCGTCCCGTCGGCCTGGTGGAGGGAGCGCGGCGGGGTCGCGGTGGCGCGGTTCGCGGGGCTCGTCTTCTCGGGTGGGCTGCTGGGTGGTCTGGTGCCGGGGACCGTCCGGGACTTCATGGGTGAGCCGCAGCCTCGGACCCTGTACTACTTCGACGGGCCGAGGCCGGAATCGGAGTGGTACTGGCGGCCGTTGTTGTCCGAGTGGCTGATGTGCACGGTGCTGCCGGCGCTCGGCTGTGCGGTGCTGCTGGCCGTGGGTGCCCTGGTGTCGGTCCGGTCCTCGCGCCCTGAGCGGTTCGGCTGGGCGGTGCCGGCCCTGGTGGGGGTGGGTCTGCTGTTCCTGCCCGGCTGGGCGGCTTCCGGGGCGCCCGAGCCCGTGGGCAACGGCGATCACGTCGATGAGTCGGCGTCGGCCGGGCTCGTCGTGCTGGCCACGGGGCTCGGGCTGCTGGTGAGTGCCTGGGTGGTGTGGTGGCGGCGCAGGGCGCGCGGGCCGGTGGACCGGGTGTCCCCGGGTTTCACGCCTCCCCGTTCGTCGCCGATTCCTCCGCGATCCGTTCGTGGTGGCGGATGACCTCCGCCACGATGAAGTTCAGCAGCTTCTCGGCGAAGGCCGGATCCAGGTGTGCGCTCTCCGCGAGTTGCCGCAGCCGGGCGATCTGCCTGCTCTCGCGGGCCGGGTCGGCCGGGGGGAGCTGGTGGGCGGCCTTGAGGTGGCCGACCTGCTGGGTGCACTTGAAGCGCTCGGCGAGCATATGGACGACTGCGGCGTCAATGTTGTCGATGCTCTCGCGCAGCCGGTTCAGTTCGGCGTTCACGGACTCGTCGATGTCCCTGGTGGTCATGGTCAGCGAGCTTAGACGGCCGGGCCCGGCGGGGTGATCGTCGGTGGGTTGGCCGGGTCCGGGACCTGGTCGCTCCAGCCGCCGGGTACGTTGCGGCCCTGCTGTTCGCGGAAGCGGACCGGTGCGGTGCCGACGCGTCGGGCGAAGAGGCGGGAGAAGTACGCCGGGTCGTCGTAGCCGACGCGTCGGGCGACGGCGGCGACCGGGAGTTCCGTGGCGGCGAGGAGTTCCTTGGCGCGGCCGAGCCGGATGCCGAGGAGGTAGTCCTTGGGGCTGCACCCGGCGCCCCGTCGTACCGCCGTGCGCAGTTCGGCGGGTGTCATGCCGTGCCGGGCGGCGTGCTCGGCGACGGACAGCGGCTGGAAGGCGTCCCGGGCGAGTGCCTGCAGGACGGGGTCGCCGTCGGGGCTGACGTCGGCGCGGGCCCGGCGCAGGGCGACGAGGAGTTCGTGGACGGCGGCGCCGGTCTCGACCTCCAGGAGCGGGTTGCCGCGCCGTGCCGCGCGTACGATCCGGCCGATCGCGGCGCGTGGGCCCGCGGTGTCGGCGAGCGGGACGAGCGGGCGGTCGGGCTCGATGTAGCCGAGTTCGGTGTAGGTGGTGGTGGCGGGGCCGGTGAAGTCGACGAAGCTCTCGTCCCAGCCGGTGCCGGGGTCGGCGCCGTAGTGGTGCGGGGTGCCGGGGGTGAGCCAGATCAGGCTGGGCGCGGTGACGGGGATCCGGCGGCCGTCGGGGCCGGTGAACCAGCCGCTGCCGGAGTTGATGACGACGGCCACGTGGTGGTCCAGGGTGCGCGGGCCGACGGTGGGCAGCGCGCCGTGCTGGAGCCCCACGCCCAGGCAGACGAGGCCCAGCCGGTGGTGGAGCGGGCTGGGGGTGAAGAAACGCATCCAGGTGTGGTACATCGGCCTTCCTTCCTCCCCTTTCTTGCGTTGGTCCGAACAGTTGGTCCGAACAATTGTGTCCAAACAGCAGTGATCTTTGTCCATGGACCGGCAGGACGCCAGGGGGAGAAGCTGGGCGCAAGATTCCTCCCGGGTTCGCCCGCTCCGTGGTGCGTGCCGTCGTACGGGCCCGGGGCCGTGCGGTTCCGGGGACCGCGCGCACAGGAGAGTACGAGCACGATGGCTGACTTCACCGTGGGGGACGACCACTTCCGGCTCGACGGGAAGCCCGTACGGCTGCTGTCGGGGGCCCTGCATTACTTCCGGGTGCACGAGGCGCAGTGGGATCACCGGCTGTCGACGCTGCGTGCCATGGGGCTGAACTGTGTCGAGACGTATGTGCCGTGGAATCTGCACGAGCCGCGGCCGGGCCGCTTCCGGGACGTGGCGGCGCTCGGCCGGTTCCTGGACGCGGCGCAGCGGGCCGGGTTGTGGGCGATCGTCCGGCCGGGGCCGTACATCTGCGCCGAGTGGGAGAACGGTGGTCTGCCGGCCTGGGTGACGGGGCGGTTCGGGCGGCGGGTGCGGTCGCGTGACGCGGAGTACCTGGGTGCCGTGGAGCGGTGGTTCACGGCGTTGCTGCCGCAGGTGGTGCAGCGGCAGATCAGCCGCGGCGGGCCGGTGATCATGGTCCAGGCGGAGAACGAGTACGGGAGTTTCGGCTCCGATCAGGTTTACCTGCGGCGGGTGGCCGGGATGTTGCGTGAGCGCGGGGTGACCGTGCCGCTGTTCACCTCGGACGGGCCGGAGGACCACATGCTCACGGGTGGTTCCGTGCCGGGGCTGCTGGCCACGGCGAACTTCGGTTCGGGTGCGCGTGAGGCGTTCGAGGTGCTGCGCCGCCATCAGCCGAAGGGTCCGCTGATGTGCATGGAGTTCTGGTGCGGGTGGTTCGAGCACTGGGGTGCGGAGCCGGTCGTGCGGAAGCCCGCGCAGGCCACCGAGGCGCTGCGGGAGATCCTGGAGTGCGGGGCTTCGGTGAACATCTACATGGCGCACGGGGGGACGAACTTCGCCGGGTGGGCGGGGGCGAACCGGTCCGGTCCGGTCCAGGACCAGGACTTCCTGCCGACGGTGACCTCGTACGACTACGACGCGCCGATCGACGAGTACGGCCGTCCCACGGAGAAGTTCCGGCTGTTCCGGGAGGTGCTGGCCGAGTATGCGGACGGGCCGCTTCCGGAGCTTCCGGCGGAGCCTGTCGGGCTTGCGGTCGCGGTGCGGGCGGAGCTGACGGAGTGGGCGTCGCTGGACGCGGTGCTGGAGGCGCTGGGCGACGAGGAGACGGCGCCGTCCGGTGTGCCGCCGACCTTCGAGGAGCTGGGGGTCGACCGGGGTCTGGTGCGCTACCGGGTGGCTGTGCCGGGTCCGCGCCGGCCGTACGAGCTGAGTGTGACGGGGCTCCGGGACCGGGCCGTGGTGTATGTGGACGGGGTCCGGGAGGGTGTGCTGACCGAGGAGGACGGCGTCCTGGACGAGCCGGTGGCCGGGCCCGCGGAGGTCGAGCTGTGGGTGGAGTCGCTGGGCCGGGTCAATTACGGGCCGCGGCTCGGTGAGCCCAAGGGGATCACGGGCGGGGTGCGGCACGAGCGGCAGTATCTGCACGGGGTGCGGGCGCGGGCGCTGCGTCTGGACGTGTTCGAGGAGCCGGACGCGGTGGCGACGGTGGCGTTCGGTGCTGCCGAGGGGGCCGGGGCGACCGGGCTGTTCCGGGGGACGTTCGAGGTCTCCGGGGTGGCGGGCACCGGGCACGCGGGGCTCGAACTGCCGGGCTGGACGCGAGGCTTCGTGTGGGTGAACGGTTTCGGCCTGGGCCGCTACTGGTCGGTGGGCGCGCAGCGGACGCTGTACGTGCCGGGGCCGGTGCTGCGGGAGGGTGTCAACGAGGTGTGGGTGCTGGAGCTGGAGGGTGCGGGCGCGCCGTATGCGGAGCTGGGTCCGGGGGTGCCCGTCCGGACGGGCACCCCCGGGGATGTTCAGGTGTGACTCAGGTACCGGCCGGGGCCGGGGTCAGAGCGTGGCCGCGGCGGACGCGATGTTGGCGGCGAACGTCGAGACCTCGCTGTACACGCCGGGGTAGCCGGGCTCTGCGCAGCCCTGACCCCAGCTGACGATGCCCACCTGGATCCAGGCTCCGGCGTTGTCCTTGCGGAACATGGGGCCGCCGGAGTCGCCCTGGCAGGTGTCGACGCCGCCGGTGTCGATCAGTCCGGCGCAGATCTCGTCGCCGGGGACGAGGTCGCTGCCGTACGCGGCCTGGCATTCGGCGTCGGAGACGAACGGCACGGAGGCCTTGAGGAGGTAGCGCTGCTGGGCGCCGCCCTCGGTGGCCGCGCCCCAGCCGGCGATGGTGAAGTCGCCGTTGTTGTACGCGGTGGTGGTGGCGATCTTCAGGGTCGGCAGGTCGATGGGCTTGGCGAGCTTGATGAGCGCCCAGTCCTTGCCCGCGCCGTTGTAGCCGGGGGCCTGGAGGACCTTGGTGGACTTGACCTTGATCGCGCTGGAGGACTGCAGGTCGACGACGCCCGCGGTGGCGGTGATGGAGGTGTTGTTGCCCGAGCCGTCCACGCAGTGCGCGGCGGTGAGGACGATGTCCTTGGTGTAGAGGGCGCCGCCGCAGCCCATGGACAGCCGGACCATGAACGGGAATTCGCCCTGGGCGGCACGTGTTCCGCCGACGACCGGCTGGGGGGCCGCGGAGGCCCCGGCGGGCTGGAGGCTGACGGCCGCGAGGACGACGGCGGCTATGACGGAACATCTCTTCACGGCACGCAGAAGCTGCTTCAAGAGACTGCCTTCTTTCGTGGGGGGTGCTTGTGGGGGGTACTTGTGGGGAGTGCCTGCGCCCGGGCGGGTTCCGACCACGGGCGGCACACCGCACCGCGCCGATGGTCATGCCCCCGACAAAGGCGTGATTCGGATTATCGGGAAATGATCACGACCCCCACAAGGATCACTTTCCGGCCAAGATCACCCACGGTGTTGCGGCTACAGTGAAATCCGGTCGGGCCTCGCGGACAGGGGATGGGACGTGGCGGACGGCAGCCGGAACGACGGCCGGAGCACCGGGAGCCCGGTGGTCCACGGTTTCCCGCATCTCGAAACGGTCCGGTCCGCGATCACGGCGCTGTACCGGCGGCTCTCGTACGACGGTGTCCGCCGCTACGCGACGAGCCTCGCCCCCGTCGACGCCGCCTTCTGCGACCAGGACGATCTGTATCTCGGCGCCCAGCGGGTGGCGCGGGCGGTGGTCCAGCATCTGCATCTGCCGGACGCCCGCATGATCGTCGGCTTCCGGGCGATGGAGCACGCCGCCGGTGTCGAACTGGCCGCGGGTCCTGAGTACTTCGTCGAACTCAACGACCGCTTCCGCACCCACCGCAGGGACATCGGCGCCGCGCTCTCGCACGAGGTCACCCATGTGCTGCTGCACCGCCTGGGCCTGGAGTTCCCCGGTACGCGGGACAACGAGATCCTCACCGACACCGTGACCACGTACCTGGGCGCGGGCTGGCTGCTGCTCGACGCCTTCCGCGAGGACCAGGTCTCCAGCCAGAAGCTCGGCTATCTCACCCCGGAGGAGTTCGGGTACGTCCTCGCCAAGCGGGCGCTGGCCTTCGACGAGGACCCCTCACCGTGGTTCACCAGCCCGCAGGCGTACACGGCGTACGAGAAGGGGCGCGCGCGGGCGCTCCAGGACGTCCGGCAGCCGCCGCTCACCGCGGCGGGCTGGGCGGGCCGCCGTCGTTACGCGAAGGACCGGCTCCGCGCCCGGGACCATCCGGACTCCCCCGCCGCCCCCGGCGTTCCGTACGCCTTCGAGGGCGGCCCGGACGGGCTGCGGGTGTCGTTCGCGTGCCCGGTCTGCCATCAGCGCATCCGTGTTCCGGTACGCGGCCGGGTGCGGGCCCGGTGCGGGCTGTGCCGCACCGTCCTGGACTGCGAGACCTGAACGCCGCCTCCCGGAAGGGCGCACGGGGCAGAGCCTTCCGTCCGGATCAGTCCGTCGCGCGGAAGGGATCGTCGGCCACTGCCGGTGAGAGGTGCGACGGGCGTCGAGGACATCACGCTCACCACGGCGGTGGACGGGCTCCCGCACCGGATGCCGCGTACGGAGATGGTCGCCGCGCCGGAGCAAGCGGGCTGGGTCCGGGCGCCGGCCCAGGCGGTGCGCCGGGCGTCGGGGTTCCGGCGGATCTCCGGGCTGGGCCGGTCCCGGACGGTGCGCGACGGTCTCGTTATGGAGCGCGGTGAGGACCTGTCGTGGAGCCAGGTCCCGCCGGCGGCCAACACACCGATGCCGCTGAAGGCGTCCATGGCCGACGGCCGGACGGATCCGGGGGCGATGGCAGCGGGCCGGGTGGCGGGCCCGACCGAGGATCTGCCCAGCTGTGCGGAGCCGGTGGACCAGGTGATGGCGAAGGCCCATGAGGTGCTGGGCGCGGTGGTCCGCGCGGAGCGGGCCGGGGGCGCGGACGCGCAGGCGGCGCCCGGATCTCTCCGGGCGCCGCCCTGTCCGCCGTGTGTCCCTGCGGTTACGCGGCCCTGCGGCCACGTCCCGCCGCCGCGCCGCCGCGTCCGGCCCCGGAGCGCCCGGCACCCGCGCCGCGCGACTCGCCATTGCCCCGGCCGCCGGCCGCACCGGCACCGCGCGGAGCGCCACCCGAGCCGGCGGTGCGGGAGGCACCGCCCGAGCCCGTGCCTCGCGACGCGCCGCCCGTGCCCGCGGCGCGGGCCTCGCCGGCCTGTCCGGCGCCACCGCGGCGGCCCCGGCCGCGGCTGCCCGAGCGGAAGCCGGTACCGCCCGCAGCGGCCGAGCCCGAGCGCGTGCGCTGCTTCGGCGGGGTCGGCTGCGGGACCTCGATGACGACCGCGACACCGGACGGCTCGCGTGCCCCGGTGATCCGGGTGAGCTCCTCGTCGCTGGACTTGATCCGGGTGGTCCGGGGGGCGATGCCCGCGTCGGCCATGAGCCGGGTCATCTCCCGCTTCTCCTCGGGCAGCACCAGGGTGACGACGCTGCCGGACTCCCCGGCGCGCGCGGTGCGCCCGCCGCGGTGGAGGTAGTCCTTGTGGTCGGTCGGCGGGTCCACGTTCACGACCAGGTCGAGGTCGTCGACATGGATGCCCCGGGCCGCCACGTTCGTCGCCACCAGTGCGGTGACCTGGCCGTTCTTGAACTGGTCCAGGGTCCGGTTGCGCTGCGGCTGCGAGCGCCCGCCGTGCAGGGCGGCGGCCCGTACACCGCTGGCGAGCAGCCGCTTGGCGAACCGGTCGGCGGCCCGCTTGGTGTCCACGAACATGATCACCCGGCCGTCCCGGGCGGCGATCTTCGTGGCGACGGCCTTCTTGTCGGTCTCGTCGATCACATGGAGCACGTGGTGCTCCATGGTGGTGACGGCGCCGGCGGACGGGTCGACGGAGTGCACGACCGGGTCGGTCAGGAACATCTTGACCAGCCGGTCGATGTTCTTGTCGAGGGTCGCGGAGAACAGCATCCGCTGGCCGTCCGGCTCGACCTGCTTGAGCAGGGCGACGACCTGCGGCATGAAGCCCATGTCGGCCATCTGGTCGGCCTCGTCGAGGACGGTGATGGCGACCTGGTCGAGGCGGCAGTCGCCGCGCTCGATGAGGTCCTTCAGCCGGCCGGGGGTGGCGACGAGCACCTCGGCGCCGCGGCGGAGCGTGCCGGACTGCTTGGTGATCGACATGCCGCCGACGACGGTGGCCAGGCGCAGGTTCACGGACGTCGCGTACGGGGTCAGCGCGTCGGTGACCTGCTGGGCGAGTTCGCGGGTCGGGACGAGGACGAGCGCCAGCGGCGCCTTCGGCTCGGCGCGCCGTCCGGCGGTGCGGGCCAGCAGGGCGAGGCCGAAGGCGAGGGTCTTGCCGGAGCCGGTGCGGCCGCGGCCGAGGATGTCCCGGCCGGCGAGCGAGTTCGGCAGGGTGGCGCCCTGGATCGGGAACGGATCGGTGACGCCCTGCGCGGCAAGGGTCTTCAGCAGGGCTGCGGGCATGTCCAGCTCGGCGAACGCCTCTACGGCGGGCAGTGCGGGGGTCATGGTTTCCGGCAGGGCGAATTCGCCCTGCGGCGGCGTGGCCCTGCGACGGGGCGACGCCTTGCCGGATCCCTTGCCGGAACCCTTAGCGGTTGCCTTTGCCGGGGCCGTGCCGCGCCCCCTCGACGGGCGGTTGCGGGCGGGTCGGTCCTGGCGTTCGGAGCGGGTCATACGGAATTGCCCTCCTGAGGGATTCCTGAGGAGTCCCGGGGAGCCCTGGGATTCCTGAGAACTCCGTGGGACTGCTGGGACTGCGTGGGACTGCTGGGACTGCGTGGGACTGCTGGGGAGCCCTGTGGGCGGGCGTACGTGTTCGCCATGTCCTGGGGACAGCACAAGCCGGGACCCGCACCTTCACGGTGCGGGCCCCGGCTGCGAGGTACGCGTCCGGCAATTAGGCCGGGACGATGTTCTCCGCCTGCGGGCCCTTCTGGCCCTGCGTGACGTCGAAGGAGACCTTCTGGCCCTCCTGGAGCTCACGGAAGCCCGAGGTGGCGATGTTGGAGTAGTGGGCGAAGACGTCGGCGCCGCCGCCGTCCTGCTCGATGAAGCCGAAGCCCTTTTCCGAGTTGAACCACTTCACGGTTCCAGTAGCCATGTCATTCTCCTAAAAGAGGTGCAGTGCCGGAAATCCGCACTTTACGAATTCCAAGTCGCCGCATTGAGCCCCATCCGGAGAAAGCCGGAAAACAATAATGCGCCTGAGGAAGCATTCCCGTCAGGCGCACATAAAGTTCATGGGTACCAAAACTGCAACTCGGCAACCGTAGCACGTTCCGTCGGTCCGCGGCGGGAACACGCCGCGCACCGACCGGCGGATTCTCGCCCGGGCCCTTGCGGTAACTGGCCGGGAGCCGTCCCGGAACATCGCCGGATTCGTTGTCGCGACCGGTGTCGGAGCGCTTCGGCGACCGTGTCCGGCCGGGTCCGGGGGCAGAGCCGTTCGGTGAGCGTCACATTCACCTGCCCGCCGTCCTCGCCCATGGTCCGGAGTCCGTAGCGACCCTTGGTGCGCTCCAGTTCGCGCAGCGGAGTCGTCATCAATTTCGCTCCGGATTGCGCCGAGCGGGTGACCTGGCGCGATTCCGCCGCCGTTGGCGTTGACCCGTCCGGGGTCGGCCCCGGCCTCCTCCGGCCAGGCCGGCACGACGGGGCGAACGCCTCATTGATCTCGACCAGATCCATGTCGTCGATGGTCGTTCCGGTCTTCTTCAGCTCTTCTTCAGCGCGTACGCGGTGGCCGGGATCGGCGCCGACGGCATGCGGATCGGGTCCTCGCCGCGCACCGAGAGGTGGTGGACGCGGGCGCGCGGGGTGAGGCCGTGCTCGGCCACGGCGCGCTCGGCGGCGACCAGCAGGGCCGCGGCGCCGTCGGAGATCTGCGAGGAGCACGCGGCGGTGATCGTGCCGCCGTCCAGGACCGGCTTCAGCGCCGCCGTCCTCTCCGGGACGGTGTCGCGGCGCGGCCCCGCGTCGGTGGTGACGTCGCCGGCATGGGCGCCGAGGTCGGCGGGGTGGACGGCGCCGAGGCCTCCGCCGCGCCGCCCGAGCGGGGTGCGTACCGCTTCGGCCATGTATGCCTCGGCCGTGTCTGCTGCTCCTCGGTGAGCGCGGGCGGGGTCAGGTGTCGAGGGCGATGCCGTCCAGCACCATCGAGAGGTACTGACGGGCGATCTCCTCGGGGCTGTGCAGTCCGCCCGGCCGGTACCAGGACGCCGCGACCCAGACGGTGTCGCGGACGAAGCGGTAGGTCAGACGGATGTCGAGGTCGGCGCGGAAGCTGTGGTCGGCGACGCCGCGTTCCAGCGTGCCGAGCCAGGCCTTCTCGAACTTCTGCTGGGAGTCGACGAGGTACTGGAAGCGCGGCTGGGCGGCCAGCTGCCGGGCCTCCTTCTGGTAGATGGCGACCGCGGCGCGGTGCCGGTCGATCTCCCGGAAGGACTCGGTGACGAGTGCCTCGATGGTCTGCCTGGGGGCCAGCCCGGCGGCGAGGACCGTGTCGTACCCCTCCCAGAGTTCGGTGAGAAAGGTCGAGAGGATCTCGTCGATCATCGATTCCTTGGAATCGAAGTGGTAATAGAGGCTGCCCGCGAGCATCCCGGCCGCGTCCGCGATCTTGCGGACGGTGGTGGCGTTGTATCCCTGGGCGGCGAAGACCTCGGCGGCGGTGGCGAGCAGTTCGCTGCGCCGCTCGGGCGAGGGGGTCACCTGGGGCTTCTTCTTGGTAGGCACCCGACCATTCTCCGCCCGGCCGCCGCCCGCCCGGCCGCGGCACGTTCAGGCTCGCGGGCCCCGTCCGCGCCGGTACGGACGAGATCCGGCGCGACATCATCGCCGAGCGGCTGCTCGGCCTGCCGCAGGGACGGCGCTGAGGCGTTTCCTCCTCGACGCCGAGCGGCGGGAGTTCGCCGGCTCGCTGGACACGATGCCGACCGCCGCGGACACTCCTCCGGCGGTGCGGGCCCGGACCGCCGCGAACCACGGACCGGGCAGGGAGCTGTGGGCGCGGCCGGCGGGGACGGGGGCCTTCGCCCCCGCCGTGCCGGAGGCGTACGAGGACGTCGGGCCGATTCCGGGCGAACTCGCGCTCGTCTTACCTGAGTTGGGGCGGCACGCGGCGGCGCGGACCGCGCTGCATAGTCGCACGGGGGCGGTTGGCTGCGTGCAGGAGCCGGACCTGTCGCTGTGGCCGCGCAAGGCACGCCCGCCGCGCGATGCGTGGGGGACGCCGGGGGCGTGCCGGGCACGGGTGCCGGCCCGATCCGGACGGAACGGGCTACTTCTCGTACGGGGGGCTGCCGTCCCCGGTACGGCGGATCTCGCGCACCGGCTCGCCGGGCCGCCACACCTGGAGCACCACTTCCTCGGCGTCCAGGGAGGTGCGGACCACCTCCTGGAACTGCGCGCGGAAGAGGTGGAAGGGCTCGGGCGGCTTCGCCTCCTCGATGAAGCGGGCCAGGACAGCGGGGTCGGTCTCCTCCACGGCGCAACCGCAGATCCGTACGTCGCCGTCGGCCATCTCGGCGTCGGGTCCGGGGTTGGCCTGCACCGCGAACCGCGGATCGCGGCGCAGGTCGTGTGCCTTGCGCGAGTCCGGCATCATGCCGAGCCACAGTTCACCGAAGCGGAAGTCCACCTCCAGCCCGGTCACGCGCGGGGATCCGTCCTTGCGCAGGGTCGCCAGGACGTGGTGCCGGTACTGCTCGAAGCGGGTCCGGACGATGTCGGCGAAGGCCGGCTCCGCCGAGCGGAACCCTTCCCAGGAACTCGGTGTCATGTGTCCATGGAACCCGGGAATCCCGACATCCTCTGTCTGCTTCTGCGGGCCGCACCACATCGGCGGCGAGGCCGCCGGGTGCCCTTCGTCAGCCGGCCGACAGGGTGATCAGCAGGGCCCAGCCATGGGTCCGCAGCACGCCGGGCGTCTCCTCCCGCGTCAGCAGCGCGTCGTAGCGGCCGAGTCCGATGTCCGTGCCGTCGAGCACCGCACCGTCCTCCAGCGCGACGGCCAGGACCGCCCCGCCCGGGGGCGCCGCCAGCCGGACGGTGCCGCGCACCACCGCGACCGCCGCGGCCGTCCGCCCCCTGCGGCACATGACGTTGACGTTCACGACCGGGCCGCCGAGGAGCCTGCCGTCGGTCTCCGGGTCGCCCGGGAAGTCGTGCGGCCAGTACGGCTCGTCGACGATGTGGTGCTCGCCGCCCACCAGGAGGTCCATCCCGGCGCCCTCGACCACGGTCAGGGTCCGGTCGACGCCGGGGAAGGCGGAGAACGGCCCGTCCTCGGTCACATCGGCGAGGCTGACCCGCCAGTCGAAGGCGTCCAGCGGCGCGCCCTCGGGGTGTGCCGCGATCTCCCGGGTGATTCCACCACCGTTCTTCCAGGGCGTGGCCGTACGGTCGGCCGCCCGCAGCACCCGCGCCGTCACTTGACGATCCCCTGGGCCCTGGCCGCGGCCAGCCACTGCGGGAATTCGGCGACGAGCCGGTCGTACAGCTCGGCGTCCGGGACCTGCCGCGGGTCGGGGCCGGCGTGGAAGAAGCCGGCGTTGTCGACGGCGCGCTTGGCGGGTACGGCCAGTTCGTCGAGCTTGCGCAGGAAGTCGAACTGATTGCTCCGCTTGTTGCCGAAGCCGATGAACTGCCAGAACAGGGGCAGTTTCGCCGCCTTGCAGAGATAGCGTTCGGCGGCGTGTTTGCTGATCGGGCCGCCGTCCGTCTGGAAGACGACGAGCGCGGGCGCGGTGGATCCGCTGTCGATGTAGTGGTCGATGACGGCGTCCATGGCCAGGTGGTAACTGGTCTTCCCCATGTGCCCGAGGCCCGCCACCACGGCGTCGACCCGGCCGCGGTGGTCGTCCAGGGCTATGTCGGTGGAGAAGAGGACGAGGGGAACGCGGCCGTCGTCGTCCAGATGGGCGGAGAGTCCCAGCACCCGGTCCGCGAGGGCCTGGACGCTGCCGTCCTTGTAGTACTCCCGCATGGAGCCCGAGTAGTCGAGCACCAGATAGACCGCGGCGCGCTCGCCGCTCATGCGGTGCTTGGTCAGCGAGACCGCGGCGCTCTTGTAGAGGCTGACCAGCGCGGGAGCGCTCTCCTCCATCGTGCGGAGGCTGATGGCCGGACCTGCGGCGGCTGCGGACGTACCGGCCATGCGGATTCTCCGATCCTCAAGATGTCGTACATGCCACAACGGTGAGCGTAAGCCACCCGGGCATGCCCGCGGCCGGTGGCGTTCGCTATCTTGATCTGCTGCCGTATCTTGATCTGCCGCCGCCCCACCGGCCGCTCGGGTCCGCTCATGTGAAGGAGCCTGCCGTGGAGGCAGCGGTCACCACCTGTTATCGCCATCCGTCGTACGAGACGTATGTCAGCTGCACCCGCTGCGAACGCTTCATCTGCCCCGACTGCATGCGTGAGGCCGCGGTCGGCCACCACTGCGTGGAGTGCGTGAAGGAGGGGCGGCGTTCGGTCCGCCAGGCGCGCACGGTGTTCGGCGGCACGGTCGCGCGGTCCGCGGTGCCGCTCGTCACGTATGTGCTGTTGGGCCTCAACATCGCGGCGTACCTGGGCGAGTTGATCCGCCCGGGGATCATCGACCGGTTCGCGATGCTCGGTGCGGGGCTGACCGGCCCGGACGGTGGGCAGTACGTCTACGAGGCCGGGGACTTCCCCGGTTTCGAGGTGGTCGGGGTGGTGGGCGGTGAGTGGTACCGGCTGCTGACCGGGGCCTTTCTCCATCTCCCGCCGGACGGGTCGTCCTTCGGTCCGCTGCCGTTCGGGGTGCTGCACATCCTGTTCAACATGTACGCGCTGTGGAACCTGGGCCGGGTCGTGGAGGAGCAGCTGGGCCGGGCCCGTTATCTCGCGCTGTATCTGCTGTCCGCGCTGGGCGGTTCGGTGCTGGTGTACCTGATCGCGCCGTCGGACGGCACGGTGGGCGCCTCGGGTGCGATCTTCGGTCTGGGGGCGGCGTTCTACGTCATCAACCGGCGGCTGGGCCGCGACATGCGGGCGGTGAACCGGTTCATGGCCGGCTTTCTGATCTGGATGCTGATCTCGGCCGGATTCGCCTCGTGGCAGGGCCACTTGGGCGGGCTGCTGACAGGTGGCATCGTCACCGTCGCGTACGCCTACGCCCCGGCGAAGCGCCGTACGACGGTCCAGGCCGCCGCGGGTGTGGTGGTGTTCGCCGTGCTGGTGCTGCTGGTGGTGCTCAAGACCTCCGCGCTGACCGGCTGAGCCGGGTCCGGCGGGACCGGCCCCGGACGCGCCACGGCGCCTGCCGAATCGTCCGGTCGGGGACGGGCAGGCGCCGCGTTCAGTTCCGCACGCCGTTGTGCGGGACGTCTGTGTGTGCCGTGATCAGACCGTCAGTGCGCGGTCCGTCGGGCGGATCGGGGCCGGCAGTGCGCTGGCTCCGGTCAGGTAGCGGTCCACCCCGCGTGCCGCGGAGCGGCCCTCGGCGATGGCCCACACGATGAGGGACTGGCCGCGGCCGGCGTCACCGGCGACGAAGACCCCGCCGACGTTGGTGGCGAAGTCCGCGTCGCGCGCGACGTTGCCGCGCTCGTCGAGTTCGAGGCCGAACTGCTGGACCAGACCGTTGGCCTGGTCGGTGCCGGTGAAGCCCATGGCGAGGGTGACCAGCTGCGCGGGGATGGACCGCTCGGTGCCGGGCTTCTGCTCCAGTTTGCCGTCCTTGAACTCCACCTCGACCAGGTGCAGCGCCTGGACGTCGCCGTTCTCGTCGCCCTCGAAGTGGGTGGTGGAGACGGAGTAGACCCGCTCGCCGCCCTCCTCGTGCGCGGAGGTCACCTTGTAGAGCATGGGGAAGGTCGGCCAGGGCTGGTTGGCGTTCCGGTCCTCGCCGGGCCGGGGCATGATCTCCAGCTGGGTGACGGAGAGCGCGCCCTGACGGTGGGCGGTGCCGACGCAGTCGGCTCCGGTGTCGCCGCCGCCGATCACGACGACGTGCTTGCCCTCGGCGGTGATCGGGGCGACCGTCAGGTCGCCCTCCTGCACCTTGTTGGCCAGCGGCAGGTACTCCATGGCGAAGTGCACGCCGTTCAGCTCACGGCCCGGGACGGGCAGGTCGCGCGAGACGGTGGCACCCGCGGCGATGACGACCGCGTCGTACCGGCGGCGGAGCTTGGCGGCGTCGATGTCCTTGCCGATCTCCGTCTCGGTGCGGAACTTGGTGCCCTCCGCGCGCATCTGCTCGATGCGGCGGTTGATGTGCGACTTCTCCATCTTGAACTCGGGGATGCCGTAGCGGAGAAGGCCTCCGATGCGGTCCGCGCGCTCGTACACGGCGACCGTGTGGCCGGCCCGGGTCAGCTGCTGGGCCGCGGCGAGACCGGCCGGGCCCGAACCGATCACGGCGACGGTCTTGCCGGAGAGCCGCTCGGGCGGCTGCGGGGTGACGTCACCGTTGCCCCACGCCTTGTCGATGATGGAGACCTCGACGTTCTTGATGGTGACGGCCGGCTGGTTGATGCCGAGCACGCACGCCGACTCGCACGGGGCCGGGCAGAGCCGCCCGGTGAACTCCGGGAAGTTGTTCGTGGCGTGCAGCCGCTCGGACGCGGCCGCCCAGTCCTCGCGGTAGGCGTAGTCGTTCCACTCGGGGATGAGGTTTCCGAGCGGGCAGCCGTTGTGGCAGAACGGGATGCCGCAGTCCATGCAGCGGCCGGCCTGCTTGCTGATGACCGGGAGCAGCGAGCCCGGGACGTAGACCTCGTTCCAGTCCTTGACGCGCTCGCCCACGGGGCGGGTCTCGGCGACCTCGCGCCCGGTGGTCAGGAAGCCCTTGGGGTCAGCCATTGGTCGCCGCCTCCATCATCTTCTCGGTGGTCTCCTGCTCGGAGAGACCGGCGAGCTCAGCGGCGTCCTTGGCGGCGAGCACTGCCTTGTAGGTGGACGGGATGATCTTGCTGAAGCGGGCCACCGCGGTGTCCCACTCGGCGAGCAGCTTCTCGGCGACCGTGGAACCGGTCTCCTCCCGGTGGCGGCGCACCACGTCGTGCAGCCACTGCCCGTCGGTCTCCGAGAGCTCCTCGATCGCGCCGAGGTTCCCGGTGTTGACGTTGTCGCGGTTCAGGTCGACGACGTACGCGACACCGCCCGACATGCCGGCCGCGAAGTTGCGTCCGGTCTCGCCGAGCACGACGGCGTGACCGCCGGTCATGTACTCGCATCCGTGGTCGCCCACGCCTTCCGAGACGACCGTCGCGCCGGAGTTGCGGACGCAGAACCGCTCACCGGTGCGGCCGCGCAGGAACAGCTCGCCGCCGGTGGCGCCGTAGGCGATGGTGTTGCCCGCGATGGTGGAGTACTCGGCGAGGTGGTCGGCGCCGCGGTCCGGGCGGACGACGACCCGGCCGCCGGAGAGGCCCTTGCCGACGTAGTCGTTGGCGTCGCCCTCCAGGCGCAGCGTCACACCGCTCGGTACGAACGCGCCGAAGGACTGGCCGGCGGAGCCGGTGAAGGTGATGTCGATGGTGTCCTGCGGCAGACCCGCGCCGCCGAACTTCTTCGTCACCTCGTGGCCGAGCATGGTGCCGACGGTCCGGTTGATGTTGCGGATCGCGATCTGGGCCCGCACGGGCTGGGCGGTCTCGGCGCTGTCCGCGTTCAGGGCGTCGGCGGCGAGCCTGATCAGCTCGTTGTCGAGGGCCTTGGCCAGGCCGTGGTCCTGCTCGATCCGCTGGTGGCGGACCGCGCCCTCGGGCAGCTCGGGGACGTGGAACAGCGGCTTGAGGTCGAGGCCCTGTGCCTTCCAGTGCGTGATCGCACGTTCGGTGTCGAGCAGCTCGGCGTGGCCGACGGCCTCCTCGACCGTACGGAAGCCCAGCTCGGCGAGGATCTCGCGGACCTCCTGGGCGATGAACTCGAAGAAGTTGACGACGTACTCGGCCTTGCCGGAGAAGCGGTCCCGCAGGACGGGGTTCTGGGTGGCGATGCCGACCGGGCAGGTGTCCAGGTGGCAGACGCGCATCATGACGCAGCCGGAGACGACGAGCGGCGCGGTCGCGAAACCGAACTCCTCGGCGCCCAGCAGCGCGGCGATGACCACGTCGCGGCCGGTCTTCAGCTGGCCGTCGGTCTGGACGACGATGCGGTCGCGCAGCCCGTTGAGCAGCAGTGTCTGCTGGGTCTCGGCGAGGCCGAGCTCCCAGGGGCCGCCCGCGTGCTTCAGGCTCGTCAGCGGGGAGGCGCCGGTGCCGCCGTCGTGGCCGGAGATCAGGACGACGTCCGCGTGGGCCTTGGAGACACCGGCGGCGACCGTGCCGACCCCGACCTCGGAGACCAGCTTCACGTGGATGCGGGCCGCGGGGTTGGCGTTCTTGAGGTCGTGGATCAGCTGGGCCAGATCCTCGATGGAGTAGATGTCGTGGTGCGGCGGCGGCGAGATCAGACCGACACCCGGGGTGGAGTGCCGGGTCCTGGCGACCCACGGGTAGACCTTGTGGCCGGGCAGCTGGCCGCCCTCGCCGGGCTTGGCGCCCTGCGCCATCTTGATCTGGATGTCGTCCGCGTTGACCAGGTACTCGCTGGTCACACCGAAGCGGCCGGAGGCGACCTGCTTGATGGCCGAGCGGCGCGCCGGGTCGTGGAGCCGGTCGGCGTCCTCGCCGCCCTCACCGGTGTTGGACTTGCCGCCCAGCTGGTTCATCGCGATGGCGAGTGTCTCGTGGGCCTCGCGGGAGATCGAGCCGTACGACATGGCGCCGGTGGAGAAGCGCTTGACGATGTCGGAGACGGACTCGACCTCGTCGACGGAGATCGGCTCGCGGTCACTCCTGAAGCCGAACAGACCACGGAGCGTCATCAGCCGCTCGGACTGCTCGTTCACCCGGTCGGTGTACTTCTTGAAGATGTCGTAGCGCTTGTTGCGTGTGGCGTGCTGGAGGCGGAAGACCGTCTCCGGGTCGAACAGGTGCGGCTCGCCCTCGCGGCGCCACTGGTACTCGCCGCCGATCTCCAGCGCGCGGTGCGAGGCGGAGATGCCGGAGGCGGGGTAGGCCTTGGCGTGCCGGGCGGCGACCTCCTTGGCGATGACGTCGAGGCCGGCGCCGCCGATCTTGGTGGCGGTGCCGTTGAAGTACTTCGCGACGAATTCCTCGTCCAGGCCGACGGCCTCGAAGACCTGGGCGCCCCGGTAGGAGGCGACCGTCGAGATGCCCATCTTGGACATGACCTTCAGGACGCCCTTGCCGAGCGCGTAGATCAGGTTCCGGATGGCCTTCTCGGGCTCGATGCCCTCGATGAACGTACCGGCGCGGACCAGGTCCTCGACGGACTCCATCGCGAGGTACGGGTTGACCGCGGCGGCGCCGTAGCCGATGAGCAGCGCGACGTGGTGGACCTCGCGAACGTCCCCGGCCTCGACCAGCAGACCCACCTGGGTGCGCTGCTTGGTGCGGATGAGGTGGTGGTGGACGGACGAGGTGAGCAGCAGCGACGGGATCGGGGCGTGCTCGGCGTCGGAGTGCCGGTCGGAGAGGACGACCAGGCGGGCGCCGTCCTCGATGGCGGCGTCGACCTCGGTGCAGATCTCCTCGATCCGCGCGGCCAGCGACTCGCCGCCGCCGCCGACCCGGTAGAGACCGGAGAGCGTGGCGGCCTTCATGCCCGGCATGTCGCCGTCGGCGTTGATGTGTATCAGCTTGGCCAGCTCGTCGTTGTCGATCACCGGGAACGGCAGCGTGACGCTGCGGCACGAGGCGGCGGTCGGCTCCAGCAGGTTGCCCGACGGGCCGAGCGTGGAGCGCAGCGAGGTGACGAGCTCCTCGCGGATGGCGTCCAGCGGCGGGTTGGTGACCTGCGCGAACAGCTGGGTGAAGTAGTCGAAGAGCAGCCGGGGGCGCTCGGAGAGCGCGGCGATCGGCGAGTCCGTGCCCATCGAGCCGAGCGGCTCGCCGGCGGTGCGGGCCATCGGCGCGAGGATGACGCGGAGCTCTTCCTCGGTGTAGCCGAAGGTCTGCTGGCGGCGGGTGACGGAGGCGTGCGTGTGCACGATGTGCTCCCGCTCGGGGAGGTCCTCCAGCTCGATCTCGCCGGTCTCCAGCCAGTCTCCGTACGGCTGCTCGGCGGCGAGGGCGGCCTTGATCTCGTCGTCCTCGATGATGCGGCCCTCGGCCGTGTCGACGAGGAACATCCTCCCGGGCTGGAGGCGGCCCTTGCGGACGACCTTCGCGGGGTCGATGTCCAGGACACCCACCTCGGAGGAGAGCACGACGAGGCCGTCGTCGGTGACCCAGTAGCGGCCGGGTCGCAGACCGTTGCGGTCCAGGACCGCGCCGACCTGGGTGCCGTCGGTGAAGGTGACGCAGGCCGGGCCGTCCCAGGGCTCCATCATCGTGGAGTGGTACTGGTAGAAGGCGCGGCGGGCCGGGTCCATGAAGTCGTGGTTCTCCCACGCCTCGGGGACCATCATCAGCACCGAGTGCGGCAGTGAACGGCCACCGAGGTGGAGCAGCTCCAGGACCTCGTCGAAGGAGGCGGAGTCGGAGGCGTCGGGGGTGCAGACGGGGAAGATCCGGTCGAGCTGCTCCGTACCGAAGAGGCTCGACGCGAGCTGGGACTCGCGGGCCTTCATCCAGTTGCGGTTGCCCTTGACCGTGTTGATCTCGCCGTTGTGCGCGACGAAGCGGTACGGGTGGGCGAGCGGCCAGCTCGGGAAGGTGTTGGTGGAGAACCGCGAGTGGACCAGGGCGACCGCGGTGGCGAAGCGGCTGTCGGAGAGGTCCGGGAAGAACGGCTCCAGCTGTCCGGTGGTGAGCATGCCCTTGTAGACGATCGTGCGGGCGGAGAGCGAGGGGAAGTACACCCCGGCCTCCCGCTCGGCGCGCTTGCGCAGTACGAAGGCCTTGCGGTCGAGGGCGATGCCGGTGTTCTCGCCGTCCGCCACGAAGAGCTGCCGGAACTCGGGCATGGTGGCGCGGGCGCCCTTGCCGAGGATGCCGGGGGTGACGGGGACCTGGCGCCAGCCGAGGACCTTCAGGCCCTCCTCGGTGGCGATCTTCTCCAGCTTGCGGACGGCCTCGGTGGAGTCGTCGGCGGGCAGGAAGGCGATTCCGACGGCGTAGCCGCCGGCCTCGGGGAGGTCGAAGGCGGTCTCTTCGCGCAGGAAGGCGTGCGGCACCTGGAGGAGGATCCCGGCGCCGTCGCCGGAGTCGGGCTCGGATCCGGTGGCACCGCGGTGTTCGAGATTGCGCAGTACGGTCAGCGCCTGCTCGACCAGCTCATGGCTGGCCACACCGGTCAGAGTGGCCACGAACCCGACACCACAGGCGTCGTGCTCGTTACGGGGGTCGTACATCCCCTGCTGGGCGGGGCGACCGTCCATGGGCGACCAGGCGTCGGAACGCATTGGCTCTCCCGTCGTCGTCGTGGCATGTGCAGTGCCGAGGGACGACGTTGGCCCTCTGCGAAATTTCGTGCAGGTTACATGATGGGGCGCTTCTCAAGAAGCGGATAGTTCGTTCCAACATACGGACACCGCCCGAGGCAGTGGGGGTGGGTCGCAGTCGGAGGATCGGCGCCCTGGGGGACCGCAGAGAGCAGGCGTCGTTGCCCGCGGTGTCTACGGCTTGCCCGGCGGCAAAGGAAATGAAACCGCCGGGAAATGGCTACTTATGTGCAGCCATGCATAGGGACTCATTTTACGCCCGTGGGAGCTGCTCCGCCCAGTGGCAGTCACCAAGACGTACGTCACACGGATGGCGGACATGCGACGGGCACCCATGCCCGCCTGCGGGAATGGGTGCCCGGATCTTCGCGGGGTCAGCTCCCGACGGCCACACCGAACAGCGTGCCCAGCCCGTAGGTGATGGCCGCCGCGGCCCCGCCGAGCGCCAGCTGGCGCAGCCCGCTGTACAGCCAGCTGCGGGCCGTCACCCTGGCCACCACCGCGCCGCAGGCGAACAGCCCGACCAGTGCGAGCAGCACGGCCGGCCACAGCGCGCTCGCCCCGAGCAGATACGGCAGCACGGGCAGCAGGGCGCCCAGCGCGAAGGCGCCGAACGACGACACCGCGGCGACGAGCGGCGAGGGCAGATCGCCGGGGTCGATGCCCAGCTCCTCGCGGGCGTGTATCTCCAGGGCCTGCTCCGGGTCGCGCGACAGCTGCCGCGCGACCTCGCGGGCGAGCTCGGGTTCCACGCCCCGGGACTCGTAGAGCTCGGCGAGCTCCCGCTCCTCGTCCTTGGGGTGCTTGCGCAACTCCCGCCGCTCGACGTCGAGTTCGGCCTCGACGAGCTCGCGCTGCGAGGCCACGGAGGTGTATTCGCCGGCCGCCATGGAGAACGCACCGGCGGCCAGCCCCGCCAGGCCGGTGATCACGATCGTCTGCTGGGAGACCGAGCCGCCCGCGACGCCGGTCATCAGCGCGAGGTTGGAGACCAGCCCGTCCATGGCACCGAACACCGCCGGACGCAGCCAGCCGCCGTTCACGTCACGGTGGGTGTGGTTGTCGCGATGTGCTTCGTGCAGTACGGCGTCGGTCTCGATGATGGACACAGCTCTCCCCTTCTCCGGCGGCGGAATCCACTCGCCCCGCCCCCGCTCGACACCATCGAAAGTACGCACGAAAAACGCCTCCCGCCAGCAAGGCAGGCCGTACTTACCACCCTCCGTGAGCAGGTAAGTACGGCCTGCCTTGCCGGTTCTGACCCTTCATCCGACTGGCCCTTTTGTTGTGATGGTCGGCCTCTGTCGGGGCTCCGCGTGGCACAGATCGAGGGAGTACGAGAACTGGCTCGGCGCGAGCGGAGGGTCGACGCGATGGAGTTGATCACAGGAGATCCGGCGGAGCCGCGGACGGGCGGCACCGGCCGGCCCGAGGTGCCCCGGAAGGACCTCGCCGACCGGGCCCGCGGCTGCCTGCTCGGTCTCGCCGTCGGGGACGCGCTGGGCGCGCCCGCGGAGAATCTGCGGCCGTCGGAGATCCGCCACCGCTGGGGCCGGATCGAGGGCTTCGTGAGCGACGACCCCGCGGGGACCGACGACACGGAGTATGCGATCTTCTCCGGGCTGCTGCTCGCCCGGCACGGCTCCGCGCTGACCGTCACGCAGGTGGAGCGGGCCTGGCATCTGTGGATCGCCGATCTCGACGAGGGGCAGTTCCGCGGTGCCGGGTTCAGCGAACGGGGGACGCTGGAGAACCTGCGCCGGGGGCTCGCCGCCCCGATCTCCGCCCAGCACCGGCACGCCTGGAGCGACGGCCTGGCGATGAGAGCGGCACCGTTCGGGGTCTTCGCGGCGGGCCGGCCGGCCGAGGCGGCGCGGCTGGTCGCGGTGGACGGGCGGGTCAGCCATGACGGGGAGGGCATCTACGGCGGCCAGGCGGTGGCGGCCGGGGTGGCCGCCGCGATGACGGGTGCCGGGGTCACGTCGGTGATCGCCGCCGCACTGTCGGTCGTCCCCATGGACTCCTGGACGGCGCGTTCGCTGCGGCGCGCGGTGACCGCCGCGCAGCGCGCCCACCCCGACCGGCTCACCATGGAGCGCGCGGTGCGCTCCGCGGTGGTGATCGGCGGCTACCCGTGGACGGACCTGGCGCCCGAGGCGGTGGGCCTGGCCTTCGGGGCGTTCGCGGCGGCGCGCGGGGACTTCCGTACGGCGGTGCTGACGGCGGTCAACATGGGCCGCGACGCGGACACCACGGCCGCGGTGGCGGGGGCCCTGGCCGGCGCCCTGCACGGGGAGAGCGCGATCCCGCCGCAGTGGGGGGACGCGATCGGCCCGGTCCGGGGCAGCTGTCTGCCGACCATGCGGGGCCATCACGTCCTGGAGATCGCGGAGTTGCTCACCCCGGACGAGGCCGACGACGCGGGCGGGGTGTACGAGGCGGACCGGGCGCACGAGAACGCCACCGCGCGCGCCGGCCGCCCCGGCGACGGGGCCCCGGCCGGGCACCGTTCACCCGCGGACGCGGGCACGCGGCCCACGCGGCCCGCCGATGCTGGCACCCCCCGTGCCCCCGCGTCCCCGGCCGCCCGTCCCCGTACCCGCTCCACCGCCGGGCACCGGGCCCGGATCGAGGGGCTGCTGCTCGGGCTCGCCGCCGGGGATGCCGCCGGGTGGCCCGCCGCACGGCACCGTGCGGCCCGGATGCCCGAGTGGACCCGGCGGCTGACCCGGGAGCTCGACACCTTCGCCGAGCAGAACGCCACGACCACGCTGCCCGTCCCCATCGCGCTCAACCAGCCGCCCGAGCCGTTGCGGCTGGGTCCCTCCGACGACGCCGAATGGGCGGCCTTCGCCGCCGGGACCCTGCTCACCTCTGCGGCCGGTCCGCTGCACGGGCTCTCCCCCGGACGCCGGCTGCGGGCCGCCGTGGACGTCGCCTGGAACGCCCTGGCGGCCGAGGTCGCCGCGGCCGCCGCCCGTGCCCCCGAGGTCGAATCCGCGGTGCTCCCGCTGCGGGCCCGGATCTCGGTACGGGCCGGGCTCGGCAATCTCGCCGCCGGGCTGCGCCCGCCCGCCACCGGCCACGACAACCCGCACTACTTCGACGACGCGGCCTGTGTACGGGCCGCCGTGCTCGCCGTCGCCCACCCCGCGGACCCCGCGGCCGCCGCCGATCTCGCCGAGTTCGACGCGCGCTACACCCAGGACGGCGACGGGGTCCACGGGGCCCGCGCGATGGCGGCGGCGGTCGCCGAGGCGCTCGGCGGCGCGGACGTGGACACCGCGGTGAACGCCGCGCTCGCCCAGCTCCCCGACGGCACCGAGATCGCCCGCAACGCCGCCCACGCCGTCCGGATCGCCCGTGACTTCGTCGGGGAGGCGGCGGGCGCCTTCGCACTGGTACCGGTGCTGGAGCACCAGATCGTCGACCATGTCTACAGCTACGGGATCGCCGCCGCCGAGACCGTCCCGGTCGCTCTCGCCCTGGCCACCGCCGCCCGCGGCCAGATCGCCCAGGCCGTTCCCGCCGCCGCCTGCCTGTCGCGGGTGGCCGACTCGGCACCCGCGCTGGCCGGTGCGCTGACCGGTGCGCTCGGCGGAATCGGCGCCGTCCCGGACGGCTGGCGCGAGGCCTGCCGCACCCTCGCGGGCTGTGCGCTGCCCCGGCTCGCCGGGACCGATCTCATCGAACTCGCCGGGCTGCTGGCAGACACGGAACCGAAGCCCCCGGGTGGACAATTCGGACATGACATCCACGATGCCCCTGCGGCCCGAGGCCGGACCCACGACACTCGCACTCGATGAACGGATCACGGGCGCACTCGTCGGCGCCGCCGTCGGCGACGCGCTCGGCGGTCCGGTGGAGGGCCGGTCCCCCGAGCAGATCGTGGCCCGTCACGGCGGGCGGATCGACGGCGTCGTGGGCCCGTGGGACGGCGAGAACTGGCGTACCGCACGCCCCATCGCCCCGTACCACAAGGGCGACGGGCACGTCACCGACGACACCTTGATGACCCATGCGCTGGTACGGGTGTACGGCGCGGTGCGCGACCATCTGGACGCCTACGCGGTCGCCGGGCATCTCGTGCCCGAGCTGATCTCGGGCCCCCGCTGGATCCCGGAGCTGGAGGCCGAGGCACTGCCGCTCCAGCGGATCTTCCTCGCCGAGAAGTGGATCGTCGCCCGGCTGCACTACGGCCATGTCGATCCGCGCGAGGCCGGCAACGGGAACATCGTCAACTGCGGTGCGGCGATGTACATGGCCCCGGTCGGCCTGGTCAACGCCGCCCACCCCGAGGCCGCGTACGCCGAGGCGCTGGATGTCGCCGGTGCCCACCAGTCGAGCTACGGCAGGGAGGCGGCCGGGGTCTTCGCGGCGGCCGTCGCCGCCGCCTGCGTCCCGGGCGCGACCCCCACGAGCGTCGTCGAAACCTGTCTCTCGCTCGCCAAGGACGGCACCCGGTCGGCGATCGAGGCGGTGTGCGAAGTGGCCTCCGGACACAGCGACTTCGAGTCCGCGCTGACCCCGCTGCGTGAAGCGGTCGCCCCCTTCGACACGGTCGGCCCCGACTACCGCGCCCCGTCCCTCGGCGCCCGCCGGCCGTCGCGGCTGCATGCCATCGAGGAGCTGCCGATCGCGCTCGGGATGCTGCTCGTCGCGGACGGCGACTACCGGCACACGGTCCTCGGCTCGGTCAACTACGGCCGGGACTGCGACTCGATCGCCACGATGGGCGGCGCCGTCGCGGGCGCGCTCCACGGGGAACGGGCGATCCCCGCCACCTGGGTGAAAACGGTCGCCGAGGCCAGCCGCCTCGATCTGCGCACACCCGCGCGGACCCTGACGGACGTCGCCCGTGAGGTGTTCGTACGGGACACGGCCCGGCGCCGCGCGCACGAGTCGGCGTTCGCCGCACTGGCGGGTACGCCATGACCGTACGGGTGACATGGGTGCAGCCCGAGGACCTCGTCGGGCACGAACTGCGGCAGGCGGCCGAGGACGGACGGGACGCACGGGCCGTCGCACGCCGGTGGTACGAGGCGGGCGGCGCCCCCGCCCCGGAGCGCGCGGGCGCCTCCACGCCTCCGGCGCCGGAGCTGCGCACCCTCGCGGAGCGGCTGCTCGATGAACTCGCCCTGCTGGAATCACCGTTGGAGAAGGACGAACCGACGGAGCTGGCCGCGATCCGGGCCGCGTGCCCGGACTGGCCGGCGCCCCGCCCCGACGCGCCGCCGGTGAGCCGGGACCGGCTGCACGCCGCATGGCTGGGCCGGGCGGCCGGCTGCCTGCTCGGCAAGCCCGTCGAGAAGCTGCCGCTGGAGGGCATCCGCGCCCTGGCCCGCGCCACCGGGAACTGGCCGCTGGCCACCTGGTTCACCGCCGAGAACCTGCCCGCCCCGCTGGCCGCCACCTACCCCTGGAACCGCCGCTCCGCACCCAACTCGCTGGCCGAGAACATCGACGGCATGCCCGAGGACGACGACCTCAACTACCCCTTGCTCACTGTGCTGTTGCTCCAGCGGCACGGCCCCTCCTTCACCACCGGGGATCTCGCGAGGCTCTGGCTCGACGAACTCCCGGCCGGCCGGACCTTCACCGCCGAGCGGGTCGCGTACCGCAATCTGCTGGACGGCATCGAGCCCCCGCACACCGCCCGGCACCGCAACCCGTTCCGGGAATGGATCGGCGCGCAGATCCGGGCCGATGTGCACGGCTGGACCCATCCGGGCGATCCCTCGGCCGCGGCCGAGCAGGCGCACCGGGACGCCGTGCTCAGCCACACCGCCAACGGGGTGTACGGGGCGATGTTCACCGCCGCGGCGCTCGCCGAGGCGGCCGGGGGCGAGAGCGATGTGCACGGGTGCCTGGCCGCCGGGCTGCGGGTCGTACCACCGCGCTCGCGGTTCGCGCACGCGGTGCTCCTCGGTGTCGGGGCGGCCCGGAGCGGCGCCGGCTTCGACGCGGTGGCCGACCGGCTGCACGCCGAGTACGGCAGGTACCACTGGGTCCATGTGCTGCCCAACGCCGCGCTGCTCGCCGCCGCCCTCACCCATGCCGACGGCGACTTCTCGCTCTCCATCTGCCGCGCGGTGTCGGGTGGCTGGGACACCGACTCCAACGGCGCGACCGCCGGTTCGCTGGCCGGTCTGCTGGCCGGGGCCCCCGCGCTGCTGCCCGGCCGCTGGACCACCCCGCTGAGGAACCGTCTCGCCTCGTCCGTCCCCGGTTTCGACTCCATCGGCTTCGACGAACTCGCCGAACAGACCCACCGGCTCACCCAGAAGGAGGCGCTGTGCCCATGACCCGCATCGCGGTGCTCGGGAGCACCAATATGGACCTCGTCGCGTACGTTGCACGGGCTCCCGGGCCCGGAGAGACCGTCACCGGGCGGGAGTTCCGCACCGTCCCCGGCGGCAAGGGCGCCAACCAGGCCGTCGCCGCCGTCCGCGCGGGCGGCGATGTGACGATGATCGGCGCGGTGGGCGACGACTCGTACGGCGAACTGCTCCGGGCCGGTCTGGAGCACGCGGGCCTCGACACCGATCTGCTGCACACCGCCGAGGGCCCCAGCGGTACCGCGCACATCGTCGTCGACGACACGGGCGCCAACTCCATCGTGGTGGTCCCCGGCGCCAACGGCACCGTCACCGCCCTCGGCCCCGGGGAGATGGCCGCCATCGCGGGCGCCGATCTGCTGCTGCTCCAGCTGGAGCTGCCGCTGTCCGCGGTGATCGAGGGCGCACGGGTGGCCCACGCCCAGGGCGTACGGACCATCCTCACCCCCTCCCCCGTGCAGCCCCTGCCCGGCGAACTCCTTGACTGCGTCGATCTGTTGATCCCCAACGAGCACGAGGCGGCCGCACTGACCGGCTTCTCCGACCCTCACGCGGCAGCGCGCCATCTGCTCAGCCAGGTGCCCGCGGTGATCGTCACGCTCGGCGCGAAGGGCTGCCTGTACGCGGCCCGGGGCGGCGAGCCCGTCCTCTTCCCCGCCCCCGAGGTCACCGCCGTCGACACCACCGGGGCGGGCGACACCTTCGTCGGCACGCTGGCGGTCGCGCTCGGCGAGCGACGGCCCGTACCGGAGTCCCTGGCCTGGGCGTCGTCGGCCGCCGCGCTCTGCGTCCAGCGGCCGGGCGCCTCGACCTCCATGCCGTACCGCACCGAGATCGACGCCGCATGACCGCGCCCGCGCAGGCCCCCCTGACCGGGCTGCGGGTCGTCGACCTCGCCACGCTCTTCGCCGGTCCGCTCTCCGCCACCATGCTCGGCGACTTCGGCGCCGAGGTGATCAAGGTCGAGCATCCGCGCAGGCCCGACCCCTCGCGCGGCCACGGCCCCACCAAGGACGGCGTCGGCCTGTGGTGGAAGCTGCTCGGCCGCAACAAGCGCAATCTGACCCTCGACCTGTCCGCCCCCGGCGGCCGTGACGTCCTGCTCCGGCTGGCCGCCGAGACGGATGTGATCATCGAGAACTTCCGGCCGGGCACACTGGAGCGCTGGGGTCTGGGCTGGCCGGAGCTGCACGCGGTCAACCCGCGGCTGGTCCTGGTCAGGGTCACCGGCTTCGGGCAGTTCGGCCCGTACGCGCACCGCCCCGGCTTCGGCACCCTGGCCGAGGCGATGAGCGGGTTCGCCGCGATCACCGGGGAGCCGGACGGGCCGCCCACGCTGCCCCCGTTCGGGCTCGCCGACTCGATCGCGGCGCTGGCCACCGCGTACGCCGTGATGGCCGCGCTCGCCGGGCGCGAGCGCACCGGTCAGGGGCAGATCGTCGACATGGCGATCATCGAGCCGATCCTGACCGTGCTCGGCCCGCAGCCCATCTGGTACGACCAGCTCGGCTACGTACAGCCGCGCACCGGCAACCGCTCCCGGAACAACGCCCCGCGCAACACCTACCGCACCTCGGACGGGCACTGGGTGGCGGTCTCCACCTCCGCGCAGTCGATCGCGGAGCGGGTGATGCGCCTGGTCGGCCGGGCCGAGCTGATCGACGAGCCGTGGTTCGCCTCCGGCGCCACCCGCGCCGAGCACGCCGACGAGCTCGACGGGGCGGTCGGCAACTGGATCGCCCGGCACACCCGGGAGGAGGCGGTCTCGGCCTTCGAGAAGGCGGAGGCGGCCATCGCACCGATCCACGACGTGCAGGACGTGATGGAGGACCCGCAGTACCGGGCGCTGGACTCCGTCACCGTGGTCGACGACCCGGAGCTGGGTCCGCTGAGGATGCAGAACGTGCTCTTCCGCCTCTCGGCGACGCCGGGCGCGATCCGCTGGGCGGGCCGGCCGCACGGCGCGGACACCGAGGAGATCCTGACCGGTCTGGGGCTGTCGGCCCCGGAGATCGCCGCGCTGCGGGCGGAGCGGGTGCTGTGACGGCGGCGGTCCCGCTCACCTGGCTGTACGTCCCCGGGGACCGGCCGGAGGTGGTGCGCAAGGCACGGGATTCGGGCGCGGACGTGGTGATCGTGGATCTGGAGGACGCGGTGGCGCCGGACCGCAAGGAGTACGCGCGCTCGGCCACCGCCGAATTGCTGTCCGAAGCGGCCGGGGAGGCGGCCGTGCCGATCCATGTCCGGGTCCACACCGAGGGGGACATCCTCGCCCTGGCCGGGCTGCCGGGCCTCGCCGAGCTGCGGCTGCCCAAGATCACGCACGCGGCGTCCGTCCATCACATCGCGGCCGTGGCACCGGGCGTCGCGCTCTGTCCGCTGCTGGAGTCGGCGCTCGGCATCGAGCACGCGTACTCGGTCGCCTCCTCCCATCCCCAGGTGCGTTCCATCGCCCTCGGCGAGGCGGACCTCCGGGCCGATCTGGGGGTACGGGAGGACGCCGGGCTCGACTGGTCGCGCAGCCGGGTGGTGGTCGCCGCCCGCGCGGCCGGACTGGCCCCGCCCGCCCAGTCGGTGTTCCCGGACGTCCGGGACCTGGACGGGCTGTGGGCATCCTGCGCGCACGGCCGTGCGCTGGGCTTCCTGGGCCGGGCCGCGATCCATCCCCGCCAGCTCCCGGTGATCGAGCGGGCGTACCGCCCGACGCCGAGGGAGGTCGAGGCGGCGGCGGAGATCGTGGCGGCGGCCGTGACGGACGAGGGCGCGCTGGCCCTGCCGGACGGCCGGTTCGTCGACGCGGCGGTGGTGGCCTCGGCCAGGAGGACACTGGCGCTGGCCGACGCGTAAGGCCCCGAACCCATGCGACGGGGCCCCGGACCGGTCGGTCCGGGGCCCCGTCCCACGGGTTCGCACGGCTCAGCCGTTCTTGGCCTTCTCCGCGGTGTCGTTCTTCTCCAGTGTCGTGACGGCGGCCTTGACCGCGTCGCCCTCGGCCTTCTCGGAATCCGCGTCGCCCTCGGAGCCCGCGCCGCCCTCGGCCTTCCTGGTGTCCGCGTCGCTCTCGGAATCCGCGTCACTCCTGGAGGCCGCGTCACTCTCGACGCCCTCCGCGTCACCGGCCTTCGAGGACTTTGCCGCCTCCGCCGCCGCTTCCTCCGCGGCGCCCGGCTCCACGACCTCTTCGCGCCCCGGCCGCACCTTCGCCGAGATCACCATGTACACCACGGCCAGCACGAACACGATCAGCGCGGTCCACACGTTCAGGCGCAGGCCCAGGATGTGGTGGGCCTCGTCGACCCGCATGTACTCGATCCAGCCCCGCCCCGCGCAGTACGCGGCCACGTACAGGGCGAACGCCCGGCCGTGTCCGAGCTTGAAGCGGCGGTCGGCCCAGATCACCAGCAGGGCGACACCGATGCACCACAGCGACTCGTAGAGGAACGTCGGGTGATAGGTGCCGGCGACCCGGTTGGGGCCCTCGCTGATCTTCAGCGCCCACGGCAGATCGGTCTGCTTGCCGTACAGCTCCTGGTTGAACCAGTTGCCCCAGCGGCCGCAGGCCTGGGCCAGGGCGATGCCGGGAGCGAGCGCGTCGGCCCAGGCGGGCAGCGGGATCCCGCGGCGGCGGCAGCCGATCCAGGCGCCGACGGCACCGAGCGCGATCGCGCCCCAGATGCCGAGGCCGCCCTGCCAGATCTTGAAGGCGTCGACCCAGTTCTCACCGTCGCTGAAGTACAGCTGGTAGTCGGTGATGACGTGGTAGAGCCGGCCGCCGACGAGGCCGAAGGGCACGGCCCAGACGGCGATGTCGGCAACGGTGCCGGATCTGCCGCCCCGGGCGACCCAGCGCTTGTTGCCGAACCAGACGGCGACGAAGACACCGATGATGATGCAGAACGCGTAGCCGCGGAGCGGGATCGGGCCGAGATCGATCACGCCGGTCGACGGGCTGGGAATGTAGGCAAGGTCCATGGCAAGGTCGACGCTACCTTGCCGGGTGGGGCCTACGGCAACCCACCCGACAACGTATGGGTAACGGGCAGGTCATCGATTCCCCTGTCCGGCCCCGCTCGTGGACCGGTCAGGATCCCGACGGGGCCGGGCTGACCGTGCCCGGTTTCTTGCCCTTGTTGGCCTCGGCCACCCACTTCTTCAGGTTGGCCACGGTGATCGGCTCGTTCCCCTTCTTCGGGAAGATCGGTTCCCCGTTGAGCAGCGCGGTCGGCGTGCCCTGGAATCCGCCGTTCTGGAACGCCGTGTTGGACTTCTTGACCCAGCTGTCGTGCTTGCCGTCCTCCACACAGCTGCGGAAACCGGTGGTGTCGAGCCCCGGGACCTTCCCCGAGAGCTCGATCAGCTTGGCGTTGTCACCGAAGGCGTCGTCGGTCTCCTGCGGCTGGTTGCGGTAGAGCACGTCGTGGTACGCGGAGAACTTGCCGGCGTCCTGGGCACAGGCCGCGGCGTTGGCCGCGCGCAGCGAGCCGCTGCCGCCGAGATTGCCGTCGATGAGCGTGGCGAGGTGGTACTCGACCTTGATCTGTCCGGTGTTCTCCAGCTGGTGGATCGTGTCGCGGAACGCGTTCTCGAACTGGGCGCAGACCGGGCAGCGGAAGTCCTCCCAGATGGTGAGCGTGGACGGGGCACCGTCCGCGCCCACCTGGATGGCCAGGCTGTCCTTCCCGGTCGCGCCGGACGGTGCGACGAGGGGACCCGCCTCGGCCTTGCCGCTCTTGCCGCCCGAATTCGCGGCGATCACACCGACGACGGCGGCCAGCGCCAGCACACCCACCACCGCGCTGGCGACGATCAGCGTGCGCCTGCGGCGCTCACCGGCCTTCTGGCGCTCACGCTGCTGTACGAGCCGGTCTCGCGCGGCCCTTTTTCCCTGTTCGTTCTTCTCGCTCACACCCGCAGCAACGAACCGGGGAGGCACGTGCGTGCCTCCCCGGTCCAGGTCCACCCGTTTGGGTTACACCCGATTCAGCGCTTTCGAACACCTTCGGCGAGTTCGCCCGCCAGGGAGCGGACGGCGGCCAGGCCGGCCGTCTCGTCGGGGGCGTCCAGCATCGCCTTGACGAACGCGGAGCCGACGATCACCCCGTCGGCGAAGCCCGCGACCTCTGCGGCCTGCCGGGCGTTGGAGACGCCCAGGCCGACGCAGACCGGCAGGTCCGTCGTGGCGCGGGTGCGCCGGACCAGGTCCTGGGCCTGGTCGCCGACCGACTCGCGGGTGCCGGTGACACCCATCAGCGAGGCCGCGTAGACGAAGCCGGAGCCGGCCGCGGTGATGGTGGCGAGGCGCTCGTCCTTGCTGCTGGGCGCGACGACGAAGACGGTCGCGAGACCGTGCTTGTCGGCGTGCTCGCGCCACAGCGCGGACTCCTGGACCGGCAGGTCGGGCAGGATGCACCCGGCGCCGCCCGCCTCGGCGAGCTCGGCGGTGAAGCGCTCGACGCCGTACCGGTCGATCGGGTTCCAGTACGTCATGACGAGGATCGGGACACCGGTCGCCCCGTACGCCTCACGGACCGTGCGCATCACGTCGGCGATCTTCACGCCACCGCGCAGGGCGATGTCGTCGGCGGTCTGGATGACCGGCCCGTCGAGCACCGGGTCGCTGTGCGGCAGCCCCACCTCGACGATGTCCGCGCCGCCCGCCACGACCGCCTTCACGGCCTCGATCGCGCCGTCGACGGTCGGGAACCCGGCCGGGAGGTACGCGATGAGCGCGGCCCGGTCCTCCGCCTTCGCCTGCGCGAGGGAGGTGTTCAACAGCTCCACGTTCCCGCTCACTTGGTGACCTCCTCTTCCCCGTCGGCCACATCGGCCTCGACGACCCCGTCGGTCCCGTCGTACAGCCCGAAGTAGCGGGCTGCGGTGTCCATGTCCTTGTCGCCGCGGCCGGACAGGTTGACCACGATCAGACCGTCCTTGCCGAGCTCCCTGCCGACCTCCAGGGCGCCGGCCAGGGCGTGGGCGCTCTCGATGGCCGGAATGATCCCTTCGGTGCGGGAGAGCAGACGCAGCGACTGCATGGCCGCGTCGTCGGTGACCGCGCGGTACTCGCCGCGGCCGATGTCCTTGAGGTACGAGTGCTCCGGGCCGATGCCCGGGTAGTCGAGACCGGCCGAGATGGAGTACGGCTCGGTGATCTGGCCCTCGTCGTCCTGGAGGACGTAGCTGCGCGAGCCGTGCAGGATGCCGGGCTCGCCCGCGGTCAGGGTCGCCGCGTGCTCGCCGGTCTCCACGCCGTGTCCGGCGGGCTCGCAGCCGATCAGCCGGACGCGCGCGTCCGGGATGAAGGCGTGGAAGAGCCCGATGGCGTTGGAGCCTCCGCCGACGCAGGCGACGGCGGCGTCCGGCAGCCGGCCGGTCCGCTCCAGGATCTGGCGGCGGGCCTCGACACCGATGACCCGGTGGAAGTCGCGGACCATGGCCGGGAAGGGGTGCGGTCCCGCGACGGTGCCGAAGAGGTAGTGCGTGCGGTCCACATTGGCGACCCAGTCGCGGAACGCCTCGTTGATGGCGTCCTTCAGGGTCCTGGAGCCGGACTTCACGGCGATGACCTCGGCGCCGAGCATCCGCATCCGCGCCACGTTCAGCGCCTGCCGCTCGGTGTCGATCTCGCCCATGTAGATGGTGCATTCGAGGCCGAAGAGCGCGCAGGCGGTCGCGGTGGCGACACCGTGCTGGCCGGCGCCGGTCTCGGCGATGACCCGGGTCTTGCCCATGCGCTTGGTGAGCAGCGCCTGGCCCAGCACGTTGTTGATCTTGTGCGAGCCGGTGTGGTTGAGGTCCTCGCGCTTGAGGAAGATCCGGGCGCCGCCCGCGTGCTCCGCGAAGCGCGGGACCTCGGTCAGCGCGCTGGGGCGGCCGGTGTAGTTGACCATGAGCTCGTTGAGCTCGGCGGCGAAGGCCGGGTCGGCCTTGGCCTTGTCGTACTCGACGGCGACCTCGTCCACGGCTGCGACGAGCGCCTCCGGGATGAACTTGCCGCCGAACGCACCGAAGTACCCCTCGGCGCTGGGGATCAGACCCTCCGGGTCCGGAATGAAGAAGTCAGATGACATCCGACGTGCTCCTCGACATCGCAATGGGTGGATTCACCGTGTGCGCCGTGAGCGGGGCGCCACCGCGACCGGCGATCGGTCGGGCGGTGCGGTCGTACGTACGACTGGAGTGGTGCGGGTACGTCGGCCGGGGCTCGCTACAGCGCGGTCCCCGTGCGCCATCGCATGCCGTTGACCTGGCCGGGCTCGTCGCCGATCACGTACCGCACCCGCCGGCCGTGCACGCGGCGCGCGGGGGCGCGGCAGCCGCGGGGGCGGCAGCCGCGCGCCAGCGGGGCGTGCGGGACCCGGACCGTGGTCCCGGTGGGGCGCAGGCCCCGCCGGCGACGGGACGCGGGACGTTCGGCGGACACGGGTCGGGTCAGCTCCGTCCGTGCCGGAGCGCCGGGTGGGCGCCGGCGGCGACCAGGTCGGCGACGGCGGCCCGCGGGTCGCGGCCGGTGACCAGGGACTCGCCCACGAGCACCGCGTCGGCGCCCGCGTTGGCGTACGCGATCAGGTCGTGCGGGCCCCGGACACCGGACTCGGCGACCTTGACGATGCGGTCCGGGATCTCGGGGGCGACGCGCTCGAAGACGGAGCGGTCGACCTTGAGGTCCTTCAGGTTGCGCGCGTTGACACCGATGACCTTCGCCCCGGCGTCCACGGCGCGCTCGGCCTCCTCCTCGTCGTGCACCTCGACCAGCGGCGTCAGGCCGATGGACTCGGCGCGCTCGATCAGGGAGACCAGGGCCTCCTGGTCGAGGGCGGCGACGATCAGCAGGGCGAGGTCGGCACCGTAGGCGCGGGCCTCCCAGAGCTGGTAGGAGGTGACGATGAAGTCCTTGCGCAGGACCGGGATGTCGACCTTGGCGCGGACGGCCTCCAGGTCGGCGAGCGAGCCGCCGAAGCGGCGCTCCTCGGTGAGGACCGAGATGACGGACGCGCCGCCCGCCTCGTAGTCCGCGGCGAGCGCGGCCGGGTCGGCGATCGCGGCCAGGGCCCCCTTGGAGGGGCTGGAACGCTTGACCTCGCAGATGACGGTGACGCCCTCGCCGCGCAGGGCGGCGACTCCGTCCTTGGCCCCGGGAGCGCGCGCCGCGCGCTCCTTCAGCTCGTCGAGGCTGACACGCGCCTGCCGCTCTGCGAGGTCGGCGCGTACGCCGTCGATGATCTCGTCGAGCACACTCACGCGAGCGGCCCCCTTCCGGGACGGTGATGAGGGAACAGGATCAGCCATGTCAATGCTATCCGCAGGAGGGCGAAGGGCCCGAATCCGGTGGGCGAATGTCCCACTACCTGGGCATTCAAGGTGCCAGAAACGAACCGATCGGTAGATTCCGGACGACCGAGAAGGCCAGCAGCACGGCCCCGATCCCCCACCAGACGACGGGTTTCGCGGCGAGGCTCATGGGCCTGCCCCTGGCGGCGCGGACCATCCAGACGGCCCACAGGACGGCGAAGGCCGCGTAGCCGGCGACGGCGAGCGCGTTGGAGCCGAGGGCGGCGGCGATGTCGCCGTGCGCGACGGCGTGGGCGCTGCGCAGTCCGCCGCAGCCCGGACAGTAGAGCCCGGTGAACCTCAGCAGCGGGCAGAGCGGGTAGTGGCCGGGCTCGTTGGGGTCGACGGCACCGACGTAGCCGAACGCGCCGACGACGACGGCCATGACGCCGACCGGCGTGGCCAGCCGCCGGATGCGCGAGGCCGGAACGGGGGCCGGGGGGAAGACCGGAGCGGCGGCGGGGGTAGGTGATGCGTCCACCCCGTGATTGTCCCCGCTGACGCGGAAAGGCGCAGCCCGGGCCGGGCTGCGCCTCGCATGCGTACGGGTGCCGCGCGGCGTCAGGAGACCTGGGCCTGTGCGGCGCGGGCCCGTGCCTGGGCCATCTCGGCGGACTCCTTCGGCATGCCGAGGCCCGCGGCCTTCATCGCGAGGCCGACGACCCCGCCGAGGAGGACGACGGCGATTCCGGCCCAGAAGCCGACGGGGTTGGCCGCGACCATGAAGACGCCTGCGACGCAGAAGCCGATGAAGGAGATGATGACACCGGTCCAGGCGGCCGGGGTGTGTCCGTGGCTGCTGCCCGCCATGAGTTGCTCCTTGTTGGTGTTGCGCTGTTGGTATCGCTGTACGCAAAGCTGGTGGCGCTGTTGGTGCCGCTGTGCTGAAAGCTCGGCTTCATTGTCCCGTACGTGCGGGTAGGACGTCAGCTGGGGGTGTCTCCTAGCGCGTCGGGTCCTCGCCGCGGTCCAGAGCCTTCCAGAGGTCCTCCGGCCGGTCCGGGTCCGGGGCCGTTCGGGCGGCCTTGCGGGGGCGGGGGGTGCCGTCCCTCTCGTACCGTCCCGACATGGTGGGCCAGAGCTTCCCGTAGCGCAGGGCGAGGAGCCCGGCGAGCAGGATCAGCAGGCCGCCGGCCGCGGTGACGTAGGGCCACGCGGTGTGGGCGAGCGCGCCGATGGTCGCCGAGGCGTCGCCGGTGGACCGGGCAGCCTTCTCGTCGAGCGCCGCGCTGTCGGAGGCGCCGAGGCAGGCGCTCAGTCCGGCGCCGAGGCCGCTGAGGGCGAGGAGCCCGGCGACGACCAGCCGGCCGGTGCCGCGGACCGCGAAGACGGCGACGAGGGCGGCCAGGCCGACTATGGCGAGGGCCGCGGGGAGGCCGGTGACGTCCTGTCCGTCGGCGGTCAGGGGCAGCGTGCCGCCGCCGACGGACGCCTCGCCCTCGGCCCAGGTCTGGCCGGAGGCGAGGAGCACGACGGTGGCGCCGGCCGCCCCGAGGAGCAGACCGGCGGCCAGACTGCGACGGCTTCCCGAGGCGTCGGGCGCCGCGTCGGGCGCGGTGACGGCTCGGGTACGGGGCTGGGGTACGGGGACAGCACTCACGTACTCCACTATCCCCTACCGTCTCAGGCGAGGTGGAGCCGGTTGGCCGTATGCACCGCGCGGAGCACCGCCGCGGCCTTGTTGCGGCATTCGGTGTCCTCGGCGACCGGGTCGGAGTCGGCGACGACACCCGCTCCGGCCTGGACGTACGCCGTGCCGTCGCGGAGCAGGGCGGTGCGGATGGCGATGGCGGTGTCGGAGTCCCCGGCGAAGTCGAGATAGCCGACGCAGCCTCCGTACAGTCCGCGGCGGGCCGGTTCGAGCTCCTCGATGATCTGCATCGCGCGGGGCTTGGGGGCGCCGGAGAGGGTGCCCGCGGGGAAGCAGGCGGTGAGGACGTCGAAGGCGGTGCGGCCCTCGGCGACGCGGCCGGTGACGGTGGAGACGATGTGCATCACGTGCGAGTACCGCTCGACCGACATGAAGTCGACGACCTCGACGGAGCCGGGTGCGCAGACCCGCCCGAGGTCGTTGCGGCCGAGGTCGACCAGCATCAGGTGCTCGGCGCGTTCCTTCGGGTCGGCGAGGAGTTCGTCGGCGAGCGCCTGGTCCTCCTGCGGGGTGGCGCCGCGGTGCCTGGTCCCGGCGATCGGGTGGACCATGGCGCGGCCGTCCTCGACCTTGACGAGGGCCTCCGGGCTGGAGCCGACGACGTCGAAGCCGTCGAACCGGAAGAGGTACATGTACGGCGAGGGGTTGGTGGCGCGCAGCACCCGGTAGACGTCCAACGCGCTTGCCGTGCACGGGGTTTCGAAGCGCTGGGAGGGGACGACCTGGAAGGCCTCGCCGGCCCTGATGCGCTCCTTCACGTCCTCGACCGCGTCCTGGTACGCCTTGCCGCCCCACAGCGCGGTGTACGGGGGCAGCTCGGACGGCGGGAGGGTGGCGGGTGCGTTCTCGACGGGGCGCGAGAGGTCGCGTTCCATGGCGTCGAGGCGGGCGACGGCGTCCGCGTACGCCTCGTCGACACCGGTCGAGAGGTCGTTGTGGTTGATCGCGTTGGCGATCAGCAGGACGCTGCCGTCCCAGTGGTCCAGCACGGCCAGGTCCGAGGTGAGCAGCATGGTCAGCTCGGGAAGGTGCAGGTCGTCCTGGCAGCTGTCGCCGATCTTCTCCAGGCGGCGCACGATGTCGTAGCCGAGGTAGCCGACCATGCCGCCGGTGAACGGGGGCAGTCCGTCGTCGACGACCAGGTCGTGCGGGGTGTGCAGGGTCTCGATGGTGGCGCGCAGGGCCTCCAGCGGGTCCCCGTCGACGGGGACCCCGACGGGCGGGACGCCCAGCCAGTGGGCCTGTCCGTCGCGCGCGGTGAGGGTGGCGGCGCTGCGTACCCCGATGAAGGAGTAGCGCGACCAGGTGCGGCCGTTCTCCGCGGACTCCAGGAGGAAGGTGCCGCTGCGCTCGGCCGCGAGTTTGCGGTAGAGCCCGACGGGGGTGTCGCCGTCCGCGAGGAGCCTGCGGCTGACGGGGATGACGCGCCGGTCGACGGCAAGTTTGCGGAAGGTGTCGAGATCCATGGCGGGCGGCCCTTACTGCGTGAGCGGGAGGACGTCGGCGTCGAAGCAGGTGCGGTCGCCGGTGTGGCAGGCGGCACCCGTCTGGTCGACCCGGACGAGGACGGTGTCGGCGTCGCAGTCGAGGGCGACGGACCTGACCCGCTGGATGTGGCCCGAGGTGTCGCCCTTGACCCAGTACTCCTGGCGGCTGCGGGACCAGTAGGTGCAACGGCCGGTGGTGAGGGTGCGGTGCAGGGCTTCGTCGTCCATCCAGCCGAGCATCAGTACCTCGCCGGTGTCGTACTGCTGGGCGATGGCCGGGACGAGTCCGTCGGCACCGCGCTTGAGGCGGGCCGCGATGGCCGGGTCGAGGTTGCCGGACGGCGGCGGAGTGCTGGGCGTGGGCGCACTGGTCATGCGCCCATTGTGCCGTGGCCGCGGGGTCGTCTCCGTGCGGCGTCCACTGGGCGGACCGCGCGCGGCGGTCGTACGCTGGCGACCATGTCGACCCATGCGAAGCGCGAACGACTTCTGCTCGCCGACCTGTTGGAGGCGGCGGGGCCGGAGGCACCGACCCTGTGCCACGGCTGGACGACCCGGGACCTGGCCGCCCATGTGGTGGTCCGGGAGCGCCGGCCGGACGCGGCGGGCGGAATCCTGCTGGGCGTGCTGAGGAACCGGCTCGAACGGGTGCAGGCCGAATTCGCCGCGAAACCGTACGAGGAGCTGATCCAGCTGATCCGCACGGGACCGCCGAGGTTCTCCCCGTACGCCGTGAAGCAGGTCGACGAGGCCGCCAACACCGTCGAGTTCTACGTCCACACGGAGGACGTCCGCCGGGCCCAGCCGGACTGGTCACGGCGCGAGCTGGACCCGGTCTTCGCCGATCTGCTGTGGTCGCGCGCCGAGAAGACGGCCCGGCTGCTGGGCCGCAGGTCCCCGGTGGGGCTGGTGCTGCGCCGCCCGGACGGCCAGACGGCGGTGGCGCACAAGGGCACCCCGGTGGTGACGGTGACCGGCGAGCCGGGCGAGCTGCTGCTCTTCGCGTTCGGGCGGCAGGACGCGGCCGTGGTGGGCCTGGAGGGCGACAAGGAGGCGGTGGACCGGCTGCACACGGCGGAGCTGGGGATGTAGGGCGTACGGGGACGGGCTCAGCCCGGGAGTTCCGCGCGGCGCAGCCGGGTGAAGGCCAGGCCCGTCAGCGCTCCGGCGGCGCACAGCGCGGCGCTGGTGGCGAAGACCGGGCCGGTCCCCCAGATCGCGACGGCGGCTCCCGTGACCGGGTAGCTGAGCGGGGCGATCGCGTGGGTGAAGAGCGTCGAGACCGAGGTGACCCGGCCGAGGTAGGCGGGTTCGGTGACGGTCTGGATCAGGGCCCCGCACAGCGAGCCGCCGAGGCCCGCGAAGAGCCCGACGCAGACCGCCGCGGCGGCGGCGAGGGCCACCGAGGGCAGCTGGGCCAGGGCGCCGATGGCGACCGCGCCGGCCAGCACGGCCAGACACATCACCAGCCCGGCGCGCGGCACCCGGCCGCGCACGGCGAGCAGCAGTGCCGTCGCACCGGCGCCGGCCCCGAAGGCGGCGATGATCCAGCCCATGCCGGACGCGCCCCAGTGGCGCTCCTGGGCGAGCAGGATCAGGCCGAGGTTGAGCGGCCCGACGAAGCCGAGTTCGCTGACGGCGACGACGAGCATCAGGGGCCCGAGCAGCGGGTGGCGGCGGATGTGGCGCAGCCCGTCGGCCAGGTCGTGCCAGGCGGTGCCGGCCGGTTCGGCGCCGTCCTGCTCGGGCAGCGGGCGGATCCGCAGGGACAGCAGCAGCGGCAGCGACACCGCGAAGAGCACTCCGGCCGCGGCGAAGGCGGCCGCGGGTCCGCCGAGGGCCACCGCGACGCCGCCCAGCGGGGCTCCGACGACGTTGGCGAGCCGGGTGGCCAGGCCGCGCATCCCCTGGACGCGGGCCAGCTGTCCGGTGGCGGTGACCCGGGGCGGCAGGGCGCCGACGGCGGGCAGGAAGAGGGCGTCGACCACGCCGAAGACGAGGGCGACGGCGATCAGCATCCACAGGGCGGGCGAGGTGAGCAGCAGCGCGCCGGCCAGGGCGAGGACGACCAGGCAGCGGACGGCGTCGCTGCCGATGACGACGCGGCGCGGTCCGATCCGGTCGGCGAGCACTCCCCCGCCGAGCATCAGCACGGCCCGGGGTATGGAGCCGACGGCGAGGACGACTCCGGTCTGGGTGCCGCCGCCGGTGCGGGCGGCGGCCCAGGCGAGCGCCATGTAGTAGACGCTGTCGCCGATCATCGAGGCGGTGTAGGCGCCGAGCCAGCGCAGGACGTTGCCGTCGCGGTGGGCGGGACGTCCGGCGGCCGGGGCGGCCGGGGTGGTCGTTCCGGTGTCGGTGACGGTCATGGGGTCGGCCTCCCGGGACGGCGGGTCAGGAGCGGAACGGGAAGGTGTACAGGTGCACGGCGACGTTCTCGCGGCCGTCCGTGTCTCCGGCCTCCTCGCGGGCGCGGCCGAGCTCCTCGTACCGGTCGACGACCTCGTGCATCTCGCGGGTGAGCGCGGCGAGCTCCTCGGCGGTGAGCCGGGCCAGGTACTCGGAGCTGGAGGCGGCACGGCGCCACTGGAGCGGCCAGCTCGGGGCCGAGTCGAGGTAGCGGCGGTACAGCTCGATGTGCTGGTCGAAGGAGAGCCGGCCGACGGCGGCGTGCGTGGCGGCCTTCTCCGGGGCGTCGTCGAAGTCCTCCTCGTGGAAGTTCAGCCCCTTCGAGGCGGGCTGCCACCAGCGTTCGCGGCCGTCCGTGCCCTGCTGCTCGGCCTCCTCGATCAGGCCGTGGTCGGCGAGCCTGCGCAGGTGGTAGCTGACCAGCGACACCGCCTCGTCGACCTGCTCGGCCAGCTGGGACGCGGTGGCCTTGCGGGCGATGTAGAGCGCGCGGTAGAGCCGCATCCGCAGGGGGTGCCCGAACGCCTTCAGGGTCTCCAGGTCCGAGACCCGGCGTGATTCCTTGCTTGCCATGCCCCGACCGTAGATGGAAAGGGAATCTTGCGCAATCTTTCTTGCGCAATAAAAGCTGCGGAATCCTGGACGGCGGAAAGCCCGACGCCGGGCGGAACCGGTTCCCCGGTTCCGCCCGGCGTCGGGCCAGGAGGTGTCCGAACAAATGCCTGTCCGGCAGATGCTGCGTACGGCTGCTCAGCGGACCGGGTGCCCGGCCTCCCTGAGCGCGTCCTTGACCTCGGAGATCCGCAGATCGCCGAAGTGGAAGACGGAGGCGGCGAGCACCGCGTCGGCGCCCGCCTCGATGGCGGGTGCGAAGTGTGCGAGCCGGCCGGCGCCGCCGGAGGCGATGACGGGGACGGTCACGTGCTTCCGTACCGCCGTGATCATCTCGGTGTCGTAGCCGTCCTTGGTGCCGTCCGCGTCCATCGAGTTGAGCAGGATCTCGCCCGCGCCCAGCTCGGCGGCGCGGTGCGCCCATTCGACGGCGTCGATGCCGGTGCCCTTGCGGCCGCCGTGCGTGGTGACCTCGAAGGTGCCCTCGGGGGTGCGCCGGGCGTCCACGGAGAGCACCAGGACCTGGCGGCCGAAGCGCTCGGCGATCTCCCGGATGAGGTCGGGGCGGGCGATGGCGGCGGTGTTGACGCCGACCTTGTCCGCGCCGGCCCGCAGCAGCTTGTCGACGTCGTCGGCGGTGCGGACGCCGCCGCCGACCGTGAGCGGGATGAAGACCTGCTCGGCGGTGCGGCGCACCACGTCGTAGGTGGTCTCCCGGTCGCCACTGGAGGCGGTGATGTCCAGGAAGGTCAGTTCGTCGGCGCCTTCTGCGTCGTACAGCTTCGCCATCTCGACGGGGTCGCCCGCATCGCGCAGGTTCTGGAAGTTGACGCCCTTGACGACCCGGCCGTTGTCGACGTCCAGGCAGGGGATGACGCGTACCGCGAGGCTCATCGCGCACCTGCCCGGTAGGCCTCGACCTCGACCTCGACGACCAGGCTCGGGTCCACGAAACCGGACACGATGATCATCGAGGCGGCGGGGCGCACGTCGTCGAAGAGCTCCTTGTGGGCGCGGCCGACCTCGTCCACGTCCCGGGCGTGCGTGAGGTACATCCGGGTACGGACGACGTCCTGGCGGCCCAGGCCGAACTGCTTCAGCGCGTCGAAGGCGACCTTGAAGGAGGTGACGGTCTGCTCGTACGGGCCGCCCGCGGAGATCTGGCCGTTCTCCACCGAGGTGCAGCCGGCGACCAGGACGAGGCCGTTGGGCAGCTCCACCGCGCGGGAGTAGCCGAACTTCTCCTCCCACGGGGCGCCGGAGGAGACGCGGTTGACGGAGTCGCTCATCCGGAGACCACCTGCAGCGCTTCTTCGAGGGTGAACGCCTTCGCGTAGAGCGCCTTGCCGACGATCGCGCCCTCGACGCCGTCCGGGACGAGCGAGGCGATGGCCCGCAGGTCGTCCAGCGAGGAGACGCCGCCGGAGGCGACGACGGGCCTGTCGGTGGCGGCGCAGACGTTCTTCAGGAGTTCCAGGTTGGGGCCCTGGAGCGTGCCGTCCTTGGCGATGTCGGTGACGACGTAGCGGGCGCAGCCCTCGGAGTCGAGGCGGGCGAGCGTCTCGTAGAGGTCGCCGCCGTCGCGCGTCCAGCCGCGGCCGCGCAGCGTCGTGCCGCGGACATCGAGGCCGACGGCGATCTGGTCGCCGTGCTCGGCGATGACCTTGGCGACCCATTCCGGGGTCTCCAGGGCGGCGGTGCCGAGGTTGACCCGGCGGCAGCCGGTGGCGAGGGCGGCGGCCAGCGAGGCGTCGTCGCGGATGCCGCCGGAGAGCTCGACCTTGATGTCCATGGCGCCTGCCACCTCGGCGATCAGCGCCCGGTTGTCCCCGGTGCCGAAGGCGGCGTCCAGGTCGACGAGGTGCAGCCACTCGGCCCCGGCGCGCTGCCAGGCGAGGGCGGCCTCCAGCGGGGAACCGTAGGAGGTCTCGGAGCCGGACTCGCCATGGACGAGGCGGACGGCCTGGCCGTCGCGGACGTCGACGGCGGGGAGCAGTTCAAGCTTCGGCATCAGAGTGTCTCGATCCAGTTGGTCAGCAGCTGGGCGCCGGCATCGCCGGACTTCTCGGGGTGGAACTGGGTGGCCCACAGGGCGCCGTTCTCCACGGCGGCGACGAACGGCTCGCCGTGGGTGGCCCAGGTGACCCGGGGGGCACGGATCTTGGCGTTGGTGACTTCCAGGCTCCAGTCGTGCACCGCGTAGGAGTGCACGAAGTAGAACCGGGCCTCGGGGTCGAGACCGGCGAAGAGCTGGGAGTCCTCGGGGGCCCGTACGGTGTTCCAGCCCATGTGCGGGACGACCGGGGCCTTCAGCGGGGCGACGGTGCCGGGCCACTCGTCCAGGCCCTCCGTCTCCACGCCGTGCTCGATGCCGCGCTCGAAGAGGATCTGCATCCCGACACAGATGCCCATGACGGGGCGGCCGCCGGAGAGCCTGCGGCCGATGATCCATTCGCCGCGGGCCTTCTTCAGCCCGTCCATGCAGGCGGAGAACGCGCCGACGCCGGGCACCAGCAGCCCGTCGGCGTTCATCGCCTTCTCGTAGTCGCGGGTGATCTCGACGTCCGCGCCGACGTGGGCCAGGGCCCGCTCGGCGGAGCGGACGTTGCCGAAGCCGTAGTCGAAGACGACGACCTTCTTGTTGTCGCTCACAGCTCGTTCCCTCAGTCCCAGAGTCCCTGGATCCGCAGGATGCCTGCCACCAGGCACATCACGGAGGCGATCGAGAGCAGGACGACGACGCCCTTGGGCATGCCCTGCTTCGCGAAGGAGTAGACGCCCCCGGCCAGGAAGAGGCCGACGACGATCAGGATGGTGTTGAGGCCGGTCACAGCGCGCCCTTCGTGGAGGGAAGGATGCCTGCGGCGCGCGTGTCGTGCTCACTGGCGTAGCGCAGGGCGCGGGCGAGCGCCTTGAACTGGCACTCCACGATGTGGTGGGCGTTGCGCCCGTACGGCACGTGGACGTGCAGCGCGATCTGCGCCTGTGCGACGAAGGACTCCAGGATGTGCCGGGTCATCGTCGTGTCGTACGCGCCGATCATCGGCGCCATGTTCTCCGGCTCGGTGTGCACCAGGTAGGGCCGGCCGGACAGGTCGACGGTGACCTGGGCGAGCGACTCGTCCAGCGGGACGGTGCAGTTGCCGAAGCGGTAGATCCCGACCTTGTCGCCGAGGGCCTGCTTGAACGCGGCGCCGAGGGCGAGGGCGGTGTCCTCGATGGTGTGGTGCGAGTCGATGTGCAGATCGCCGTCGGTCTTGACCGTGAGGTCGAAGAGGCCGTGCCGGCCGAGCTGGTCGAGCATGTGGTCGTAGAAGCCGACCCCGGTCGAGACATCGACCTTGCCGGTGCCGTCGAGGTTTATCTCGACCAGTACCGAGGTTTCCTTGGTGGTGCGTTCCACGCGGCCTACGCGGGGGCTCATGCGCTTGCTCCTTGGTTGTGCTCGCCTCGCCGGGCCGGATCGCGGTCGGCCCCGCGCCGGCTGGGGGTCCGGGGGTCGTTCCCCGGGAGATGCGGTACGCGGCCCGCGCGGGGGCTCATGCGTCGTGCTCCTTCTTCAGTCCGCGTACCGCATCGAGGAACGCGTCGTTCTCCGCCGGGGTGCCCGCGGAGACCCGCAGCCATCCCGGTACGCCGTTGTCCCGGACCAGGACGCCCCGGTCGAGGATCCGCTGCCAGGCGGTGTGGCTGTCGGCGAAGCGGCCGAACTGGACGAAGTTGGCGTCCGAGTCGGTGACGTCGTAGCCGAGAGCGCGCAGCTCGGTGACGATCCGGTCGCGCTCGTTCTTGAGCTGCGCGACGTATCCGAGCAGCGTATCGGTGTGCTCCAGGGCGGCGAGCGCGGTGGCCTGGGTGACGGAGGACAGGTGGTACGGCAGCCGCACCAGCTGGACCGCGTCGACCACGGCCGGGTCGGCCGCGAGGTAGCCCAGGCGCAGTCCGGCGGCGCCGAACGCCTTCGACATGGTGCGCGAGAGCACCATGTTCGGCCGGCCCTCGATCAGCGGGAGCAGCGAGGCGTGGTGGCTGAACTCTCCGTACGCCTCGTCGACCACGACCATCGACGGCCCGGCCGCCTGGGCGGCCTCGTAGAGCGCGAGCACGGTCTCCGCGTCGACGGCGGTGCCGGTGGGGTTGTTGGGAGAGGTGATGAAGACGACGTCGGGGCGGTGCTCGGCGATGGCCTCGCGGGCGGCCTCGACGTCGATGGTGAAGTCCTCGTTGCGCGGTCCGGAGATCCAGCCGGTGCCGGTGCCCCGGGCGATGAGGGCGTGCATGGAGTACGAGGGCTCGAAGCCGATCGCGGTGCGGCCGGGGCCGCCGAAGGTCTGGAGGAGCTGCTGGAGCACCTCGTTGGAGCCGTTGGCCGCCCAGACGTTGGCGAGGGCGACCTCGTGCCCGGCGGTGCGGGTGAGGTAACGGGCCAGTTCGGTACGGAGCTCGACGGCGTCCCGGTCGGGGTAGCGGTTGAGGTCGCGGGCGGCCTCGCGGACCCGCTCGGCGATCCGGTCGACGAGCGCCTCGGGCAGCGGGTAGGGGTTCTCGTTGGTGTTCAGCCGCACGGGTACGTCGAGCTGCGGCGCCCCGTAGGGGGACTTGCCGCGCAGCTCGTCGCGGATCGGGAGATCGTCGATGCGGGTGCGGGGTGTGTTGCCGTCTCTCACTGCTGCGGGACCTTCCAGCCGAACCTGGCCTTGAGCGCGGCGCCGTGGGCGGGGAGGTCCTCCGCCTCGGCGAGGGTCACGACGTGGTGCGTGACCTCGGCGAGCGCGTCGCGCGTGTAGTCGACGATGTGGATGCCGCGCAGGAAGGACTGCACGGAGAGGCCCGAGGAGTGGCAGGCGCAGCCGCCGGTGGGCAGGACGTGGTTGGAGCCGGCGCAGTAGTCGCCGAGCGAGACCGGGGACCAGGGGCCGACGAAGACCGCACCGGCGTTGCGGACCCGGTCGGCGACGGCGGCTGCGTCGGCGGTCTGGATCTCCAGGTGCTCGGCGGCGTACGCGTCGACGACCTTGAGGCCGTCCTCCAGGTCGTCGACCAGGACGATCGCGGACTGGCGGCCGGCCAGCGCGGGCTCGATCCGGTCGGTGACGTGCTTGGTCGCGGCGATCTGCGGCGTGAGCTCGGCCTCGGTGGCGTCGGCCAGTTCCGCGGAGTCGGTGACGAGGACGGCGGCGGCCATCGGGTCGTGCTCGGCCTGGCTGATCAGGTCGGCGGCGACGTGCACCGGGTCGGCGGTGGAGTCCGCGAGGATCGCGATCTCGGTGGGGCCGGCCTCCGCGTCGATGCCGACGCGGCCCTTGAGGAGGCGCTTGGCGGCGGCGACGTAGATGTTGCCGGGGCCGGTGACGAGGTTCACCGGAGGACATTCGGCCGTTCCGTACGCGAACATCGCGACGGCCTGGGCGCCGCCCGCCGCGTACACCTCGTCGACGCCCAGCAGGGCGCAGGCGGCGAGGATGGTGGGGTGCGGCAGGCCGCCGAAGTCCTTCTGCGGCGGGGAGGCGACGGCGATGCCCTCGACGCCCGCCTCCTGGGCCGGTACGACGTTCATGACCACGGACGACGGGTAGACGGAGCGCCCGCCCGGGACGTACAGACCGACGCGCTCGACCGGCACCCACTTCTCGGTGACGGTGCCGCCGGGGACGACCTGGGTGGTGTGCGTGGTGCGGCGCTGCTCGCGGTGGACCAGGCGGGCCCGGCGGACCGACTCCTCCAGGGCGGCGCGCACGGCCGGGTCGAGCCGTTCGAGGGCCTCGGCGATCGCCTCGGCCGGGACCCGGATCGAGTCGAGCCGTACGCCGTCGAATTTCTCCCCCCACTCGATCACTGCCGCGGAGCCACGATGGCGTACGTCCTCGCAGATGGGCCGCACCGTCTCCAGGGCGGCTTCCACGTCGAACTCGGCACGGGGCAGCAGGTCGCGCAGGGCTCCACCCTCGGGGAGGGCGTTGCCGCGCAGATCGATTCGAGAGATCACACCGCAATTCTCGCAGACCGCCTGCGGCGTCCGGTCGCCCGTATCACTGGCTGATACATGTCCCGGACACCACTGCTGACCAATAGCGTTCACGTCGTCACTCAGGGGGAAGAACAGCTCCGAGCGGAAGGGGCACCCGTGACCGAACCGCACGACGGCGATTTCCCGGACGGTCTGAGCGCAGCCGAGCTGGGTATGTGGCAGGCCTTCCGGAACGGCAGTACCTACGATCTGCGCGCCCGCGACCCGGCGCAGGACGATCCGTTCGCGCCGCGCGTCTGGGGTCCCGAGCGCAGTGTGGACGGGCGAGTCGTCGCCCGTCTGCTGCTCTCGGGTCCGCCGCCGCGGCCCGGCCGGGTCGCGGCGCTGAAGCTCCGGGGCGTGCGGATCAGCGGAACGCTCGATCTCGCGGGCGGGCGCGTCGCACCGTACGTCGAGATGACCGGCTGCCGCTTCGAGAACGAGGTGGTGCTGCCGGAGTGCCACTTCACGACGCTGCGGATCGTCGGCTGCGCGATGCCGCGGCTGGAGGCGGCCCGGCTGCGCACCGAGGGCGATCTCCATCTGCCGCGCTGTCGCATCCCGCGCGGGATCCGGCTCACCGACGCCCAGATCGGCACCGATCTGCTGGTCAACCAGATCGAGATCGGCCCGGACCGGGGCGGGCGGGCGCTGGCCGGTGACGGGCTGGCGGTCGCCCAGGACCTCCAGGCGGAGCTGATCGAGGCGCGGGGCGAGCTGAGTCTGCGCGGGGCGAAGGTCGGCGGCTCGCTGAGCCTGCGCGGCAGCCGGCTGCGGGGCAGGGAGGGGCGGCGCGCGCTGAACGCCCCGCAGCTGACCGTGGAGCGGACGCTGTACATGAGCGAGGCCTGGGTGAGCGTCGACACCGGGATCCAGGGCACCACTCCCCCGTTCGGCATCGTCATGGCGTCGACCCCGGCGAACGGCACCCGTGCGCAGGGGTTCGAGTGCCGGGGCGGGGTGCGTCTGGACGACGGCCGGTTCGGCGACGCGGTCGATCTGCACAAGGCGCGGTTCGTGCTGGGCCGGCACGAGGAGCTGTCGCTGCGCCGGATCGTCACCCCGGAACTGCGGTTCAACGTGGAACGGCCGGAGGAGGGCCGGGTCGTGCTGAACGGCGCGAGGGTCGTCACGCTGATCGACGTGTCGACCAGCTGGCCGGGGCCCGGCGGGCTGGCGATGGGCGGTTTCGTGTACGAGAACCTCGTCCCGTACGGGCACTTCCCGCTCTCCCGGCGCCTGGAATGGGTGGCGGCGGCGACCCCGGAGTACGTCCCCGAGCCGTACGAGCGGCTCGCGACGGTGCTGCGCAACTGCGGGGAGGACGCGGACGCCCGGGAGGTGCTGCTGGCCAAGCAGCGGCGGCGGCGCGAGACGCTGCCGCTCGCCGCGAAGCTCTGGGGCTTCCTCCAGGACTGGACGGTGGCGTACGGCTACCGGCCGGGGCGGGCCGCGGTGTGGATGGCCCTGCTGTGGGCGGCGGGGACGCTGGCCTTCTCCCAGCACGTCCCGGCGGCGATCAAGCAGGACGAGCATCCGCAGTGGAACCCGGCGCTGTACGCGCTGGATCTGCTGATCCCGGTGATCAATCTGGGCCAGGACGGCTACTGGCGGATGGAGGGGGGCTGGCAGTGGGCGGCGGCGATGCTCGTCCTGCTGGGCTGGATACTCGCGACGACCGTCGCGGCGGGCGCCTCACGGCTGCTCCGCCGAGGATGATGCGAAATCCGGCCACGGGCGGCCCGACGAGGACCGTCCGACCGCCCGTGGCCCCCGCCACCGAACGATTGGCGCGGCGCCCGTGGGCCGTGGTCGAACCATCGCCCGAGCCGCGTCCGGACCACCGGAGGCCATCGGCCCGAAACAACAGGAACAAGCCAGATTCCACACTTTCCTTTACCTCTTCTTGACTCAGTCCGATACAACCCATTCACTCGGCACCAAAGCTTCACAGCGAGCCTCTGGCGCCGTCCCGACCAGCGCTTTTCAATGGTCTGCACCATGCCGAACCTTCGTGCCCTGTTCCGTGCCGCGTGCACGTTCCGGCGCCCCGCACGGGGCTCCGCCGGACTGCCCGCGGACGACGAGGTGCTGCTCGACGCCCCCGACGAGCGGCTCTCCCCGGCCCTCGTCGCCGCCGCCCTCGGGGAGTACGGACCGGCCGCGAAACTCCTCGCCACCACCCGGGACGGCGCCGAGTGGGAGAACCGTGACCGCTACCTCAGCCGGCTCGTCGCCTTCGCCCGCAGCCGCGACGGCTGGCTGTCCGACTGGCTCGCCGCCGCCCCGCACGACCCGGACGCGCTGCTCGTCAAGGCCCAGCTGGCGGTCGCCCGGGCCTGGGAGTCGCCCGCCCGGGCCGAGCAGCTGCGCGAGGTGGGGCCGCTGATCACCGCGGCGGCCGAGAGCGATCCGCGCGACCCGGTGCCCTGGCGCCTCGCGCTCGACCACGCGCGCGGCACCCACGCCACACACACCGAGTTCGAGGCGCTGTGGGAACAGGCCATACGGCGTTCCCCGCACCACTACGGCTGTCATGTCGCGGCGCTGCGCTACCTCTCCGCGGCCTGGTACGGCTCGCACCGCGAGTGCTTCGACTTCGCCGAGCGGGCCGCCGAGGACTCGCTGCCCAGCTCGCTGGTGCAGGCGCTGCCGCTGCGGGCCGCCTTCGCGCTGCTGATCGAGGGGCCCGGCGCCCGGACCACCTCGGTGCAGGAGGAACGGATCGACGCGGCGGCGGATCTGGCCATCGCGCTGTCCGCCACCTTCGCGCCGGGCGACCCCTGGCCCGCCGAGGTCCGCAACCTGCTGGCGTTCGTGCTGGTCACCCGGGGCCGCTGGGACGAGGCGCTGGAACAGTTCCGGCGGATCGGACCCCGCGCGACGTCGTTCCCGTGGTCTTCGGTCGCCGAGGATCCGCTCGACCGGTTCCTGGAGGCACGGGACGACACGCGGCTCCGGGCGGCCTGTGCGGCACCGATCCCGGGACGGGCCGACCGGCCCGGGCCCGGCGGCCATTACGCTTGACCGTTGTGACCACCGCTCGCCTGCCTCTGTTCCCGCTGAACGCGGTGCTGTTCCCCGGCCTCGTGCTGCCGCTGAACGTCTTCGAGGAGCGTTATCGCGCCATGATGCGCGAGCTCCTGAAGACCGACGAGGACGAACCCCGCCGCTTCGCCGTGGTCGCGATCCGCGACGGCCGCGAGACCGCCCCGACGGGCGCCGGAATGCCGGACGCGGTGAACGTCCCCGCCGAGCGCGGCCCCGCCGACGGCTTCGGCCCCGACCCCGTCCAGACCTTCCACCGGGTCGGCTGCATCGCCGACGCGGCGAAGATCCGGGAGCGGCCGGACGGCAGTTTCGAGGTCCTGGCGACCGGCACCACCCGGGTCAGGCTGCTCTCCGTCGACGCGAGCGGTCCCTTTCTGACGGCCGAGCTCGAAGAACTGGACGAGGGGCCCGGCGAGGAGGCGGGGGCGCTCGCCGAGGGCGTGCTGCGAGCCTTCCGCAGCTACCAGAAGCGACTGGCCGGGGCGAGCGAACGGTCCCTCACGACCGGAGCGGACCTGCCGGACGACCCCGCCGTCGTCTCCTACCTGGTCGCGGCGGCGGCCGTGCTCGACGTACCGACCAAGCAACGGCTGCTCCAGGCGCCCGACACCGCGACCCGGCTGCGCGAGGAACTGACGCTGCTGCGCTCCGAGACCGCCGTCATCCGCCATCTGCCGTCGCTGCCCGCGGTGGAGCTGACCCGCGCCCCGTCCCACCCCAACTGATCCGACCGATCGAGGACCGTTCCCCCCGTGGCGAAGAAGCCGAAGAAGCAGCAACAGTCCGGCGGCACCCCGGCCACGGTCGCACTGACCGCGTCCGGCACGGCGTTCACCGTCCACTCCTACGACCACGACCCGGCGTCCGCCTCCTACGGCGAGGAGGCGGCCCAGGCGCTGGGCGTCTCCCCCGACCGGGTCTTCAAGACCCTGGTGGCGGACGTCGACGGCACCCTGACGGTGGCGGTCGTCCCGGTGGCCGGCACCCTGGACCTCAAAGCCCTGGCCTCCGCGGTGGGCGGCAAGCGGGCCACCATGGCCGACCCGGCCGCCGCCGAACGCACCACCGGCTATGTACGGGGCGGCATCTCCCCCCTGGGCCAGCGGAAGCGGCTGCGCACGGTGCTGGACGCGTCGGCACGGTCCCACGAGACGATCTGCGTCTCGGCGGGCCGCCGCGGCCTGGAGGTCGAACTCTCCGCGGCGGACCTGGCATCGCTGACGGGCGCGGTGTTCGCGGAGATCGGCCGGGGGTAGGGGCTTTCGTTCGGATCACGCCGGCTCCGACGTCCGTCCGGCGCGTTCCGGGACACGTGCGAGCCCGTCCGGCACCTTCCGGGACACGTGCGAGCCCGTCCGGCACCTTCCGGGACACGTGCGAGCCCGTCCGGCACCTTCCGGGACACGTGCGAGCCCGTCCGGCACCTTC
>NZ_JBEZLL010000006.1:280481-390460 GCF_040652135.1 Streptomyces sp. NPDC048295
CCCGGGACACGTGCGAGCCCGTCCGGCACCTCTGAATGCCTACGCGGGCGCAGCTGAGCCCGTCCGGCGATCGAGTGCCGGGGTCCGGGGCAGCGCCCCGGTTCCGGGAAGGGGCGGGCTGGGGACGAGCCCCGCGCAGCGGCCGGCCCCCACCCGCACGACTACGACTACGGCTGCGCCGGCGGCACCGACGCCCCGCCTCCGGGCGCACCGGGCGCACCGGGCGCACCCGGGAACACCCCCCACTCCGGCTCCGGATCCCGCGGCCCGAACAACGCGGTCAGCCCCAGATGCACCGCCATCGCCCCCAGCGGCCACGCCAGCAGTGCCCCCTTCGCCCGCAGCTGGAGCGGCGCGTCGAAGACCACGCCCTTGCCGACCGCCCGCGCGTGCGCGACCACGTCCTGGGTCGGCCCGAGCCACACCCCCAGCCGCCAGGCCAGCAGCGAACCGAGCAGCCCGCCCAGCGCGAGCCCCACCACCAGCGCGATCCCGCCGCGCCGCTGGAACCAGAAGACCAGCGCCGCGGAGACCGCCCCGAAGGCCAGGCCCAGCAGCACGAACGTACCGTCGGCGCCGATCGCCTCCTCGCCCTCGCTGTCCTGCAGGAAGACGGCGGTGCTGTCGGAGATCAGGGGGACCTTCGGTGCCAGCCACACCCAGAGCAGCCCGAGCGCGACACCGGCGACGACGAGGAGCAGGGCGACGACCGCGGCCCGCCGCAGTTCCGGCGCGAGAGCCTTCTCCCCGGGCGCTCCCGGCAGCCCCTTCGGCTGGTGCGCACCGATCAGGTGGGAGCCCCCCGGGCCGCCCCAGTTCGGCGGTGTCTGCCAGGGATCGTTGGACGAGGGCTGGTGAGGCGGTGTCAGAGGTGCGGTCACCGTGCCATCGTGCCAGGCGCCCCCGTACCGCGCCTCACCGGACCGCTGCCCTGCGGTACGCCCAGGTCGCCACGGCCAGCGAGAGGACGCCGACGACGGCACAGACGGCGAGGTCCAGGGCGACGACCGCCCAGTCCGGGTGGGCGTCGAAGGACCGCGAGAGCGCCTCGACACCGTAGGTCGAGGGCAGCAGGTCGCGCGCCCAGTCCACCGGCGCGGGCAGCCGGTCGGCCGGGAGCACACCGAGCAGCAGCGCCGCCGACATGCCCAGCTGGCCCAGGAGCGTGGCCAGCTCCTGCCGGGGGGCGAGCAGCCCCAGCGCCGCGCCCAGCCCGGAGAGCGCCGCCCCGGAGAGCGGGATGACGGCGACGAGCACCCACAGATGCGTCAGCGGCAGCCCGAACAGCGCACTGCCGGCCACGGCCGTGACGATCGTGCCGGGCACGGTGAAGGAGGCGTACGCCCCGGCCGCGCCGAGCACCACCGCGGCGGGCGGCACCGGCAGGGTGGCGTAGTGGTCGAGTCCGCCACCGGCCCGCAGCTGCCCGAAGTACTGGGCGAGGAGATTGAGCGCCACGAAGGCCACGACGAGGACGCTGGAGCCGGCCACGACGGCCCGCGCCTCGGAGCCGCCGTCGACGACCCCGCGCATCAGCACCATGATCCCGACGGACTGGAACGTCGCGACGAAGAGCAGCGGGATACGGGCGACCCTGGCCCTGGAGAGCTGGGCCCGGTAGACGGCCGCGAGCGCCGGGAACAGCCGGGCCCGCGGCGCGAGCGGCGCGGGCGGCGCCCCCTCGTCGGCGGCGCCGTCGCCGGAGGTACCGGCGCGGCCGTCCTCCGCGGCCCGGACGGGTCCGGTCACCGCGTGCGCGGGAACGATGCTCGTCACCTGGCGCTGCTCCTGTTCGCTCCCTGTCCGGCCGCGTGCCCGCACCCGGTCGTCCCGCTCACCGCGGTCATGACTTCACCAGTCCCTTGGTCGCGTCCCCGCCGAGCGCGAGATAGACGTCCTCCAGGCTGGGCGTCGCCAGCGTGAAGTCGTCGAGGGCGGCGAAGGCCGCGCCGCCGGTCACCGCGGCGACCGCCGCCCGTGCCTCGTCGGGGCCGAGCCGCAGCACCCAGCGCCGCCCGGACTCCTGGGCCGAGGCGCGCAGCGCGGCCACCTCGGGTACGTCCAGGGGCGCCCGTTCGCGCCACAGCAGTTCGACCCGGACCTCGCCCGCGACGCGTTCCTTGAGCCCGGCCGGGGTGTCGCAGGCGATGACCCTGCCGCGTTCGATCACGGCGACCCGGTCGAGGACCGTCTCGGCCTCGATGACGTTGTGGGTGACGAGCAGGACCGTCGTACCGCGCTCGGCCCGGCGCCGGTCCACGGCGGCCCAGACGGCACGCCGCGCGACGGGGTCCATACCGGTCGTCGGCTCGTCCAGCACCAGCAGCGGCCGCTCGCCGACCAGCGCGGCCGCGAAGCAGGCGAGCCGCCGCTGTCCCCCGGAGAGCTTCTTCAGCGGGCGCCCCGCGATCTCGGTGAGGCCGAGTTCGTCGAGCACGGCGTCGCGCTCGGCGCGGGCGTCCGCCACCGTGAGGCCGCGCAGCCGCCCGGTGGTCTCGGCGGCGAGCGACACGGTCAGTTCGTCGAGGGCGGTGGACTCCTGCCCGAGGTAGCCGATCAGCCGGGAGGCCCGCTCCGGGTGGCGTACCAGGTCGTGGCCCAGCACGGTGACGCTGCCGGAGTCGGGGCGCATCAGCCCGGTGAGCTGCCGTACGAGGGTGGACTTGCCGGCGCCGTTGGGGCCGAGGAGTCCGAAGATCTCGCCGCGCCGCACGTCCAGGCAGATCCCGTCGGTGGCGCGCACCTCGGGTGTGGCGGGTGCTCCGCGACGGCCGCGGGCGGCGGGATAGGTCCTGACCAGATCCCGCACCGCGCACACGGTCCCGGTCGCCGGCTGCGCCTGTGCTGTGCCCGTACTCACGAGGTACGAGGGTACGGGGTCGGATGCCCCGTAATGCGCCCGGGGCCACCCCGGCCGGCCGGCCGGGGCGTCCGGCGGTCAGCCGGCGGACGGGGTCGTGCGCTCCGCCGCGGGGGTGTGCTCGGCCGCGGCGCGCACATCGATCTCCCGCCAGAACCCCGCCCGGATCGCGTAGCGGTCGTGCTCGTCGATCTGGTCGTCCTTGTGGGCGAGCAGGCCGAACCGTGCCGCGTAACGCAGCAGTTCGCCGTCGATCCGGTGCGGGATGCGCGGATACATGGTCGACAGCTTCTGCAGGTGGACGGTCTCCGGAAGCCGCTCCATCCAGCGACGGGCGAAGACCTGACCCACCTCGAAGGGGTCGCCGCCGACGGTGGTGATGTCCTCCTCGCGGTCCGCCCAGCGCTGCTCGGCGCTGGTGAGCTGGGCCAGCGTCGGCAGGGAGGCCGTCTCGGCGGGCTCGCCCAGCGGTCCGCCGCGGTCCGTCCAGCTCTTGTCGGAGGACCAGCGCAGGGTCGCGCCGGGCTGCGGGAGGTGCCGGTCGGGCTGGATGCCGGGGCCGCGCAGGCTGCCCGCCAGGTCCTTGGGGGTGGGGACGCCCTTGGCGGCGTGCACGGGGCGGTCGGTGGCGGCGCTCTGCCCGGACGGCGGGGCCGCGTCGTCGTCGGCTTCCGCCCGGGCCTCGGCGGCCCGCTCGGCGGAGGCGGCGAGGGCGGCCTCGGGCAGCGGCGCGGAGAGGATCGCGGCGATCTCCGGGCCGGGCGCGGGCGGCGGGGCGCAGACGCCGCCGGTCTCCTTGGGCCGTACGGCCTGGGTGATCCAGGCCCGGTCGAGCACCCTTCGTTCGTCGGCCTCGGCCACCAGGTCCTCGGACTGGTTGTAGTCGCCGTCGGCGGCCTGGACGGCCCACAGGTGGACGGCGACGCCGTGTTCCTTGGCGGACATCAGACCGGGCAGCAGGTCGCCGTCGCCGGTCACCAGCACCACGTCGGAGCAGGCCCGGTTCCTGGCGAGCTCGGTGAGCTCGGCGTGCATCGCGGCGTCGACGCCCTTCTGCGCCCAGCGCCCGTCGCTGCGGGTCAGGGCGCCGAGCCGGACGGTCACCCGGGGCATCACCCGCAGTCTGCGGTGCTCGGGCTGCGGCACGCGGTCGGGGGCGCCGTCGAACCAGTAGATCCGCAGCAGCGGCTGCTGCGTATCGGCCTCGGCGCGCTCGCGCAGGCCCCGGATGAGGGCCGCGTGGTCGACCGTGATGCGGGAACGGGCGGGCTCCCCGGCCAGCAGGCTCGCCGCTGCGCCCAGCAGGTACCCGGCGTCCACCAGAACGACGCAACGGTCCACGCGATCCACCCTCTTCCGGAAGTTCGGGTGCGGTCTTTGCAAAGGGTTTCCTTCGAGTCTGCCCGACCGCGCAGAGGTTGACGTCCGGAACTCGATCATCGGCGTGGCGGATCGGGAAAACGACGCGTCCCGGCCCCTCACTACGCACGGTAATGATCCAAAATGCACGGGTTACCCCGCTATGTGAATCTGAACGCGGTCCTGGCCCCGAGAGTCCCCGTAGGAGGAACACCATGGCCAAGAACAAGAACCGCAAGCAGGGCAGCCGGCAGAACCGCGCGTCCGGTCCGGAGCGCGGCGCGGAAGAGACCAAGACGACCGCGTACGAGTCGCAGATACAGCCTCAGTCGCAGGCCCAGGGCAGCCCTGCCGACGTTGCCCGTAAGCACCAGCGGCGCTTCGGCCACAACTGACCGGAGCCGTCCGCGGTCCGGGCGGTGGCCCGATGACCGAGAGGGGCGCTCCCGCTTTCGCGGGGCGCCCCTCTCGTACGTCCGTGCGGGAGAGCCGGCTCAGCCGGCCAGGCAGGACGGGCCGAGCAGCACCTTCAGGTCACCGAAGAGCGCCGGGTCGGGCTTGACCCGGTGCCGGTCGAGCCGGAGCACCGTGGTCTTGCGGGGGCCCTGGAGCCTGATCCGTACCTCGGTGTCGCCCCGGTGGCTGCTGAGGACCTCGCCGAGGCGGCTGACCATCGGCGGGGTGATCTTGACGGTGGGGATGGTGAGGACCACGGGGGCGTTGGTGCCCGCGTTCGAGATGTCGGGGACCTGCATCTCCATGGCGACCAGCCGGGGCACGTCCTCGCGCTTGTCGAGGCGTCCCTTGACGAAGACGACGGTGTCCTCGACGAGCTGGGTGGAGACCAGCTGGTAGGTGGCGGGGAAGAACATGCACTCGATGGAACCGGCCAGGTCCTCGACGGTGGCGATGGCCCAGGCGTTGCCCTGCTTGGTCATCTTGCGCTGGAGGCCGGAGATGATGCCGCCGACGGTGACGATGGCGCCGTCGGCGTGCTCGCCGCCGGTCAGCTGGGAGATCGAGGAGTCGGCCTTGTCGGACAGCACGTGTTCCAGACCGAAGAGCGGGTGGTCGGAGACGTACAGCCCGAGCATCTCGCGCTCCTGGGCCAGCAGGTAGGACTTCTCCCACTCGATGTCGGAGAACTCCACGTCGAGCCCGAAGCCCGGCTCGTCGCTCTCCTCCTCGCCCATGCCGCCGAAGAGGTCGAACTGCCCCTCGGCCTCCTTGCGCTTGACCTGCACCACGTTGTCGATCATCGGCTCGTGGTGGGCGACCAGGCCCTTGCGGGTGTGGCCCATCTCGTCGAAGGCGCCGGCCTTGATCAGCGATTCGACGGTGCGCTTGTTGCAGACGACCGCTTCGACCTTGTCCAGGAAGTCGGGGAAGGTGCTGTACTTCCCCTTCGCCTTGCGGCACCGGATGATCGAGTCGACGACGTTCTGGCCGACGTTGCGCACGGCGGTGAGGCCGAAGAGGATCACGTCGTCGCCCTGGGCGGCGAAGTTCGACAGGGACTCGTTCACATTGGGCGGCAGCACCTTGATGCCCATGCGGCGGCACTCGTTGAGGTAGACGGCCGACTTGTCCTTGTCGTCCTTGACCGAGGTCAGCAGCGCCGCCATGTACTCGGCGGGATAGTTCGCCTTGAGGTACGCGGTCCAGTAGGTGACCAGGCCGTACGCGGAGGAGTGCGCCTTGTTGAACGCGTATCCGGCGAACGGGACCAGCACGTCCCACAGGGCCTTGATCGCGGCGTCGGAGAAGTCCTTCTTCTTGGCTCCCGCCTCGAAGAGGACGAAGTTCTTCGCCAGCTCCTCGGGCTTCTTCTTGCCCATCACGCGGCGCAGGATGTCGGCCTCGCCGAGCGAGTAGCCGGCGACGATCTGGGCGGCCTTCTGCACCTGCTCCTGGTACACGATCAGGCCGTAGGTGAGGCCGAGTACCTCCTTGAGGGGCTCCTCCAGCTCCGGGTGGATCGGGGTGATCTCCTGGCGGCCGTTCTTGCGCTCGGCGTAGTTCGTGTGCGAGTTCATGCCCATCGGGCCCGGCCGGTACAGGGCCGAGACGGCGGAAATGTCCTCGAAGTTGTCGGGCTGCATCTGGCGCAGCAGGGAGCGCATCGGGCCGCCGTCGAACTGGAACACGCCGAGCGTGTCACCGCGGCAGAGCATCTCGTACGTCTTGGGGTCGTCCAGCGGGAGGCCGAGCAGGTCCAGCTTGACGCCCTTGTTGGACTCCACCATCTTCACGGCGTCGTCCATGATGGTGAGGTTGCGCAGGCCCAGGAAGTCCATCTTCAGCAGGCCGAGCGACTCGCACTGGGGGTAGTCCCACTGCGTGATGGTGACGCCGTCGGTGTGCCGCACCCAGATCGGGGCGTGGTCGACGATCGGCTCGCTGGACATGATGACGCCGGCGGCGTGCACGCCCATCTGCCGGACCAGGCCCTCGACGCCCTTGGCGGTGTCGATGACCTTCTTGACGTCCGGCTCGTTCTCGTACATCCCCCGGATCTCGCCCGCCTCGCTGTAGCGGGGGTGCTTGGGGTCGGTGATGCCGTTGAGGTCGATGCCCTTGCCGAGGACGTCGGCGGGCATGGCCTTGGTGAGCCGGTCGCCCATCGCGTAGGGGTAGCCGAGGACCCGGGCGGAGTCCTTGATGGCGTTCTTCGCCTTGATCTTTCCGTACGTGCCGATCATGGCGACCTTGTCGGCGCCGTACTTCTCCGTCACGTACCTGATCACCTCGACGCGCCGGCGCTCGTCGAAGTCGATGTCGACGTCGGGCATGGAGACGCGCTCGGGGTTGAGGAACCGCTCGAAGATCAGCCCGTGCTCGATCGGGTCGAGGTCGGTGATGCCCATCGCGTACGCCACGATCGAACCGGCGGCGGAGCCGCGGCCGGGGCCGACCGCGATGCCGTTGTTCTTCGCCCACATGATGAAGTCGGCGACGACCAGGAAGTACCCCGGGAACCCCATCTGGATGATGATGTCCATCTCGTACTCGACCTGCTTCTGCCGGTCCTCGGGGACGCCGCCCGGGAAGCGCCGGTCCATGCCGACGCGGACCTCTTCCTGGAACCAGGTGATCTCCGTGTAGCCGTCCGGGATGTCGAACTTCGGCATCAGGTCGCGCTTCTCGAACATGCCGGCGGTGTCGATCTGCTGCGCGACCAGCAGGGTGTTGGCGCAGCCCTCCTGCCAGGCGTCGGAGGAGTCGACGGCGTACATCTCGTCGGTCGTCTTGAGGTAGTAGCCGGTGCCGTCGAAGCGGAAGCGGTCCGGGTCGGAGAGGTTCTTGCCGGTCTGGATGCAGAGCAGGGCGTCGTGCGCGGTGGCCTCGTGCGCGTAGGTGTAGTGCGAGTCGTTGGTAACCAGCGGCGGGATGTTCAGCTTCTTGCCGATTTCGAGGAGCCCGTCACGGACCCGGCGCTCGATCTCGATGCCGTGGTCCATCAGCTCCAGGAAGTACTTGCCCTCGCCGAAGATGTCCTTGTAGTCGGAGGCGGCCTGGACGGCCTCGTCGAACTGGCCGAGCCGCAGCCGGGTCTGCACCTCGCCCGAGGGGCAGCCGGTGGACGCGATCAGGCCCTCGGACCACTGGGCGATGGTCTCCTTGTCCATGCGCGGCCACTTCTGGAGCCAGCCCTCGGCGTACGCGTCGGAGGAGAGCCGGAAGAGGTTGTGCAGCCCGGTGCTGTTCGCCGCCCAGATCGTCTTGTGGGTGTAACCACCCGAACCCGACACGTCGTCGCGCTTCTGGTGCGGCTGGCCCCACTGGATCTTCCGCTTGTGCTTGCGCGACTCCGGGGCGACGTAGGCCTCGATGCCGATGATCGGTGTGACGCCCGCCTTCTGCGCCGAGTGGAAGAAGTCGTACGCCCCGTGCAGGTTGCCGTGGTCCGTCATCGCGATGTGCGACATGCCCATCTCATTACAGGCAGCGAACATGTCCTTGAGCCGCGCGGCACCGTCCAGCAGCGAGTACTGGGTGTGGACGTGAAGGTGCGTGAAAGGCGGCTTGGTCACGGCGCTGTGCCTCCGGGAAACGGACGATGGCGGGCTGGGGGGACAGCGTGGAAGTCTACGTCTTCGAGGTGACGGACGGCGGGCACTCCCGGGTACGGTCGCGCGTTGGAGGGGCGAGGAAGCCCGTCCCATTTGTCATGTACTTCGTCATGCACGCCAGGTACCAGGAGGCACCCAGAGATGTCGGAAGCGCAGACCGGCGCGGCACAGCGCGGAGAGCGGATCCTTGAGGTCTTCGACACCGCGTTCGGGGAGCTGCTGGCCGCCGACCCGGCTGCCTTCCGGGTCAAGTTCCGCAAGATGGCGGGCTCTGCCTTCGCCTTCTACCGGGGCACGGCGTGCCTGTTCTACGACGACCTGGCGCGGGAGCGGCGCGGCGGCCCGTACCTGGACGAGCGGACCGGCCGGGTGTGGATCCACGGCGATCTGCACGCGGAGAATTTCGGCACGTACATGGACGCCAACGGCCGGCTGATCTTCAACGTGAACGACTTCGACGAGGCCTACGTCGGCCCGTTCACCTGGGACCTCAAGCGGTTCGCCGCCTCCGTCGCCCTGATCGGGTACGCGAAGGCGCTCAGCGACGACCAGATCACCGAGCTGGTCCGGGTCTACGCGGCGGCCTACCGCGAGCGGATCCACGCGCTGGCGACGGGCGCCAAGAACGACGAGCTGCCGCCCTTCACGCTGGACACGGCCGAGGGCCCGCTGCTGGGCGCGCTGCGCGACGCCCGGTCGCTGACCCGGTTCTCGCTGCTGGACTCGATGACGGAGATCAGGGACTTCGAGCGCCGGTTCGCCCCGGGCGGCGGCTCGATCGATCTGGACGCGGCGACGCGCTACAAGGTGCTGGCCGCCTTCGACGGCTATCTGGAGACGCTGCCGGAGTCGAGCCTGACCCGCCCCGACTCGTACCGGGTGAAGGACGTCGTCGGCCGTCGCGGCATCGGCATCGGTTCGGCCGGGCTCCCCTCGTACAACATCCTTCTGGAGGGCAACAGCGACGCCCTGGAGAACGATGTGGTGATCTACCTCAAGCAGGCGCAGACCCCCGCCGTCTCCCGGCACATCACGGACGCGGCGGTGCGCGGGTACTTCCAGCACGAGGGCCACCGCACCGTGATCTCGCAGCGCGCCCTGCAGGCGCACGCCGACCCGTGGCTCGGCTGGACCGAGCTGGACGGGGCGGGCCAGCTGGTCGCCGAGGTGTCGCCGTACGCGGTCGATCTGGACTGGTCCGACATCGACGAGCCGGAGGAGATCGCGGCGGTCGTCGCCGATCTGGGCCGGGCGACGGCGACGATGCACTCCGCGGCGGACGACGAGAGCGGCCACTCGCTGGTGCCGTTCTCCACCGAGCGGGCGATCGACGCGGCGATCGCGGCCGACGAGGAGGGCTTCGCCGGTCTGCTGGTGGACTTCGCCCACAGCTACGGCGCCCGGGCCCGCGCCGACCACCAGATCTTCGTGGATCTCTTCCGCAACGGCCGTATTCCGGGGCTGTAGCCCCCTGTTGTCCGTCCCTTTAGGGGTCACTTACAGGTTGGCATGCGACACTCCTCGGCGATGGACATATCCGGGACGCAGCTCAGAGTCGTTCGCGCGGCGCTTTTCACAGCGCTCGTCGTGACGCTCTCCGTCGCGTCCCATGTGCTGCTCTCCCGGGTCCCGCTGCCCCTGACCGCCGTCGCCCTGCTGGCCGGCGCGGTCTTCGCCGTGGCGTACGCGCTGGCCGGCCGGGAGCGCGGCTTCGGGGCGATCGCCGGACTGCTGGTCCCGCTGGAGCTGGCCGCCGACACCTTCCTCACCACCGGTCAGCACGTCTGTTACGGCGCGGCCGGCGGCCCGATAGCGGGGCCGCTGCGCTCGGTCGGCGTCGATGTGCTGTGCGGCGGCGCGATCGGCACCGGGGCGGCCCGGGCGGGTGCCGATGTCACCCCGTTCGCCTCGGTGGCCGACGCCGGACACACCACGGCCGCGCTGCTGGCCTCGCCCGGACCCGCGGTGCCGTGGCTGCTGCTCGCCGCCCATGTGTCGGTCGGGCTGCTCGCCGCGGCCTGGCTCCGGCGGGGCGAGTCCGCGGTGGCCCGTCTGCTGGAGGCGGCCGCCGCCCTGGCGTTCCGGCCGCTGCTGGTCGCGGTCGCCGTGGTCGGGACGGCCCGCCGTCCGGTACGCCGCCGGGTGCGGCCCGCCGGACCCGGCCCGCACCTGCTCGTACACGCCCGTCTGCTCGTGCACTCCGTGGGACGGAGGGGACCGCCGCGCTCGGCCCATGCCTTCGCCTGAGCACGCGGTTCCCCTACGAACACCCCTCACACCATGGAGATACGGACATGAGCAAGCGCAACACCCAGGCCAACAAGGCAGCGGCCCGCGAGCGGCTGCGCGCCGAGCGCGAGCGCCAGGCCAGGAAGGACAAGGCCCGCCGGCAGATCGTCGTCGGCGTCTCGATCGTCGGCGTCCTGGCGGTCGTGGGCCTCGGCACCTGGGGCGTCATGCAGCTGAACAAGCCGTCCCACTGGGAGGCGGCCAAGGACGCGAAGAACGTGACCGAGCCCAAGAACACCTCGGGCGAGGACGGCACCACGGTCGTCATCGGCAAGTCGAGCGCCAAGAAGACCCTGGAGCTGTACGAGGACTCGCGCTGCCCGATCTGCGCCACGTTCGAGCAGGCCGTCGGCGAGACGGTCCACAAGGACGTCGACGCCGGCAAGTACAAGATCCAGTACATCGGCGCCACGTTCATCGACAACGCGTCCAACGGCGAGGGCTCGAAGAACGCGCTGAGCGCGCTCGGCGCCGCGCTCGATGTCAACCCCGAGGCCTTCCTCGACTACAAGTACGCGCTCTACTCCGCGAAGTACCACCCGGAGGAGACCGACGACAAGTTCAAGGACGACTCCTACCTGATCAAGATCGCCGACTCGGTGGACTCGCTCAAGGGCAACGCCGCCTTCCAGAAGAACGTCAAGGACGGCACGTTCGACAACTGGGCCATGAAGATGTCGGCGAAGTTCGACGACAGCGGCGTGAAGGGCACCCCGACCCTGAAGATGAACGGCAAGGCGCTCACCGACGGGCAGAGCGAGAACGCTCCGATGACGGCGGACGCCTTCAACACCGCGATCACGGCCGCGCTGAAGGGCTGACCGGCCGGCGGCCTCACGGCGGCGGCCCCCCGACGGGCAGGCGAACTTCCTTCGTTCGCCTGCCCGTTCGCTTTACCCGCCAGTAGGATTTTTGACCGTGACCAGTCGACAGCGCCTCTCACCGTTCTCCTCCCCCAGCCGCCGCACGGTCGTCAAGGCCGCTGCCGCGACCGTCGTCGCGGCTCCCGTGCTGGGTTCCGCCGCGAGCGCACGCGCCGCGGACGGGCCCGCCTTCCTGCACGGCGTCGCCTCCGGCGACCCCCTTCCCGACGGCGTCCTCCTCTGGACCCGCGTCACCCCGACCCCCGACGCGGTGCCCGGCTCGGGCCGCGGCGCCGATACGGCGGTGCGCTGGGAGGTCGCCGAGGACAAGGAGTTCACCCGGGTGGTGGCCCGGGGCACGACCGTCGCGAAGGCCGCCTCCGATCACACCGTCAAGGCCGATGTGCGGGGCCTGGCCCCCGCCACCGCGTACTGGTTCCGCTTCACGGCGGGCGAGGGCACACCGGCCGTCTCACCGGCCGGGCGCACCCGGACGGCGCCCGCGGCGGGCGCGGCCACGCCCGGTGTGCGGTTCGGGGTGGTGTCGTGCGCCAACTGGGAGGCCGGGTACTTCTCCCCGTACCGCCACCTCGCCGCCCGCGCCGATCTCGACGCGGTGCTGCATCTCGGCGACTACATCTACGAGTACGCCTCGGGCAGTTACCCGGACGCGAAGTACGTCGTACGGCCGCACGAGCCGAAGCACGAGATCCTCACCCTCGCCGACTACCGCACCCGGCACGCCACGTACAAGACGGACACCGACCTCCAGGCCCTGCACGCCACGCACCCGGTGATCGCGATCTGGGACGACCACGAGTTCGCCAACGACGCCTGGTCGGGCGGGGCCGAGAACCACACCCCGGGCACGGAGGGCTCCTGGGCCGACCGGGCCGCGGGCGCCAAGCAGGCGTACTTCGAGTGGATGCCGGTCCGCGCCGCCACCGAGGGCACCGTCTACCGGCGGCTGCGCTTCGGCAGCCTCGCCGATCTCCATCTCCTCGACCTGCGCAGCTTCCGCTCCCGGCAGGCGTCGATCGGCAGCGGGGCGGTCGACGACCCGGAGCGCACCATCACCGGCCGCGCCCAGCTGGACTGGCTGAAGTCGGGGCTGGCCGGCTCGGACGCCACCTGGCAGCTGGTCGGCACCTCGGTGATGATCTCGCCGGTCGCGTTCGGCTCCGTACCCGCCCATCTGCTGGAGCCGCTGGCCGAGTTGCTGGGGCTGCCCAAGGAAGGACTCGCCGTCAACGTCGACCAGTGGGACGGCTACACGGACGACCGCAAGGAGCTGATCTCGCACCTGCGGGACCGGTCGATCACCAACACGGTCTTCCTGACCGGCGACATCCACATGGCGTGGGCCAATGACGTGCCGGTGAAGGCCGCGACGTATCCGCTCTCCGCCTCGGCCGCCACCGAGTTCGTGGTGACGTCGGTGACCTCGGACAACATCGACGACATCCTGCACGTGGCGCCGCAGACGGTCTCGGTGGTCGCGGCCGCCGCGGTCAGGGCCGCCAACCGCCATGTGAAGTGGGTGGACATGGACTCGCACGGCTACGGCGTCCTCGACGTGACCGCCGAGCGCTCCCAGATGGACTACTACGCGGTCTCCGACCGGACGAAGCGGGACGCGACCTCCGCCTGGACGCGTTCGTACCGGACGCTCAGCGGAACGCAGAAGGTCGAGCGGGTGGACAGCCCGGTGCGCTGAGGGATCTTTTTCAGCCACCCCCGCATATGTTGACGGTGCATGACATCGCTACGGCGGGTGGTGTGTCCCACGGCTCGAATGGGGACACACCACCCGCCGGGGTAACGCTTACGTTTACGTCGCCGTCTCAAACTCTGGAATGCGAAGAAAGATTCCTCCCGATTTCCGCCCTTTGGCGAATATCTGATTGGGCCTGATCATTCCTCCTCCAGGGATGACATGCCCACGTAATCTCCCGGCGGCGGGTGAGGAAATACCTCCCCCACACATCCGCGAGGAGTCCCCGTGCGCACTCTTGCCCGTATATCGCCACGTATGCGTAACCGTGCGATCGGCACCGCCGTTCTGGCCGGAACTCTGGCCCTGGCACCGCTCTCCGCTCCCTCCGGCTCCGCCGCTTCCGCCGCCTCCAAGGTCTCCGCCTCGTCCGCCCAGAAGTGCGGGGACGACGCGGGCACCAACGCCACGGCACGGGAGGCCCGCCCCTCGGGCGCCGCCCACACCGACGACCCCAATGAGCTGACCGCGGCCCAGGCCAAGTCCATGGACGCGCAGTTGAAGCAGAGACTCGCGGACCGCCGTCTCAGCGGCCCCTCGCTCGCCGCCGGCGCGACGATCCCGGTCTACTTCCACGTCGTGCACTCCGGGACGACCGGCAAGCTCAGCGCCTCCGCGATCACCAGCCAGATGAACGTCCTGAACGCCGCCTACAGCGGACAGGGCTCGGGCAACACGAACTCCGGCTTCCAGTACACGCTGGCCGGCACGGACTACACGGACAACAGCTCCTGGTACAACGGCGTCTCCCCGGGCTCCGCCGCCGAGACGGCCATGAAGTCCTCGCTGCGCAAGGGCGGCGCCAACGCCCTCAACATCTACACCGCCAACCTCGGCGGCGGGCTGCTGGGCTGGGCCACGTTCCCCAGCTCGTACAAGTCCAACCCCTCGGACGACGGCGTCGTCATCCTCGACGCCTCGCTGCCCGGCGGCTCCGCCACCAACTACAACGAGGGCGACACCGCCACCCACGAGGTCGGCCACTGGATGGGGCTGTACCACACCTTCCAGGGCGGCTGCAATGGAAACGGTGACTACGTCGCCGACACCCCGGCCGAGAAGAGCGCCGCCTACGAGTGCCCGACCGGGCGCGACACCTGCACCAACAAGACCGGGGTCGACCCGATCCACAACTTCATGGACTACACCTACGACTCGTGCATGACCCAGTTCACCGCGGGCCAGGTGCAGCGGATGAGCGACAGCTGGACCGCGTACCGGGGCTGATCCGCCCGAGGGGCCCTGCTCGGTGCGGGGCCCCTGACCGCGTCACAGCGTGGCGAGGAAACCGAGCGCGACCTTCCAGGCCAGCTCGGCCGACGCCCGGTCGAAGTCGGGCAGTTCGGCGTCCGTGAAGAGATGGCCCGCGCCCGGGTAGCGGTAGACCTCGACATCGGCACCGGTCCGCTGCATCTGCAGATACCAGGAGTTCAGCCAGTCGTGCGTCTCGAACGGGTCCGGATCGGCGACATGCAGCTGTACGGGCAGCTCGTCCACGGAGGCGTTCTCGGCGATGTCCGAGGTGCCGTGGAACATCAGCAGGCCGCGGGCCTTCTCGTCGCCGAGCGCCAGGGTCTGCGCGGTGGCGGCGCCGAACGAGAAGCCCGCGTAGACCAGGCCCCGGTCGGAGTAGGGGGCGGCGGCCAGCACGGCCCGCTTGAGCAGCTCGTCCTTGCCGATCTCCTCCTTGAAGGCCAGGCCTTCCTCGACGGTCTCGAACGTGCGCCCCTCGAAGAGGTCGGGCACCTGCACCTCGTGCCCGGCGGCGCGGAGCCGGTCGGCAGCGGCGTGCACCGCGGGGCGCAGACCGTACGTCGAGTGGAAAAGCATGATGTTCATGGGTCCCATGGTGCCAGCTACGGTCAGGGGCATGGAGAACGACGGGATGGAGAACATACTGCGCCCGCTGATCGTCGTCGGCGGCTCGGTCGTGATCACGCTGGTGGTCGGCGCGCTGGTGGATCTGCTGCTCAGACGGGCCGACGGCCGGCACCACGACACCCCGCTGTGGGGGCTGCTGCGGCGCTGCCGGATACCGCTCCAGCTGACGCTCTGCACGGCGCTGCTGCGGGGCTCGTACACCCACACCCGGCTCGAAGTGATCCGGGACCAGCAGGCGGGAATCGGTCAGGTCCTGACACTGGTGCTGATCGGGGCCTCGGCCTGGCTGGTGGTGCGGATCGCGACGGCCGTCGTCGACTCCCTGTTCGCGCGGTACGCCGCGAACACCGCCGACCCGGCGCGGGTGCGGCGGGTCCGCACCCAGGTGACGCTGATCCAGCGGGTGGTCACCGCGATCGTGGCGACGGTCGCCTTCGGTGCGATGCTGCTGACGTTCCCGGCGATGCGGACCTTCGGCACCTCGATGCTGGCCTCGGCGGGTGTGCTCGGCATCGTCGCGGGGGTGGCCGCCCAGTCGACGCTCGGCAATCTCTTCGCGGGGCTGCAGATCGCGTTCGGCGACATGGTGCGCATCGGTGACACCGTGGTGGTGGACGGCGAGTGGGGCACGATCGAGGAGATCACCCTGACCTTCCTCGCGGTACGGACCTGGGACGAGCGGCGGATCACGATGCCGGTCTCGTACTTCACCAGCAAGCCGTTCGAGAACTGGTCGCGCGGCAGCGCCCAGATGACCGGCTCGGTCTTCTTCCACCTCGACCACTCGGCCCCGGTCGCCGCGATGCGCGAGCGGCTGCGGGACGTCCTGGGCGAGTGCGCCGCCTGGGACGGCCGCGACTGGTCCCTCGCCGTCACGGACACCACACCGTCGACGATCCTGGTCCGCGCGGTGGTCACGGCGAAGGACCCGAGCGACATCTGGACGGTGCGCTGTGCCGTGCGGGAGCAGCTCATCTGCTGGCTGCGGGACCATCATCCGTACGCGCTGCCGAGGGTCGCGACGGCGCCCGCGGCACCGCCGCCGCACAGCGAGTGGCCGCATCCGCCCGGCCCCGGGCACGAGAAGCCTTCGGACCGGGTCAGGTCCCCGCGCACGGGACGCGGCTGACCGGGAGGGCGGGGGCGGCGCTCCCCCGCCTCACCGCAGACTGCGGACGTCCAGCTGCCGCAGGACCCGGTCGACGATCTCCGGGTCCGCCCCCGCCTCGTTGCGGGCCGAGAGCACCGCGTGGCGGGCGGCGGACATCATCTCCCGCTGGATGCGGCTGACCGCCTTGAAGCGCTCGGCCCGCTGCGCGTAGGCCTCGCGGCGCTCGTCGTCGACCATGTCGGGGCTGATCCGTGCCCCCACGTCGTACGCCAGCCGGTGCAGCCGCTCGGCGACCTCGTCCGGGAACTCCTCGACCTCCTGGATCTCCTTGAGGCGCTGCTTCGCGGCCTTCGCGGCACGGATCGCGAGGTCCTTCTCCAGCGCCTCCTCGGCGTCCGTGTCCGCCTTGACGCGGAGCCTGCGGACCAGCCAGGGCAGGGTGAGTCCCTGGATGACGAGCGTGGCCATGATCACCGCGAAGGCGATGAAGACGATCTCGTCACGGCCCGGGAACGGCTTCCCGTCGTCCGTCTTCAGCGGGATCGCGAGCGCCAGCGCGACCGAGGCCACCCCGCGCATCCCGGCCCACCACATGACGACGGTCTCCCGCCAGCTGGTGGGGATCTCCTCGCTGACGTCGCGCCGGGTGTGCAGCCTCTTCGCCAGCCAGGTGGCGGGCAGCAGATACAGCAGCCGTACGCCGACGACCACCGCGACCACCGCGAGTCCCCAGCCCAGCATCCGGAGTTCGCGCCCGTCCGCCGTGCCGAAGACGTTGTGCAGTTCGAGGCCGATCAGCCCGAAGGCGACTCCGGTGACGAGCGTGTCGACGATCTCCCAGAAGGTGCGGCCGGTGAGCCGCCCGAGGACGTCGTCGGCGTCGGCGGTGTGCTCGGCGAGGAAGAGCGCGGTGGTGAGGACGGCGAGGACGCCCGACCCCATCAGCTCCTCCGCGAGCACATAGCTCACGAACGGCACCAGCAGGGTGAGGCCGACCTGGAGCGTGGCGTCGCCGAGCAGGCCCATGAGCTTGATGGTGAGCCAGCCGAGCACCAGGCCCACCACCACGGCCACCACCGCGGAGAGGATCAGCAGCCCGAACGCCTCCGGCAGCGAGAAGCTCCCGCTCACCGCGGCGGCGATCGCCACGTGGTACAGCACGATCGCGGTCACGTCGTTGAACAGCCCCTCGCCCTCCAGGATGGAGACGAGCCTGCGCGGCAGCCCGACCGAGCCGGCGACGGCCGTCGCCGCGACCGGGTCGGGCGGGGCGACGAGCGCGCCGAGCGCCACGGCCGCGGCGATGGGCAGCCCCGGGACGATCGCGTTGGCGACCGCGGCGACGGCGGCCGTCGTGATGAAGACCAGCGCGACGGCCAGCAGAAAGATCGGTCGTTTATTGGCGGCGAACTGTCGCCAGGACGTTCGCTGCACGGAGGCGTAGAGCAGCGGCGGCAGCAGCGCCGGAAGAATGATCTCGGGCGGGATCTCCACGTTCGGTACGAAGCTGAGGAACGCCATGCCGACCCCGGCGAGGGTCATCAGCACCGGCGCAGGCAGTCCGAGACGCTCCCCCAGTGGCACCGTGACCACAGCCCCGAGCAACAGCAGGAGGAGCAGTGCCATTTGGTCCACGAGGTGCCTTCCGGAGCGGGCGTCGCCGACGTCCGTGATCGGCGGATCTGGGGTCAAAGCCTGCCACGCAAGGCCCGCAATCCAGACAACACCCCCTCATTCCAGCCTCCCTTTGCAACATTCCTCCGATGTATATGCGGTCGACCCTCTTCCGCTGCCCCCTCGGGGCGGGCAGTATGCGGCGTGCGTGATTCAGGGACAGGAACTCTCACCACATACATGACTGGCAGGAGAGACCACGTGACCCCGTTCTCCCGAAGGCATTTCGTCTCCACGGCCGCTGCCGGAACGTCCGCGCTCTGGATGTCCGGCTCCCCCGTCTCATGGGCGGCGGCCGGCCCCGCACCGGCAAAGCACCCGGGCGGCGACATCCACGAGAAGACCGTCCGCGACGCCGCCATGACCTGGCGCACGCTCCCCGCCGACTGGCAGCAGGCCCCGTTCCTCGCCAATGGCGACCTCGGCGCCCAGCTGTACGCCGGAAAGACCGCGAACACCCTGAAGCTGATGATCAGTCACAGCCGGGTGCAGGACCAGCGCGGCCAGTGGCGCGGCGGCATCGGCTTCTCCCGCCTCCCCATCGGGTACTTCACCCTGACCCTCGCCGGGGAGATCACCGCCGTCGACTGGACCCTGGACCTGTACGACGCCGAGCTGCGCGGCACCGTCACCACCACCCGGGGCTCGCTGGCCTTCTCCGCCCTCGTCCAGAACGACACCGGCGCCCTGCTGGTCTCCACCCGCCCCACCACCGGGGAGGAGTCCGCGGCCTGGTCCTTCCAGTGGCTGCGAGCCGCCACCACCCGTACCAGCGGCAGACCCGAGGAGTACACGCCCAATCCGGATCCCCGGACCGGTGACGGCTTCGTCGAGCAGCCGCTGCTCGCGGGCGGCGGCTGGACCACCGCCTGGCGCGAACGGCGCGAGGGCACCGCCCGGCTGCTCGCCGCACACCTCGTGTACCGCTTCCCCGGCCGGGTGTCCGAGGCGACGGCCGACGCACTGCGGGCCGTGGACCGCACCCTGGCCACCGGCCCGGAGCGGCTGGTGGACCGCCACCGCCGCTGGTGGCACGCGTACTACCGGCGCAGCTTCCTCTCAGTTCCGGACAAGCGGCTGCAGAGCTTCTACCTCATCCAGCTCTACAAGCTCGCCGCGGCGACCAGGGCCGACGGCCCGACGATCTCCGAGTGGGGCCCGTGGTTCCCCGAGGTCGGCAACAACTGGACCGCGGTCTGGTGGAACCTCAACGTCCAGATCGGCATGGCCCCCGTCCACGGCTCCAACCACCCCGAACTCGACTCGGTGACGGGCGCCTTCCGCCGCTTCGAGCACAACCTCCCCGCCTCGGTCCCGGCCGACTACCGCGACGGCGAGAGCTACGCGCTGGGCCACCCCTCCGACTGGCAGCTGCGCGCGGGCGACACCTACGACGTCGGCGCCCCCGGCTCGTCCCGCATCTCCGACAACTTCGGCAACCTCACGTGGGCGCTGCACCACGTCTGGCAGTCCTACCTGCACTCGATGGACCTGTCCGTGCTGCGCGACGTGGTCCACCCGATCCTCGCGAAGGCCGTCAACTTCTACGCGCACTTCCTGTACGAGGGCCCGGACGGCCGGCTGCACCTGCCAAGGACGCGCTCCCCCGAGTACGCCGACGCCGTGGACTGCACCTATGACCTCTCGCTGATCCGCTGGGGCGTGCGCACCCTGATCGCGTCGGCGAAACTCCTCCGGAACAACGATCCGCGGCTGGGGCGCTGGCAGGACATCGAACGGCGCCTGGCCCCGTACGCCGAGGACCCGGCGGCCGGCGTCATGATCGGCAGGGATGTCCCGCTCGCCGACTCGCACCGGCACCACTCGCACCTGCTCTGGCTGTACCCGATGCGTGAACGGAGCTGGGACCGGCCCGGGGACCGCGGGGTGATGCGGCGCTCGATGGACCACTGGGTCTCCATGCAGCAGCTGTGGCACGGCTACAGCTACGCCACCGCCTCGTCCATGTACGCGGTGATGGACGAGCCGGAGAAGGCCCTGGACTTCCTGACCTTCTTCACCGACCTCAACGTGGTCGCGGACTGCCGGATGACGGTCAACACGATGTACCGGGAGGGCAGGAACCTCGCCCTGGAGAGCCCGCTGTCGGCCGCCCAGTCGATGCTCGACATGGTGGTGCAGGGCCACGAGGGGGTGGTGAAGGTCTTCCCGTCCGTCTCGGAGCGCTGGGCCGACGCATCGGTCGCGTCGCTGCGCACCCAGGGCGCCTTCCTGGTGGACGCGGACCGCTCGGACGGCGCGACGCGCTGGGTACGGGTGCGCAGCGAGGCGGGCGCACCGCTGACCCTGGACCACTCGATCAAGGGCCGGATCGAGGTACGGGACGTGCACGGGCGCCCGCTGCGCTGGCGGGAGACGGGACCGGGCCGGATCGCTCTCGCCCTGCCGCGCGGCGGTACGGCGGTGGTCACCCCGCGCGGTTCACGCCGGCCGCGGACGGACCCGCGCGATGTGCCGTCGAACGGCACATGGACCCGGTGGGGCCTGCCGGAGTAGACCGGTGCCGGTCTCAGTCCCGCAGGGTGCGGCGCATCGCCCGGTGGGGCATGCCCGCGTCCGGGAACTCGGGGCCGTACGCCACATAGCCGAGGCGCTCGTAGAAGCCCAGCGCATGGGTCTGGGCGTGCAGGTCGACGGCGGCCAGGCCCAGCTCACGGGCCGCGACCTCGATGGCCCGGACCAGCGCCGCACCGACGCCGAGGCCACGTGCCTCCTTGGTCACCGCGAGCCTGCCGAGCGAGCCGACGGCCGGATCGCCGCCGGTCCTGGCCGCGGCGGCCGGGCCGTGCAGCAGCCGCCCGGTGCCGAGCGGCGAGCCGTCCGCCGCAACGGCGACGACATGCAGGGCGACCGCGTCGTACTCGTCGTACTCGATCTCCTCGGGCACGTCCTGCTCACCGACGAAGACGTCCTTGCGGACCAGGAAGCAGGCCGCGAGGTCCTGCTCGCCGACGGCGGTACGCGTGGTGTACGGGGCGGGTGTGCCGGTCATTCGCTCTCCGCCGCGATCCTGTCCAGGGCCTGCTGGAGGTCGTCCGGGTAGCCGCTGGCGAACTCCACCCAGCTGCCGTCGGACGGGTGCTCGAAGCCGAGCCGGACGGCGTGCAGCCACTGCCGGGTCAGGCCGAGGCGCTTGGCCATCGTCGGGTCGGCACCGTAGGTGAGGTCACCGACGCAGGGGTGGCGGTGGGCCGACATGTGCACCCGGATCTGGTGCGTACGGCCGGTCTCCAGCTTGATGTCCAGGAGGCTGGCGGAGCGGTAGGCCTCGATGAGGTCGTAGTGCGTCACGGAGGGCTTGCCCTCGGCCGTGACGGCCCACTTGTAGTCGTGGTTGGGGTGGCGCCCGATGGGGGCGTCGATGGTGCCGCTCATCGGGTCCGGGTGGCCCTGCACCAGCGCGTTGTACTTCTTCTCGACGACCCGGTCGCGGAACTGCGCCTTCAGCAGCGTGTAGGCGCGCTCGGACTTGGCGACGACCATCAGGCCGGAGGTGCCGACGTCGAGGCGGTGGACGATGCCCTGGCGCTCGGCGGCACCGGACGTCGAGATCCGGTACCCGGCGGCGGCGAGCCCCCCGATGACGGTCGTGCCGGTCCAGCCGGGGCTCGGGTGGGCGGCGACCCCGACCGGCTTCACGATCACGACGATGTCGTCGTCGTCGTGCACGATCTCCATGCCCTCGACGGGCTCGGCGACGATCTGCACCGGAGCGGGAGCCTGCGGCATCTCCACTTCCAGCCAGGCACCGCCCTGGACCCGCTCGGACTTCCCGACCACCGAGCCGTCCACCTGCACCTTCCCGGCGGCCGCCAGCTCGGCGGCCTTGGTGCGGGAGAAACCGAACATCCGGGAGATGGCGGCGTCGACACGCTCGCCCTCCAGACCGTCGGGTACGGGCAGGGTGCGGACCTCGGGATACGTACTCACCGTTCGAGTATGCCTTGCGGCCGCTAGTCCTTGTGCACGGTGCCGTCGGGGTCCAGACCCTTGAAGGAGAGGATCACGATCAGGATGCCGCCGCAGACGATCGCGGAGTCGGCGAGGTTGAAAACGGCGAAGTGCGCGGGGGCGATGAAGTCCACCACCGCGCCCTGGAAGGTGCCGGGTGCGCGGAAGATCCGGTCGGTGAGGTTGCCCAGCGCACCGCCGAGCAGCAGACCGAGCGCGATGGCCCACGGCAGGCTGTAGAGCTTGCGCGCGAGCCTGGCGATCACGACGATGACGGTCGCCGCGATGCACGTGAAGATGATGGTGAACGCCTCACCGATACCGAAGGCGGCACCGGCGTTGCGGATCGCGCTGAGCTGCAGCCAGTCACCGATGAGCTCGATCGGCTCGTGGTGCTCCAGCTTCGCGACCACGATCATCTTGCTGATCAGGTCGAGAAGATAGGCGAACACGGCCACGACGAAGAGCACCATGAGCTTCCGTCTGCCCCGGCTCGGAGCCGTCTCCGCGCTCCGGTCGTCGGCCCGGTCCGCGGCCTCGTCCCCTTCGGTCCCCCCCGTATCGGGGATGTCCGGCGTATCGATGGTGCGCTCCGCCTCTGCCACGTGAATCCCTCAACCTAGGTTCCTGACTGAGGACGAGGGTACGGCACACCCTTCGGGATCAACCGCGTCGCTCCTGCTTCTGTTTGTCCTCGACACAGAGCGTGGCGCGGGGGAACGCCTGCATCCGCGCCTTGCCGATCGGATTGCCGCAGATCTCGCAGAGTCCGTACGTCCCGGCGTCGAGCCGGGCCAGGGCCCGCTCGGTCTGGTCCAGCATCTCCCTGGCGTTGGCGGCGAGCGACATCTCGTGCTCGCGGGTGATGTTCTTGGTGCCGGTGTCCGCCTCGTCGTCACCCGCGCCGTCGCCGGAGTCACGCATCAGCCCGGCGAGCGCGGCGCTCGCGGCCTCCAGCTCACTGCGCAGCCGCATGGCCTCGCTGCTCAGCTCGGTCCGCGCCTCGGCGACCTCCTCCGGGGTCCAGGGGTCCTCGCCCGGCCGGACCGCCAGTTCGCCGGGGGCTGTCGTGGCGACGGCGCCGCCCAGGGGCACGGGCGACACGCCCGTGTCCGCCGTGCGGGTCCGGGCCGCGCTCTTCTTGGCTACCACCGTGTGGGCTCCCGTCTTCTCGGCGGCCTCGGCCGCCCCCTGGGCCGCGGACGCGACCTTCTTCGCAGCCTTCTTGGCCGCGGTCTTCTTCGCAGCCGCCTTCTTGGCCGGCGTCCCGTGCCCGGCGGACGCCGTCTTCCCGGCCGCGGCCTTCTTCGCCGCAGACTTCTTCGCGGCGGTCTTCTTCACCGCGGCCTTCGCCGCACCGGCCTCCGGGACGGTCTCCGTGCCCGCGTCGCCGTCCGGCGCGCCCGTGGATCCGGGCGACGCCTCGTTCTCTGCGGCGGTCTTCTTCGCCACCATGGCCGCGGCCCCTTCACATATTGTGATCTTGCACGCGAATCGTGCTGGGACGATAAATCGACCCCAGCGCCGCGGCAACGGGGCACGCCGCCGAATCGGTCCTCCCCGCGCCCGGACAACGGCCTGCCTGCCTCCGTTGTGCCCAGCTCGCCGCCGGGTAATCCGCCTCCCGGCGCGCCGCCCGGACCCCGTAACCCGTCGTCTGCCCATTCGGGTCACGCCCCGCCCCGCGGGTTAAACCGGTCGGCCGTCCCCCGTACGGGCCCGTACACTGGCCCCAGCGAGAGGCGTGGATGGGACGAGTAGCGTCGTACGCAGCCAGGAGCGACCCGGGGACGGTGGAAGCCCGGGGGCGAGCGCGTCGTGAAGATCACCCGGAGCCGTCGGAAGAAAGCCTTGGACCGTGGGTTCCGCCCACGGGCGCAGGGCGAGTAGAACCGGCATCGCGACCCCAATGAGGGGGTCACGGGCACGCGCCCGGGGCCAAGGAGGGTGGTACCGCGGGAGCCGATGAGGCCCTCGTCCCTCCGACGGAAGTGGAATACGTCCGCCGGAGGAAGTCCGCCCATGACATCGCCGCAGTACCACCAGGTACCCGCCCAGGTCGACCTGCCCGCGCTGGAGCACGCCGTGCTCGATTTCTGGCGCGACAGCAAGGTCTTCGCCAAGAGCCTCGAACAGTCCGAGGGCCGCCCCGAGTGGGTCTTCTACGAGGGCCCGCCCACCGCCAACGGCATGCCCGGCGCCCACCACATCGAGGCCCGCGTCTTCAAGGACGTCTTCCCCCGCTTCCGGACCATGCAGGGCTACCACGTCGGCCGCAAGGCCGGCTGGGACTGCCACGGGCTGCCGGTCGAGCTCGCGGTCGAGAAGGAGCTGGGCTTCAACGGCAAGAAGGACATCGAGGCGTACGGCATCGCCGAGTTCAACGCCAGGTGCCGTGAGTCCGTGACCCGCCACACGGACGCGTTCACCGAGCTCACGACCCGCATGGGTTACTGGGTCGACCTCGACGACGCGTACCGCACGATGGACCCCGAGTACGTCGAGTCGGTGTGGTGGTCGCTGAAGGAGATCTTCGACAAGGGCCTGCTGGTCCAGGACCACCGCGTCGCCCCCTGGTGCCCCCGCTGCGGCACCGGCCTCTCCGACCACGAGCTGGCGCAGGGGTACGAGACGGTCGTCGACCCCTCGGTGTTCGTCCGCTTCCCCCTCACGTCCGGCCCGCTGGCCGGCGAGGCGTCCCTCCTCGTCTGGACGACCACCCCCTGGACCCTCGTCTCCAACACCGCCGTCGCCGCGCACCCCGACGTCAGCTACGTCGTCGCGACGAACGGCGAGGAGAAGCTCGTCGTCGCGCAGCCTCTCGTCGAGAAGGCCCTGGGCGAGGGCTGGGAGACCACCGGCGAGACCTTCACCGGCCGCGAGATGGAGCGCTGGACCTATGAGCGTCCCTTCACCCTGGTGGACTTCCCCGCCGAGGCGCACTACGTCGTCAACGCCGAGTACGTGACGACCGAGGACGGTACGGGTCTGGTCCACCAGTCCCCCGCCTTCGGCGCCGACGACCTCCTGGTCTGCAAGGCGTACGGCCTGCCGGTCGTGAACCCGGTCCGCCCCGACGGCACCTTCGAGGAGGACCTGCCGCTGGTCGGCGGCGTCTTCTTCAAGAAGGCCGACGAGACGCTCACCGAGGACCTGGCCGCCCGCGGCAAGCTCTTCCGGCACGTCCCGTACGAGCACAGCTATCCGCACTGCTGGCGCTGCCACACCGCGCTGCTCTACTACGCGCAGCCGTCCTGGTACATCCGCACGACCGCCATCAAGGACCGGCTGCTCCAGGAGAACGAGAAGACCAACTGGTTCCCGGACTCGGTCAAGAACGGCCGCTTCGGCGACTGGCTGAACAACAACGTCGACTGGGCCCTGTCCCGCAACCGCTACTGGGGCACCCCGCTGCCGATCTGGCGCTGCGAGGACGGCCACCTCACCTGCGTCGGCTCCCGCGCCGAGCTCGGCGAGCTCACCGGCGCCGACCTCTCGGGCCTCGACCCGCACCGCCCGTTCATCGACGAGATCACGTTCACCTGCTCGCACGAGAACTGCCAGCTGGAGGCGTACCGCGTCCCCGAGGTCATCGACGCCTGGTACGACTCGGGTTCGATGCCCTTCGCGCAGTGGGGCTATCCGTACAAGAACAAGGAACTCTTCGAGAGCCGCTACCCGGCGCAGTTCATCTCGGAGGCCATCGACCAGACCCGCGGCTGGTTCTACACGCTGATGGCGGTCGGCACCCTGGTCTTCGACAAGTCGTCCTACGAGAACGTGGTCTGCCTGGGCCACATCCTCGCGGAGGACGGCCGCAAGATGTCCAAGCACCTGGGCAACATCCTTCAGCCCATCCCCCTCATGGACCAGCACGGCGCGGACGCGGTGCGCTGGTTCATGGCGGCCGGCGGCTCCCCGTGGGCGGCGCGCCGCGTCGGCCACAACACGATCCAGGAGGTCGTCCGCAAGACCCTCCTGACGTACTGGAACACGGTCGCCTTCCAGGCCCTGTACGCCCGTACGTCCGACTGGGCCCCCTCCGCGGCCGACCCGGCCCCGGCGGACCGCACGGTCCTGGACCGCTGGCTGCTGAGCGAGCTGAACGCGCTGGTGGACCAGGTCACGCAGGCCCTGGAGGGTTACGACACCCAGCGCGCCGGCAAGGTCCTGTCCGCCTTCGTCGACGACCTCTCCAACTGGTACGTACGCCGCTCGCGCCGCCGCTTCTGGCAGGGCGACAAGGCGGCGCTGCGCACCCTGCACGAGGTCATCGAGACGGTGACCCGGCTGATGGCCCCGCTCACCCCGTTCATCACCGAGCGGGTCTGGCAGGACCTGGTCGTTCCGGTCGCGCCGGACGCCCCCGAGTCGGTCCACCTCGCCGGCTGGCCGAAGGCGGACCCGGCGGCGATCGACCCGTCCCTCTCCACACAGATGGCACTGGTGCGCCGCCTGGTCGAGCTGGGCCGCGCCACCCGCGCCGAGTCGGGCGTCAAGACGCGCCAGCCGCTGTCCCGGGCCCTGGTCGCGGCGGCCGGCTTCGAGTCGCTCTCCCCCGAACTGCACGCCCAGATCACCGAGGAGCTGAACGTCTCCTCGCTGGCCTCCCTGTCCGAGGTCGGCGGCTCGCTGGTCGACACGACGGCGAAGGCGAACTTCCGGGCGCTCGGCAAGCGGTTCGGCAAGGGCGTCCAGGCGGTGGCCAAGGCGGTCGCGAACGCCGATGCGGCGGCCCTCTCGCTGGCCCTGCGCGAGGGCACCGCGTCGGTCGAGGTGGACGGCGAGACGGTCACCCTCTCGCCGGACGAGGTGATCATCACCGAGACCCCGCGCGAGGGCTGGTCGGTCGCGTCCGACTCGGGCGCGACGGTCGCCCTGGACCTGGAGATCACCCCGGAGCTGCGGCGCGCGGGCCTCGCCCGTGACGCGATCCGCCTCATCCAGGAGGCCCGCAAGAACAGCGGCCTGGACGTGGCCGACCGCATCGCCGTCCGCTGGACGTCGGCCTCCCCCGCCACGGTGGAGGCCCTGACCGAACACGCCTCCCTGATCGCGGACGAGGTCCTCGCCCTGGACTACGCCCACGGCGAGGCGGACCCCACGTACGGCGCGCCGTTCGAGGACGAGGGCCTGTCCCTGACGTTCCGCCTCCGCAAGACGGAGCAGTAACCCGCGAACACCAGGAGGGCCCGGCCGGACACCAGTCCGGCCGGGCCCTCCCGCTGTTTCCCCGGTGTCCCGGCGCCGCGATTCCTGCGCCTCCCGCCCTCACCGTCCCAACCCGCCGGCCGCCCCCTTCAGCCCGCCCGGCTTCCCCTTCAGCCCCTCGTGCGGTCGAGGAGCGGGGCCCGGGGCAGAGCCCCGGTCCCGGGAAGGGGCGGGTGGCAGAACAGTCCCCGCGCCGCACACCGCAAAAGGGCCGGGCCCCGGGGAAATCCCCGGGGCCCGGCCCTCAGCCTGCCGACGGCTACGCGCTCACCGCGCGCACCCGGCTCAGTTGTCGTCCTCGTCGATCAGGAACCCGCGCATCGGCGAAGGAGCCTGCTGCATCGGCTGCGGCGCCTGCGGCCGCACCGGCGCCATCGGCTGGGTCATCGCCGGCGACATCTGCTGCTGACCACCGTACGAGGGCCCACCGCCCATGGACGGGGCGCCGCCCATCGGCTGGTTGCCGTGGTTGCCGCCCATGGTGTGGCCCATGGCACCCGCACCGGCCGGAGCCAGCGAGGGCGACGGCGGCAGCGAGGCGGTCGCGGGAGTCCGCGGCGGAGCCAGCGAGTCGTCCGCCTGGGTCTCCAGCTGACGCAGCTGGCTCTCCAGGTAGGACTTCAGACGGGTCCGGTACTCACGCTCGAAGCCACGCAGATCCTCGACCTTGCGCTCCAGCGTCGCGCGGGCCGACTCCAGCGAGCCCATCGCCACGCGGTGCTTCTCCTGCGCGTCCCGCTCCAGGGCGTCCGCCTTGGCACGGGCGTCGCGCTCCAGGCCCTCGGCGCGGCTGCGCGCCTCGCCGACGATCTTGTTGGCCTCGGAACGGGCCTCCGCGATCGCCTGGTCGGCGGTCTGCTGCGCGAGCGAGAGGACACGGGCGGCGCTGTCGCCACCGGGGCCCTGACCGGGCTGCTGCATCTGCGGCTGCTGCATCTGCTGCATCTGCTGCTGCGGGGCGTGACCACCCATGGGGCCGCCCATCGGGCCACCCATGGGACCGCCCTGCATCGGGCCGGGGCCGTGCGGGCCCTGCGGACCGGGGCCGTGCGGGCCCTGGGGACCAGGACCGTGACCGCTGGGACCGGCGGGCAGCTGCGGAGCACCACCGGGCAGCTGGGGGGGACCCATCTGCGGGGGCTGCTGCTGGACCGGCGGACCCGATATGGCGGCGGGCACCGGTGCCCCGGGCCGGTCCTGCGGCTCCGGCTTGCGCATGCCCTGCTGCTGCTGGTTCTGCGCGGCGGCACGCGTGGCGGCGGCCAGCTTCGCGCGCAGGTCCTCGTTCTCACGGAGCAGGCGGGTCAGCTCGGACTCGACCTCGTCGAGGAAGGCATCGACCTCGTCCTCGTCATAGCCTTCTCGGAGGCGGACGGTCGTGAACTGCTTGTTCCGCACGTCCTCAGGAGTCAGCGGCATCTCTTCTTCACCTCTACGTAGTCGTCGGCAGTCGGCAAGACCGTATCGCTCACAGCCTGATCACGATGCTGATCAGGATGTAGACGATGATCATCAGAACGAAGAAGGACAGGTCGAGTGCCACGCCCCCGAGACGCAGCGGCGGGATGAATCGCCGCAGAAGCTTGAGCGGTGGATCGGTGACAGTGTAGGTGGCCTCAAGTATGACCACCATCGGCTTGCCGGGCTGCCATGAACGTGCGAACTGGAAGACGTAGTCCATGACCAGCCGGAAGATCAGCACGATGAGGAAACACATCAGCGCGATATAGACAACCTGCAGTGCGACGCCCATTTCGCGCTTCCCTCTCCCCTGGCTCTCTTAGCTCCGGCCTCGCGGCCGGGTTGTTCCCGGTGTCGTGTTCTCAGCTCTGGTTGAAGAATCCGCCCTCAGCGATGCGGGCCTTGTCCTCCGCCGTGACATCGACGTTAGCAGGCGACAACAGGAACACCTTCTGCGTCACGCGTTCAATGCTGCCATGGAGACCGAAGACGAGTCCTGCGGCAAAGTCGACAAGTCGCTTTGCGTCCGTATCGTCCATCTCCGTGAGATTCATGATCACCGGAGTGCCCTCACGGAAGTGTTCCCCGATGGTACGGGCCTCGTTGTAGGTCCTGGGGTGCAGCGTGGTGATGCGGTAGGGCTCCCGCTCGGACACGACCTTGGGCATGATCACCGGTGCGTTCTTCTCCATGTTCGGGCGTTCAGGTGTGATGGATGCCACGGGTGCGATCCGGGCGGGTCGCTCTCTTTCCACCGGGATCTGAACCGGCTCCCGCTGCGCGGGAGGCTGCACCGCTCGTACCGGTTCGTCCCGTTCCCGCTCCACCTGATGCGCGGGCTGGTGCCGCCGCCGGTCGCGCTCGGGCTCCGGCTCGGGTTCGAATTCGTCGTCGGGGTCGAACCCCGGACCGTCGTACCCATCGTCCTCCACGAGGCCGAGGTAGACCGCCATCTTGCGCATCGCGCCGGCCATGCTCTGAGTCCTCCGCTCTGTGGTGGATCGGCATCTGTCACCAAGTGCCCCGCGATCCACTGAGGCCTGCCCGCCATGGGCGGGAATGACCATATTTTCTGCTGTGGTCCGACCTGCTTGGCGACGTTACCCGAGCCCGGGTCGGACTCCGAGTACCGCCGTACCGACGCGCACATGTGTCGCTCCGGCCGCGACCGCGTCCTCGAGGTCCGCGCTCATCCCCGCAGAGACCATGTTCGCAGCCGGATGGTTCCCGCGCAGGCGTGATGAGAATTCCATCAGCCGGTCGAAGGCGGCCCGTTGCCGTCCCGCGTACGGTCCGGCGAGCGGTGCGACAGTCATCAGACCGCCGAGCCGCAGCCCGGGCGCGGCGTCGACCGCGGCGGCCAACTCCTCGATCCCGTCCGGCGCGACGCCGCCCCGGTCACCCCGCTCGCCGCTCTCGGCGTCGAGTGCCACCTGGATGAGGCAGCCGAGTTCGCGCCCCTCGCGCACGGCGGCGGCCGAGAGCGCCGTGACCAGCCTGACCCGGTCCACCGACTGCACGACATCGGCATAACCCGCCACAGAACGAACCTTGTTCGTCTGCAATTGACCGACAAAGTGCCATGTGAGCGACAGATCCGCACATTCGGCCGCTTTGGGTGCCGCGTCCTGGTCACGATTCTCCGCGACATGACGTACACCCAGTTCGTGCAGAATCCGCACATCGCTCGCCGGGTAGGTCTTGGTGACCACGATGAGGGTCACTTCCTCCCGCCCGCGACCGGCGGCGGCACAGGCGGAAACGATGCGTTCCTCCACCCGCGCCAGATTTTCGGCGAGTTGAGCCTTACGGTCCGTCATGCCCTATCAGTCCAACCAGACATATCCGGCGAGCCGCCCGGTGGTGCGGTCGCGGCGGTACGAGAAGTGGTCACTCGATTCAAGGGTGCAGACCGGCGAGGCCTGCCGGTCCACGACCCCGAGTGCTTCGAGCTGGGCATGGACCCCGGCGGTGACGTCCACGGCCGGGGTGCCCCAGCTGGTCTCGGCCCAGGCGGCCGGGACGCTCCGGGCCACTTCGGCGCGCATGTCGGCCGGGACCTCGTAGCAGCGTCCGCAGACCGCCGGCCCGGTGCGGGCGACGATCCGGGAGGTGTCGGCGCCGAGCCCGACCATGGCCTCGACCACGGCGGGGACGACCCCGGCGACCAGGCCCGGACGGCCCGCGTGCGCCGCGGCCGCGATCCCGGCGACCGGGTCGGCGAGCAGTACGGGGGTGCAGTCGGCGGTGAGGACGGCGAGCGGGAGCCCGCGCCGCGCGGTCACCACGGCGTCCACCGCGGGGATCTCCGAGGCGTCCGTCCACGGCCCCTCGACGACCGCGACGTCCCGCCCGTGCACCTGGTTCATCCAGACGACCCGCGCCGGATCCAGGCCACGGGCCCGGGCGGCGCGTTCGCGGTTGGCCAGAACGGCGGCGGGGTCGTCTCCGACCGCGCCGCCGAGGTTGAGCTCCTCGTACGGAGCGGCGCTCACTCCGCCCCACCTGTCGGTGAAGGAGAAGTGGGCGCCGCCCGCCGAGGACCGTGCGTGGTGCTGAGCTATCACTTCAAGAAGTCCGGAACATCCAGCTCTTCGGCCTGCGAGTCCTGGTACGCGGGACGGGCCGGCGGGACGTGCGGCGCGGTGACCGGAGGCAGGTGGCTCTCGCTCGCCACCGGTACGGACTCCGCCTGGGCCGGCGACTCCTCGCGGATGGGCACGGAGCCCAGTCCACCGCCCTGACGCACGGGCTCCGGGGTCCGGGCCGGTGTGGCGGGCTCCTCGCGCTTGGCGGAGTTGGCGCCCAGGACGTTCTCGCGCCGGGCCGGCGGCTGTCCGCCGTCGAAGCCCGCGGCAATCACGGTGACGCGCACCTCGTCGCCCAGCGCGTCGTCGATGACCGCGCCGAAGATGATGTTCGCCTCGGGGTGCGCCGCCTCGCTCACCAGCTGGGCGGCCTCGTTGATCTCGAAGAGACCGAGGTCGCTGCCGCCGGAGATGGAGAGCAGGACACCGCGGGCGCCGTCGATGGACGCCTCCAGGAGCGGCGAGGAGATCGCCATCTCCGCGGCGGCCACCGCGCGGTCGTCGCCACGGGCCGAGCCGATACCCATGAGCGCCGATCCGGCCTCGGACATGACCGACTTGACGTCGGCGAAGTCGAGGTTGATCAGGCCCGGGGTGGTGATGAGGTCGGTGATGCCCTGGACACCCGAGAGCAGCACCTGGTCGGCCGACTTGAAGGCGTCGAGCACGCTGACCTGGCGGTCCGAGATGGACAGCAGCCGGTCGTTGGGGATGACGATGAGGGTGTCGACCTCTTCGCGGAGCTCGGCGATGCCGTCCTCCGCCTGGTTCGCGCGTCGCCGGCCCTCGAAGGTGAACGGGCGGGTGACCACGCCGATCGTCAGGGCGCCGAGCGAGCGCGCGATGTTGGCGACGACGGGTGCGCCGCCGGTGCCTGTGCCGCCGCCTTCTCCGGCGGTGACGAAGACCATGTCGGCCCCCTTGAGGACCTCCTCGATCTCCTCACGGTGGTCCTCTGCCGCCTTGCGACCGACTGCCGGGTTGGCGCCGGCGCCAAGGCCGCGGGTGAGTTCACGGCCGACGTCGAGCTTGACGTCGGCGTCGCTCATCAACAGGGCTTGCGCATCCGTGTTGATCGCGATGAACTCGACGCCCTTGAGACCGACCTCGATCATTCGGTTGATGGCATTGACACCACCGCCGCCGACACCGATGACCTTGATGACTGCGAGGTAGTTCTGCGGTGCTGCCACGTCGAAGGCCTCTCGCCTCGAGTTACGTGTCGTCGCTTCGCGGTAGTCCCGCCGCGACGACGGATGCCGATTGGGGCGGTCCGAAACGCCGACCCAAACCCTAACGTTGAAGTTTAGGGTTACCAGTGTGTCTGCTTCATGGACTCTTCCGAACAGGACACTAAGTCGACAAGTGGCGCACGTTCAACGAACACGCCGAACCTCCCGTTTTTCTTTTCACCCTATGTGATCACCCGTAGCGCTGACCAACCAGGGTGCTGGCCAGGCCAAATGTGCGTCAACTGCCCGACGCCGCAGGGGCGGTGGGTGCACTCACGTCGAAGTGTCCCGCTTTGGGTGCGGCTTTCATGAGAGCGGTGAGAACTCTCGCCTTCACCGGACCCCCTTCGCCGCTGCCCCAGATCACCGTGCGCCCCCGGGTGAGTTGCAGGGAGATCGAGTCGTACGAGGTGACCCGTACGACCTCGGTGTCCTTGGCGACAGCACCCGGAAGTCCGCCCGCGACCCGGACCGCTTCCCGCACCAGCCGGTCCTTGCCGAAGCGGCGCAGACCGGCGGACTGATCAGGCTTCAGTTCCAGCAGGGGTACGCGCCGGGGCGATTTGTCCACTGTTGCGAAATGCACGCCTTTCGCGTCCACTTCAATGAACTTTGCGCCCTTTTTCACCAACAGGATCGGCTGTCGTTCCGTCACCTTAAGTCCGATTCCGTGCGGCCATGACCGTACGACATCCACGGAATCGATACGAGGCAACTTCTGGCGCAATCGCGCGGCGATGGCGTCGGTGTCGACGGAGATCAGCGGGGCCCCGATCGGGACCTCCGCGGCGGCCTCCACCTCGGCCGGTGTCAGTACGTCGACACCGGTGGTCCTGACCTGTTCGGCCCGGAGCCAGGACGAGCCGTAGAGCGCCCAGACAATGCCGGAGGCGAGCAGCAGCACCAGCACGCCGCTCACGATCAGCGTTCTGCGACTGGGCAGTCGGCGCCCCTGGGGGCGCGGGCGCGGCGGGCGGGCCGGGGAGTCCTTCCGCTGCCCTGTGCCGCGCTGGACGGTCGTCGGTCCGGCCACGCTCGCTCCTTATGCCGGGTCCGGGGGCACCGCCCCCGGACCCGTCCGCCTCACGCGCCTCGGCGTGCGGCAATCGCCTCGTACACCATGCCGACGAGCAGGTCGTCGGCATCCCGGCGGCCGAACTCGGCGGCGGCGCGGGACATCTCGTACAGCCGGTGCGGATCCGCGAGCACCGGGAGGACGTTGCCCTGCACCCACTCGGGGGTGAGCGCCGCGTCGTCCACCAGCAGACCACCGCCGGCATTGACCACCGGCTGGGCGTTGAGCCGCTGTTCGCCGTTGCCGATGGGCAGCGGGACGTAGGCGGCGGGGAGCCCGACGGCGGAGAGTTCGGCGACGGTCATCGCGCCTGCACGGCAGAGCATCATGTCGGCCGCGGCGTACGCGAGATCCATCCGGTCCACGTACGGTACCGGGATGTAGGGCGGCATACCGGGCATGTTGTCGACGCGCGGCAATTCGTTCTTCGGTCCGACCACGTGCAGGATCTGGATGCCGGAGCGCTGCAGCAGCGGAGCGACCCGCTGGACCACCTCGTTGAGGTGACGGGCGCCCTGCGAGCCGCCGGAGACCAGCAGCGTCGGCAGGTTGGGGTCGAGACCGAAGGCGGCACGCGCCTCGGGACGGACCCGGGCCCGGTCCAGGGTGGCGATGGTACGGCGCAGCGGGATGCCGATGTAGCGGGCACCGCGCAGCTTGCTGTCGGGGGTGGAGACGGCGACGCCGTGGGCGTACCGCGAGCCGATCTTGTTGGCCAGGCCGGGGCGGGCGTTGGCCTCATGGACGACGATCGGCACACCGGCCCGCTTGGCGGCGAGGTAGCCGGGCAGGGCGACGTAGCCGCCGAAGCCGACGACGCAGTCCGCCTTGGTGCGTTCCAGGATCTGCTCGGCGGCCTTGATGGTGCCGCGCAGCCGTCCCGGGACGGTGATCAGCTCCGGGGTGGGCTTGCGCGGCAGCGGCACGGCCGGGATCAGGGCGAGTTCGTACCCCCGCTCGGGTACGAGCCTGGTCTCGAGTCCGCGCTCCGTGCCGAGGGCAGTGATTCCCACGGTCGGGTCCTGCCTGCGCAGGGCGTCCGCGAGGGCAAGCGCGGGCTCGATGTGGCCGGCGGTCCCCCCACCGGCGAGTACGACATGCACCGAAATTCACCGCTCTCCGGACGGACGCTTCTTGACGCGCCGTCTCATCGTCTTCCATCTCACCCCGGGCCTCCGCATGGCCAGGGCCGCCTTCGCCGCGGGATCGTCTCGCGCGAACGCGATCAGCAGCCCGACGGCGAACATGGTCGGCAGCAAAGCCGATCCTCCGTAGGAGAACAGCGGGAGCGGGACACCGGCGATCGGCAGCAGGCCGAGCACCGCACCGATGTTGATCACGGCCTGCACCGTGATCCAGGTGGTCACACCTCCCGCGGCGTACCTCACGAAGGGGTCCTCCGTGCGTCCGGCCACGCGGATACCCGCATAGCCTAGAGCCGCGAAGAGGGCGAGTACCGACAGCGTCCCCGCCAACCCCAGTTCCTCCCCGGTGATGGCGAAGATGAAGTCGGTGTGCGGTTCAGGTAGTTGGCCCCATTTTTCCACACTCGCACCGAGCCCGGAACCGAACCATCCGCCGGACGCCAGAGCATAGATCCCGTGCACCGCCTGCCAGCAGGAGTCCCCCGGTCCGGGCTCGCTGGCGCCGATGCAGGCGAGCCTGGACATCCGGTTCGGACTGGTCTTGATCAGTACGAAGGCGATCAGCGCGGCGAAGCCCAGCACCCCTCCGAAGAGCCGGGTGGGCGCCCCGGCCAGCCAGAGCAGTCCGAACAGGATCGCGGTGAGAATGATCGCAGTTCCCATGTCGCCGCCGAGCATGATCAGCCCGAGGAGCATGAAGGCGACGGGGACGAGCGGGACGAGCAGGTGTTTCCACTGCGTCAGCAGTCGCTTGTCCTGTTTGCGGGCGAGCAGGTCCGCGCCCCACAACACCAGGGCGAGCTTGCCGAATTCGCTGGGCTGGAGCTGGAAGGGGCCGCCCAGGTAGAGCCAGTTCTGGTTGCCGTTGACCGACATCCCTATCCCCGGCACCTGGACCAGCACCATCAGGAAGACGGTTCCCATGAGCAGCGGGTAGGCGAACGCCCGGTGCAGTTTGGCGGGCATCCGGGCGGCGAGCGCCATCAGTCCGGCACCGATGACGGCGGCGAGGAACTGCTTGCGGAAGAAGTAGGTACCTGGTTTGTCCAGCTCCAGGGCCTTGATCATCGAGGCGGAGTAGACCATCACGAGGCCGAGCACGGTGATCAGCAGGCCGGCGCCCAGGATCAGGTAGTAGGCGGTCAGAGGGCGGTCCCAGGCCCGGCGCACCCGCTCGTGGATCCGCCGCACGCCACCGCGGGGCGAGCGGGGAGCACGGGGGCCGCCGGCCAGGCGTCCCTTGGAGCGCGGCGCCGTCGGGCGCCGGGAGCCGGTGGCCGCACGGACCCGCAGGACGGGGCCGAGCGCCGCAGGGGCGCCCGCTCCCGCTCCCGCGAGCAGGGGCGGGGCGATGGCCCGGCTGATCGCCGCGGTGGCCCGTGAGCGGTCCCCACGGGGCCCGGCAGAGCTCTCTTCGGCCGGCATTGTCGCTGTCCCCTCCACTGCTCGTGCGCGGAGGCCGGGCCCGTCAGGCGCTCTCGGCAGCGAGCTCGCGGACCGCGTCCGCGAACGCCTCGCCCCGCTTGTTGTAATTGACGAACATGTCCATCGAGGCGCAGGCCGGGGCCATCAGTACGGTGTCTCCCGGCCGGGCGAGCCGTGCCGCCTCGCGGACCGCCTCGGACATCGCCCCAGTGTCGGTCCGGCCGAGGTCGACCACCGGGACCTCGGGGGCGTGTCGCGCGAGGGCTTCGCGGATCAGCTCCCGGTCCCGGCCGATCAGTACGACGCCCCGCAGCCTACCCGCGGCCCCGGTCACCAACTCGTCGAACGTGGCGCCCTTGGCGAGGCCGCCGGCGATCCAGACGATCGGGTCGTAGGCCGCCAGGGATGCCTCGGCGGCATGGGTGTTGGTGGCCTTGGAGTCGTCGACGTACGCGACCCCTGCGATGTCCGCGACGTGCTCGATGCGGTGCGGGTCGGGGCGGAAGGCCCGCAGTCCGTCGCGTACGGCCGCGGGCTCGACACCGAAGGCGCGGGCCAGGGCCGCCGCCGCGAGGGCGTTGGCGATGTTGTGCGGGGCCGGCGGGTCGACGTCCTTGACCTCGGCGAGCTCCTGGGCCTGCTTCTGCCGGTTCGCCACGAAGGCGCGGTCGACGAGGATGCCGTCGACGACACCCAGTTGGGACGGGCCCGGGGTGTTCAGGGTGAAGCCGATGGCCCGGCAGCCCTCCTCGACGTCGGCCTCGCGGACCAGGTCCTCGGTCGCCGGGTCGGCCGCGTTGTAGACGCAGGCGACCTGGTTCCCCTCGTAGATCCGGCCCTTGTCCGCGACGTACGCCGCCATGGAGCCGTGCCAGTCGAGGTGGTCCGGGGCCAGGTTGAGGACGGCGGCGGAGTGGGCGCGCAGCGAGGGTGCCCAGTGCAGCTGGTAGCTGGACAGCTCGACGGCGAGGACGTCGTACTCCTCGTCGCCGAGGACGGCGTCCAGGAGGGAGACGCCGATGTTGCCGACGGCCGCGGTGCGCAGCCCGGCCGCCTGGAGGATCGAGGCGAGCATCCGTACGGTCGTGGTCTTGCCGTTGGTACCGGTGACCGCGAGCCAGGGTGCCGCACCGGGGCCCCGCAGCCGCCAGGCGAGTTCGACGTCGCCCCAGACGGGGACGCCCGCCTCGGCGGCTGCGGTGAAGAGCGGCTTGTCGGGCTTCCAGCCCGGGGTGGTGACGATGAGCTCGGTGGACTGGGGCAGGGTCGCCCCGTCGCCGAGGCGCACGGTGATCCCCTGCGCCTCCAGCTCCGCGGCCTGCGCACGGGAACGCTCGTCGTCCCCGTCGTTGACCACCGTGACGACGGCCCCGAGGCCGCGCAGCACCTTGGCCGCGGGGATTCCGGAGACCCCGAGTCCCGCGACGGTGACGTGCTTGCCCTGCCAGTCCTGGTTGCTCACTTCTCGGCTGCCCATCCCGCGTAGAAGAGTCCGAGTCCGACGATCACGCACATGCCCTGGATGATCCAGAAGCGGACCACGACAAGGACTTCGGACCACCCCTTGAGTTCGAAGTGGTGCTGGAGCGGCGCCATCCGGAAGACCCGCTTGCCGGTCATCTTGAAGGAACCGACCTGGATGACCACGGACATGGTGATCATCACGAAGAGACCGCCGAGGATGGCCATCAGGAACTCGGTGCGGGAGCAGATCGCCAGACCGGCGAGGGCTCCGCCGAGCGCCAGCGAACCGGTGTCGCCCATGAAGATCTTGGCGGGCGAGGTGTTCCACCACAGGAAGCCGAAGCAGGCACCCATCAGCGCGGAGGCGACGACCGCGAGGTCGAGCGGATCGCGTACCTGGAAACAGGCGTTGGGGTTGGTCAGGGTGTCCGCGTTGACGCAGGACTCCTGGAACTGCCACAGCCCGATGAAGGTGTACGCGCCGAAGACCATCACCGACGCGCCGGTGGCCAGACCGTCCAGACCGTCCGTCAGGTTCACGCCGTTGGACATGGCCAGGATCATGAACAGCGCCCAGACGACGAACAGCACCGGGCCGATCGACCAGCCGAAGTCCGCGACGAACGACAGCCTGTCGGAGGCCGGGGTGTTGCCCTGCTTGTCCGCGAACTGGAGCGAGAGCACCGCGAAGGCGATACCCACGATCAGCTGGCCGGCCATCTTCGCCTTGGCCCGCAGACCCAGCGAACGCTGCTTGACGATCTTGATGTAGTCGTCGAGGAAGCCCACGAGGCCCATGCCGGCCATCAGGAAGAGCACCAGCACGCCGGAGAATCGCATCTCCTCGCCGGTGATCAGCTTCGCCGCGAGGTACGCGATGATCGTCGCCAGGATGAAGGCAATGCCGCCCATGGTGGGCGTGCCCTTCTTGGACCCGTGGGTGCGCGGGCCGTCGTCCCGGATGAACTGCCCGTATCCCTTGCGGGCCAGCAGCTTGATCAGCAGCGGAGTCCCGACCAGGGTCAGGAAGAGCCCGATGGCCCCCGCGAAGAGGATCTGCCTCATCGGCCGGTGACCTCGCCCTCGGACGCGTTCTCCAGCAGTGCCATGGCGACCTGCTCCAGGCCGACCGACCGGGACGCCTTCACCAGCACGACGTCTCCCGGGCGCAGTTCACTGCGCAGCAGGTCGACCGCGGCCTGTGCGTCGGACACGTGCACCGACTCCTCACCCCACGAACCCTCGTTGTATGCGCCCAGTTGCAGCCAGGAGGCCTCTCTGCCCCCGACCGCGACGAGCTTGCTGACGTTGAGCCGGACGGCGAGCCGTCCGACCGCGTCGTGCTCGGCGAGCGAGGCGTCGCCGAGCTCGGCCATCTGGCCGAGCACCGCCCACGTGCGACGGCCCTTCCCCATGGCGACCAGCGCGCGCAGCGCGGCTTTCATGGATTCGGGGTTCGCGTTGTAGGCGTCATTGACGAACGTCACGCCGTCCGGACGCTCGGTGACCTCCATGCGCCAGCGGGAGAGGGTGCCCGCCTCGGAGAGCCCTTCGGCGATCTCGTCTGCGGACAGGCCCAACTCATGGGCGACGGCGGCCGCGGCGAGCGCGTTCGACACGTGGTGCTCACCGTACAGGCGCATGGTCACGTCGCTGCACCCGGTGGGTGTGTGGAGCTGGAAAGCGGGGCGTCCGTCGTCGGTGAGACGGACCTTCTCGCCCCGTACGTCCGCTTCCGCGGCTTCCCCGAAGAGCAGCACCCGGGCCTTGGTGCGGGAGGACATGGCGCGTACGAGCGGGTCGTCGGCGTTGAGTACGGCTACGCCGTCCTCGGGCAGCGACTCGACCATCTCGCCCTTGGCCTGGGCGATCTGCTCCCGGCCGCCGAACTCGCCGATGTGGGCGGTGCCGACGTTGAGGACGAGGCCGACCCGGGGCGGGACGAGTCCGGTGAGGTAGCGGATGTCGCCGATGTAGCGTGCACCCATTTCGAGGACGAGGTGGCGGGTGTCCTCGGTGGCGCGCAGCGCGGTGAGGGGCAGGCCGATCTCGTTGTTGAGGTTGCCCGCCGGGTAGACGGTGGGCCCCTTGCGTTCGAGGAGCTGCGCGATGAGGTCCTTGGTGGAGGTCTTGCCCGCGGAGCCGGTGAGCGCGACGACGGTGGTGCCGAGGCGGCCCACGACGGTGCGGGCGAGCGCGCCGAGTGCGGCCACGACGTCGTCGGCGACGATCGCCGGGACACCGACGGGGCGGGTGGCCAGCACGGCTGCCGCGCCCGCCTCGACGGCGCGCTGCGCGTAGTCGTGGCCGTCGACCCGGTCGCCTGCGAAGGCGGCGAACAGACTGCCTTGCTCCACCTTTCGGGAGTCGATGACGACGGGCCCGCTGACGATTGCTGCCGGATCGGGTATGTCGTGCGATTGCCCGCCGACGATTTCGGCGATCTCGGCGAGGGAAAGGGCGATCACTTGGTCATCCCTGACTGTTGTTCTCGTGGGTGTGGGCGCGGTGGTCGGAGCTCTCGGTGGGCTCGTGCCCCGTGGAGCGCTCGATGGCCGCGCGCAGGACCACGCGGTCGTCGAAGGGGCGTACCACGCCGTGGATGTCCTGGCCCTGCTCGTGGCCCTTGCCGGCGATCAGCACCGTGTCACCGGGCTCGGCGCGGGCGACCGCGGCGGCGATGGCGGCGGCCCGGTCGGCGTCGACCAGGACGTCGCCCCGCTCGTCGACGGGCACCTCGGCGGCGCCCGCGAGCATTGCGGCGAGGATTTTGAGGGGGTCCTCGGAACGGGGGTTGTCGGAGGTCAGTACGGCGGTGTCGGCGAGGCGGGCCGCGGCGGCGCCCATCGGGCCGCGTTTGGTCGTGTCGCGGTCGCCGCCGCAGCCCAGGACGATGTGCAGCCTGCCCTTGGTGACCTTGCGCAGGGAGCGCAGCACGGACTCGACGGCGTCGGTCTTGTGCGCGTAGTCGACGACCGCGAGATACGGCTGTCCGGCGTCGACCCGCTCCAGCCGGCCGGGCACGCCCGGAACGGCCGCGACCCCTTCGGCCCCGGTCTGCGGGTCGATGCCCGCGACGGCGAGCGTGACGATCGCGGCGAGGGTGTTGGCGACGTTGAACGGGCCGGGCAGCGGGGCTCTGGCGGCGATCCGCTCGCCCTGGGGGCCGACGGCGGTGAACGTCGAGCCGAGCGGCCCGGTCTCGACGTTCTCGGCCCGCCAGTCGGCGTCCGGGTGGCCTTCGGCGGAGAAGGTGGTGACCGGGACGGACGCCTCGCCGATCAGCCTGCGGCCGTACTCGTCGTCGAAGTTGACGACGCCCCGCCTGCTGCGCCGCGGGGTGAAGAGCTGTGCCTTGGCCTGGAAGTAGTCCTCCATCCCGGAGTGGAACTCCATGTGTTCCGGGCTGAGGTTGTTGAAGACCGCGACGTCGAAGACGCAGCCGTCGACCCGGCCGAGCACCAGGGCGTGGCTGGAGACCTCCATGGTCACCGAGTCGACGCCGCGCTCGCGCATGACGGCGAACAGTGCCTGCAGGTCGGTGGCTTCGGGGGTGGTGCGCTCGGACTTGATGCGCTCGTCGCCGATCCGCATCTCCACGGTGCCGATGAGCCCGGTGGCGCGCCCGGCGCCGCGGAAGCCGCCCTCGATCAGGTAGGCGGTGGTGGTCTTTCCGGAGGTTCCGGTGATGCCGATCTGGAGCAGACCGGCGCCGGGCCGTCCGTAGATCTCGGCGGCGAGCTCACCCATCCGGCCGCGCGGGTCCTCGGTGACCAGCACCGGGAGTCCGGTGGCCGCGGCACGCTCGGCGCCCGGCGGGTCGGTGAGGATCGCCGCCGCGCCGAGACCGGCCGCCTGGGCCGCGAAGTCGGCGCCGTGGAGGCGGGCTCCCGGCAGGGCCGCGTAGAGGTCGCCGGGGCGTACCGCCCGGGAGTCGTGGGTGATGCCGGTGACCTCTCCGGTTCCCGGCGGCTCGACTCCCAGCCGGGCCGCCAGTTCGCCGAGCGAAGTCGGTCCGATCCGGTCCGGGCGGGGCGCTCCCGGGTAGTTCACAGGGGCGGCCTTCTGGGTGGTTTGGAACTGATCAGCGTGGGGCACGGCGGTGAGCGTACCGGGCGCACCCGGCCTCTCGCGAAGTGAGGGGCCGGGGTTCCGGTGGTTCCCGTTCCGGTTCCCGGGATCGGGCGTGATGGTTGTCACTGGATGGTTTCCCCGAGTTCACTCGCCGGGATCGAAGGACACCGGCAGCCGGGCTGGCCTGCTGCCGGACGGTGGGGTCTGGAGGGTCTTGAGCGCGAACTCCATGACCTGCTTGTAGATCGGCCCGCAGATCTGGCCGCCGAAATAGCTGCCCTTGGTCGGGTTCTGGATCGCGCAGTAGACGGTGATCTGCGGGTTGTCGGCGGGTGCGAAGCCCGCGAAGGACGCGGTGTAGCCGTGGTAGCCGCCGCGCACCGGGTCGACCCGGTTGGCCGTACCGGTCTTGCCCGCCACCCGGTAACCCGGGATCTTGGCCTTCGTTCCGGTGCCCTCCTCGTCGCCGACCACCGACTCCAGCATGGCGGCGAGCGACCTCGCGGTCTTCGCGCTGACCACTCTGGTCCGCTCGGGTGGATCGGCGGCCGTGAAGTGGCCGTCGGCGCCCTTGGTGCCGCGTACCAGCGTGGGCGCGACACGGACCCCGCCGTTGGCGATCGTCGAGTAGATGGAGGCGGCCTGCATGGCGTTGAGCGAGAGGCCCTGGCCGAACGGGATCGTGTACTGCTGCGAGGTCGACCAGTCCTGGGGCTTGGCCAGGATGCCGGGGGTCTCGCCGGGATAGTCGAGCCCGGTCGGCGAGCCGATCCCGAACTTGCGCAGGTAGGAGTAGAGGACCTTGTTGGCCTCGGCCTGGGTCCTGCCCAGTTCGCCGGTGGCCAGGATGGTGCCGATGTTGCTGGACTTGGCGAGTACGCCGTTGAGCGTGAGGTACCAGGTGGCGTGGTCGATGTCGTCCTTGAAGAGCCGGTCGCCCCGGTGCAGCCGGTTGGGGACGGTGACATGGGTGCCCGGGGTGGCGGCCCCCTCCTCCAGCACGGCGGCCATCGACATCACCTTGCTGGTGGAGCCGGGCTCGTAGACGTCCTGGAGGGCCGCGTTGCCCAGCGACGCCGCGTCGGCCCGCGAGAGGTCGTTGGGGTCGAAGCCGGGCGCGTTGGCCATGGCGAGGACCTCGCCGGTCCGGGTGTTCTGGACGACGACGTAGCCGCGGTCTGCCCTGGACTTCTTCACCTGGTCGGTGATGGCCTGCTGGGCGGCCCACTGGATGTCGCGGTCGATGGTCAGCTCGATGTCGGCCCCGGGGACGGCCGGGACCTCCTTGGTGCCCGCGGTGGGCACCCGCCGGCCGCCCGCCTGGGCGTAGCTGATCTTGCCGTCCTCGCCCGCGAGCTCCTTGTCCAGCTGCGATTCGAGGCCGCCCGCGCCCTTGCCGTCGGCGTTGACGTAACCCAGTATCCCGGCGGCGAGACCCCCGTTGGGGTAGACCCGTCTGGTGGTCGTCTCCTGGAAGATCCCGGCGAGGACATTGGCTCCTTCACCGCCGCTCGCCCGGGCCTTGCCCGCCTTCTCGGCGAAGACGGACTTGAGGTCCTTGATCTGGTTCCAGACCTGCGGGGTCTGGCGGCGGGCCAGGACGACGTAGCGGCCCTTCCCGGACAGCTTCCGGGTCAGCTCGGTGGCGTCGGTCCCGAGGATCGGGGCGAGGAGCGCCGCCGCCTGCTGGGGCGCGTCGGGGGCCTTGCTGAACTCGGGCGTGAACATCGAGGGGTCGGCGGTGATGTTGTACGCGTCGACGCTGGTGGCCAGGGCGATCCCGCTGCGGTCGGTGATCTCGCCCCGCTCGGCGGAGATCGTGTAACTGAGGTAGCGGTTCACCTTGGCCTTGGCCGCGTACGCGCTGGCGTCGACGGCCTGGACCTGGAGCAGCCGGATGACGAACGCCAGCATGACGAGGGTCAGGGCGAGGCTGACCAGGCGGAGCCGGGGGCGCGGGTTGCCGAGCCGCAGCGTGCGCGTGGACCGGCCGCGGGGCGGGTGGGGGCGCCGTGCCGGGGAGGACGGGCGGCGGGCGGCGGGCCGCGGGCGCCCCTGCCCGCCTGCGCCGCTGCGCGGGCGGGCGGGGCCGGGGACCCGGCGGCGCGGTGGATCCTTGGGCGGCACTGCGTCACCTGCCGGGGCTCGTCGGGGGCTGGTCTGCCGGGGTACGCGGCCCGGCGGGCGGGGTAGCGGAGGTACTGGGCGACGCGGCGGTGCCCGGGGAGCCGGCCGACGGCGACGGGGAGGACGAGGCCGGGACGGTGGCGGGCGGCGCGGTCGCGCGGGGCGCCGCCGGCGCGCTGTTCTTCGCCGGAGGCGGGGCGGGCACGGGCTCGGCGGTGGTCTCGGCGGGTACGCCGCGGACCGTGCCGTCCGGATTCAGGAAGGCGGGGCTGCCGCCGGGCACCATGCCCAGCTCGCGGGCGCGCCGCTCCAGGGCGTCCGGCTTGGAGTAGTTGTCGACGTCGCGCTGGAGGGCCTGCTGCTCGTCGGTGAGCCCGGTGGTCCGCTTCTTCAGCTCGCTCAGCCTGAACGACCCTTCGTTGAGGGCCGAGTTGAGCACCAGGAGCGTGATCAGGCCGCCGCCGAGCAGCACCACGACCAGCAGGACGAAGGGGGTGCGGGCCGCGTTGCTGGGCCCGGCCGGCAGCAGCCGGGCGAGCCGCGCGGCGCGCCCTTTCAACTGCCCGGCCGGTCCGCTCACCGCGGCGCCCCGTGCGCCGCCGGCTTCCGGTTCCCCGGACGCCGGACGCTCATCGCTCCTCCTCGCGGATCCGCTGGGCGCCGCGCAGCCGGGCGGGGGCGGCGCGCCGGTTCTCGGCGACCTCCTCCTCGGTGGGCAGTTCCGCGCCGCGGGTCAGCAGCTTCAGCCGGGGCTGGTAGCGCTCGGGGACGACCGGCAGTCCGGGCGGCGCCGTGGTGGCGGCGCCCGCCGCGAACACCTGCTTGACCAGCCGGTCCTCCAGCGAGTGGTACGACAGGACGGCGATGCGGCCACCGACCGCGAGGCTCTGCACGGCAGCCGGAATGGCCCGCTCCAGGACGGTGAGCTCGCCGTTGACCTCGATGCGCAGCGCCTGGAAGGTCCGCTTGGCGGGGTTGCCGCCGGTGCGCTTGGCGGCCTGGGGCAGCGAGTCGCGGATCAGCTCGACGAGCCGGGCACTGTTGCTGAACGGCTCCTTCTCGCGCTCGCGCACGATCGCCGAGACGATCCGCTTGGCCTGCTTCTCCTCGCCGTACGCCCGCAGGATCCGGACCAGCTCGCCCGGCGGATAGGTGTTGAGCACCTCGGCCGCGCCGATGCCGGTCGTCTGGTCCATCCGCATGTCGAGCGGGGCGTCCTGGGCGTACGCGAATCCACGGTCGGCCTCGTCCAGCTGCATGGAGGAGACGCCGAGGTCGAACAGGACGCCCTGGACCTTCGGGATGCCGAGCCTGTCGAGCACCTCGGGCAGTTCGTCGTAGACCGCGTGCACCAGGGTGGCCCGGTCGCCGTACGGGGCGAGCCGCTCGCCGGAGAGCCGCAGCGCCTCCTTGTCCCGGTCCAGCCCGATCAGCCGTACGGAGGGGAAGGCGGAGAGCAGAGCCTCGCTGTGCCCGCCGAGGCCGAGGGTGCAGTCGACGACCACGGGCGCCTGCGGGCCCGGCGCCTCCAGAGCCGGGGCCAACAGGTCCAGGCACCGCTGGAGCATCACCGGGACGTGTCGGGTCTGGCTCATGTGCCCTCTCAGGCTCAGGTCCCGTGTGGCCGCACGTACGGCCTGGTCCCCGCCCGCTCAGAAGGGGAGGTCGGCAGGCGCCGGGGAAGGAACGCCGCCGGCCGGCGAGCGGGAGAGGGCCGGGCCCGTACGTACGCCGCGCACACAGGGGAAATCTACGGAATGTGCAGGGTGTCGGTAACTTCCCGTCACTTTAGTCCACCCTGCCATTCGATCGATTCCCGATCAATCAACCCGGCTGCGCGTCGCCGGGCCCCGCTGTTCACCCGCCCGGACGCACGGTGTGAGGCTTGTGGGTTACCTCACAACAAGTCTCGTTGACGTTCTTTGTGCCTTCTCGCAGCACGACCGGCACGGGTGCGGAGGCTAACGTCATAGCCATGTCGACTTCCGCGCAATCCCCCGCCGGGCCTGCCTCCCCCGCCCCCTCCGGAGACACGGTCACCGACCGTCTCGTCGAGGCGAACGTCCGGTACGCCGCCGAATTCGAAGACCCGGGCATGGACGCCAAGCCGGTGCTGCGCGTCGCCGTGGTCGCCTGCATGGACGCCCGGCTCGACCTGCACGACGCGCTCGGCCTGGCGCTCGGCGACTGCCACACCATCCGCAACGCGGGCGGCGTGGTCACCGACGATGTGATCCGTTCGCTGACCATCAGCCAGCGGGCCCTCGGCACGCGCAGCGTCATACTCATCCATCACACCAACTGCGGTCTGGAATCGATCACCGAGGAATTCCGCCAGGAGCTGGAGGCGGAGGTCGGCCAGCGTCCGGTCTGGGCCGTGGAGGCGTACAAGGACGCCGACCAGGACGTACGCCAGTCGATGCAGCGCGTGCGTACCTCGCCGTTCCTGCTGCACACGGACGACGTCCGCGGCTTCGTCTTCGATGTGACCACCGGCCTGCTGCGGGAGATCCTCCCCGCCTCCTGACCGGCCGGACAGCGCCCTCCCGGAACCGAAAACCCCACCGAAACCGGCATATCGCCCCCACTTGTCCACAGGCGAGTGACACGAAGCGGTAACGGCAACAAGAATGCCCGTGTGACATCCCCCCGGACGTGTCCGGGAGGGGTGTCCATGTTTCGGGGTGGGCCGGACCGCTGTGTGCGCGCCGGCCCGTGAATGGGGTATCCCCTGCTCCTGGTGAGCGTGGGGCAGGGCCGAGGAGGGCCGGGTGACGACCTATGACGATCGAGCGAGCCTCACAGATCTGACCACGACTGCGGAGCGGGTGCGCAGGTCGGTGGAGAGTGTGATCGAGGGCAAGCCCGAGGTCGTACGGCTTTCGCTGACCGTGCTGCTGGCGGAGGGGCATCTCCTCATCGAGGACGTCCCCGGGGTCGGCAAGACGATGCTGGCCAAGGCGCTGGCGCGGTCCATCGACTGCTCGGTACGGCGCATTCAGTTCACGCCGGACCTGCTGCCCTCGGACATCACCGGTGTGTCCGTCTTCGACCAGCAGCGGCGCGACTTCGAGTTCAAACCGGGCGCGATCTTCGCCCAGATCGTGATCGGCGACGAGATCAACCGCGCCTCGCCGAAGACCCAGTCGGCGCTGCTGGAGTCCATGGAGGAGCGCCAGGTCACCATCGACGGACACAGCTACGAGCTGCCCGACCCGTTCATGGTGGTGGCCACCCAGAACCCGGTGGAGATGGAGGGCACCTATCCGCTGCCGGAGGCCCAGCGCGACCGGTTCATGGCGCGGGTGTCGATCGGCTATCCGACCGCGGAGGCCGAGCTGCAGATGCTCGATGTGCACGGCGGCCTCTCGCCGCTCGACGACCTTCAGCCGGTGGCGCACGCCCACGAGATCGTGAAGCTGATCGACGCGGTGCGGACGGTCCATGTGGCCGACGCCGTGCGGCGGTACGCGGTGGAGCTCGTCGGGGCCACCCGCGGCCATCCCGATCTCCGGCTCGGCGCATCGCCCCGGGCCACCCTTCATCTGCTGCGCGCGGCGAAGGCCTCCGCCGCGCTGAGCGGCCGGGACTACTGCCTGCCGGACGATGTGCAGGCACTGGCGGCCCCGGTGCTCGCGCACCGGCTGCTGCCGACGGCCCAGGCCCAGCTGAACCGTCGTACCGCCGAGCAGGTCGTGCTGGAGATCCTCCAGCAGACGCCGGTCCCGACCGCGAGCGGCGGCGTCACCCAGGTGCAGCCGCAGCACCGGCCGGGCCGTCCGGCGTACGGCCGGCAGCAGCCCGGCGCACGGCGGGTGTGATGACGGCCGGGGGGCCGGCCGCGATGGACGACGGCGATGAGAAGGGCGGTCTGCGGGCCGCTCTGAGCGGGCTGACCACCCGTGGGCGTTCCTTTCTGGCGGCCGGGATCGCCGCGGCGGTCTGCGCCTATGTGCTCGGCCAGGCGGATCTGCTGCGGGTCGGGCTGCTGCTCGCCGCGCTGCCGCTGGTCTGTGTGGTGGTGCTCGTCCGCACCCGCTACCGGGTCGCGGGCACCCGGCGGCTCGCGCCGTCCCGGGTACCGGCCGGCACCGAGGCGCGGGTCCATCTGCGGATGGAGAACGTGTCGCGGATGCCCACCGGGCTGCTGATGCTCCAGGACCGGGTGCCCTATGTGCTCGGGCCGCGGCCCCGGTTCGTGCTGGACCGGGTGGAGGCGGGCGGCCGCCGCGAGGTGTCCTACCGGGTGCGGTCGGATCTGCGCGGGCGCTATCCGCTCGGGCCGTTGCAACTGCGTCTGAGCGATCCGTTCGGGATGTGCGAGCTGACGCGTTCGTTCAACGCGTACGACACCCTCGTGGTCATTCCGCGGACCGAGCCGCTGCCGCCGGTGCGGCTGGCCGGCGAGGCCTCGGGGTACGGAGAGGGACGGCAGCGTTCGCTGGCGCTGGCCGGTGACGACGACGTGATCCCGCGCGGCTACCGGCACGGCGACGACCTGCGCCGGGTCCACTGGCGCTCGACCGCGCGTTACGGCGAGCTGATGGTGCGCCGCGAGGAACAGCCGCAGCGGGCCAGGTGCACGGTGCTGCTGGACACCCGGCGGACCGCCTACCAGGGGACGGGGCCCGACTCCGCCTTCGAGTGGGCGGTGTCCGGGGCCGCGTCCGCGCTGACGCACATGCTGGAGCGGGGTTTCGCCGTCCGGCTGCTGACCGACGACGGGAACGCGGTCCCCGGCGAGGGCGCGGGCGGTTTCGCCGGTTCGACGCAGGAGTCCGCCGAGTCCGCGGGTCTGATGCTGGACACCCTGGCGGTGGTCGACCACTCCGACGGCGGCGGTCTGTCGCGCGCGTACGACGTGCTGCGCGGGGGCAACGAAGGGCTGCTGATCGCCTTCTTCGGTGATCTGGACGAGGAGCAGGCGGCGGTGGCGGCGCGGATGCGGCAGCGCAGCGGCGGCGCCGTCGCCTTCGTGCTGGACAGCGCGGACTGGCTGCAGGGCGATGTGCCGCGCGCGGGGGCGCGGGAGGCTTCCGAGCGGCGGCTGCGGCTGCTGCGGGAATCGGGCTGGACGGCTGTGGCGGTGACGCCCGGGACCGGTCTCGCCCGCTACTGGCAGCAGGCGGGGCACCAGGACGTGGCGGCGCAGTCCGCCGCCGTCGGCGGCGCCGCGGACGGCACGACAGGTTTCTCCGGGGGATGGTCATGAGCGGTCGTGGTCGGCTGGCGCTGTGCGCCTTTGCGGCGACGCTGATGGCGGCGGCCTCGATGCTGCCGCTGGTGGAGCCGGCCGGATGGATCCTTCAGGCGGCGTTCCTGCTGGCGGTCCAGAGCGGGACGGGGGCGCTCGTGCGCCGGGCGCCCGTGCCCCGTCCGCTGACAGTCGCGGCGCAGGCGCTGGTCACGCTGGTCCTGTTGACGGTGGTCTTCGCCAGACAGCAGGCGATGGCCGGTCTGCTGCCGGGCCCGGAGGCCGTCCAGCGGCTCGCGCATCTGCTGACGTCGGGTGCCGAGGACGTCGGAAGGTATGCCGCTCCGGCTCCCGTGACGGACGGCATCCGGCTGATACTGATCGGCGGTGTGCTGCTGATCGGGCTGGCGGTGGACGCCCTCGCGGTGACGTTCCGCAGCGCGGCCCCGGCCGGTCTGCCTCTCCTCGCGCTCTACTCGGTGGCCGCGGGGCTGTCCGAGGGCGGGGCGGACTGGCTCTGGTTCCTGCTGGCGGCCGGTGGCTACCTGCTGCTTCTGCTGGCCGAGGGCCGGGACCGGCTCTCCCAGTGGGGCCGGGTCTTCAGCGGCGCGGCCGCCAGGTCCCCGGGGGGCCCGGCGGTCGGTGCGGCGCTTGCGGGCGGCCGGCCGACGGCCCCGGTCCGCACCGGGCGCCGCATCGGCGCACTGGCGCTGGGCGTCTCGCTGGTCGTACCGGCGGCGCTGCCGGGACTCGGCGGCGGTCTGCTGACGGGTACGGGAGGCGGCGGGAACGGCAAGGGGGGCGGCGGCACCATCTCCGCGGTGAACCCGCTGGTCTCGCTGCAGGACAACCTGAACCAGCCGGAGAACCGGCAGGTGATGTCCTACCGCACCAATTCCGGCGCCCCGCAGGACTTCTATCTGCGGATTCTGGCCCTGGACCAGTTCAACGGGAGCGAGTGGCGCCCCTCCACGCGCCGTCTGAGGGACGTGCCGAAGCGGCTCCCCGATCCGGCGGGCCTCGGCCCGGACGTGGCGGTGACGGAGGTCAGGACGAACATCTCCGCCTCCGGCTCCTACCAGCAGACCTATCTGCCGCTCCCCTACCCGGCGACCGAGGTCAGGATCAACGGCCGCTGGCGGTACGAGCCGGAGGGGCGGACGCTCGTCGGTGACCGCGGGGAGACGACCCGCGGGGCGCAGTACCAGGTCTCCAGTCTGGTGGTCGAGCCGACCGCCGAGCAGCTCTCCGCGGCGCCGCCGGCGCCGGCCGCCCTGCGGCACGAGTACACCCGTGTGCCCGCCTCCCTGCCGAAGGTGGTCCAGGAGACCGCGGACCGGGTGACCAAGGGTGCCGCCAACGACTACGAGCGCGCGGTGAAGCTGCAGGACTACTTCGCCTCGGACGGCGGCTTCACCTACAACACCTCGGTGAACTCGGGCACCGGGAGCGCGGCGATCAGCCGGTTCCTCAAGGACAGGCAGGGCTTCTGCGTCCACTTCTCGTTCGCGATGGCGGCGATGGCACGGACGCTGGGCATTCCGGCCCGGGTCGCGGTGGGCTTCACCCCCGGCACCGGGCAGTCGGACGGTTCGGTCTCGGTGGGGCTGCGCGACGCGCATGCCTGGCCCGAGCTCTACTTCGAGGGCATCGGGTGGACCCGTTTCGAGCCGACTCCGACGCGGGGCAGTACCCCGTCGTACACCCAGCAGGCCGTTCCCACGGGTGACACGGACGTCCCGGCCCCGCCGGAGAAGGGCTCCTCGGCCGCTCCCTCGGCCGCGCCGTCCGTCCCCGACAGCTGCCCGGCACAGATGCGCAAGCAGGGCGAGTGCGGCAGCACTGCGGCGCCCGGGGCGACGGCTCCGACGGACTCCGGGACACCGACGGGCACGGTCGTCGGTCTGGCCCTGCTCGCCGTGGTGGTCCTCGCGCTGCCGTTGCTGCCGCTGTTCTGGCGGCTGCGGGCCCGCAGGCGCAGGCTGGATCTCTCCACCGGGCGTACGTCGCCCACCGGGCGGGACGCCGACGGCACCGGCCCGGGCCACGGCGCCGGACCGGGCCGCGTGCCGGTGCACGCGATGTCCGGCACGCTCGCGGCCTGGCAGGAGATCACCGATACGGCCTGGGACCACGGCATCGAGCCCGACGACTCCCGGACCCCGCGCAAGGCGGCGGACCGAGTGGTGCGGCTGGGTCAGCTGGGACCCGACGCGGCCGCCGCGGTGCACCGGGTCGCGGGCGCGGTGGAGCAGGTCCTCTACGCCCCCGAGCCGCGTCCGGGCACCGGACTGGCCGAGGATGTGGAGACGGTACGAGCCGGTCTGCGGGCGTCTGCCGACCGGCTCACCCGGATCCGGGCCGTCGTGGCACCGCGCTCGGCCGTTCGGGTGATCTGGGCGGCCTCGGACCGCTGGGCGGCGATCACCGGCGGCTGGACGGCGCTCCGGCGCCGGGTCCGCTGGACGGGCCTGCTGCGGAGGCCGTCGCGCCAGCAGGGGTGACCGCCCGGGGGCGCGGCCCTCGCGAAGGCGTGCAGGAACACGGCGACGCCGCTCGTGAGGGCCCGCCCGCAGGGAAGTCAGGGCCCCGCGGTGGCCGCCTGCGGTGGCCTGGACCAGGCGCAGGCCACCGCCGGTGGCCTGCGCCGGGCACGCATGAGGGGCGGCCGCGAAGACGCGGCCGCCCCTCATCCAAGTGTGTCCGGGGACCTACTGACCCTGCTCGTCACGGCGGCGCTGCCACCGCTGCTCGATGCGGTTCATCACGGTCCGGCGCTGCCTGGGCCGACCGCGCTCACCGGCGGCTCCGGCTGCCGGATGCTCGCCCGGTTTGGGTGCTTTGCGCCAACCTGTGACCGCAAGGACCGCACAGCCCAGCATGACGAGAAATCCCACCACGCTGATCCAGATGAGCTGGGCGACCATTCCGGCCATGAGGAGCGCGATACCCACCAGGAAGCCTGCGACCGCCTGGTAGACCCGTCGCCGGGTGTACGTACGCAGCCCGCTTCCCTCGAGCGCTGTCGCGAACTTGGGATCTTCGGCGTACAGCGCTCGCTCCATTTGCTCGAGCATTCGCTGCTCGTGCTCCGAGAGCGGCACGGAGTCCTCCTCGTCGTCGGCCGCGGGGGGCGGCCGGTATGCGGCCCTTCCAGGATAGGCAGGGAATCGCCCCCGTGAAACCCGCCTTCTTGCCCATCAGCCAGTCCGGGCCGCCACAACGGCTCAGCTGCTGAGGCGTTGATTCCCCAACCTCCGATCCGTCATGCCGGATGGTGTCCCCCGATCATACGGGGCGAAGCGCCCGATCGGGGGGCCCGGTGCGTACTCCGTCTGCCGCTGCGCCGCTGATCAGCCGTGCTGTGTCCGGAGCCGCCGGACCGGACCGGCTCGCGCTCAGGCGCGCTTCGTGCCCAGGACGTGCAGTTGCGTCGCGACCGAGTGGAAGGCGGGCTGTTCGGCCACGGCGGCCTCCAGCTTGAGCAGGGCCTCCATGGCACCGGGCTCCGTGTCCACCAGGACGCCCGGTACCAGGTCGGCGAAGACCCGTACGCCATGGACCGCGCCGACCTCGACATCGGCCCCAGAGACCAGCTCGGTGAGCTGTTCCGCGGTGTAGCGCCGGGGCATCGGGTCACCCTCGCCCCAGCGGCCCGCCGGGTCACCGAGCGCCTGCCGGGCCTCGGTGAAGTGACCGGCCAGCGCCCGCGCCAGGACGGCGCCGCCGAGCCCGGCGGCGAGCAGGCTGAGCGCACCGGACGGCCGGAGCGCCTCCACCGCGTTGCGCACTCCCTCGGCGGGGTCGTCCACGTACTCCAGGACGCCGTGGCAGAGCACCGCGTCGTACCCACCGCGCTCGACCACCTCGAACAGACCGTGGATGTCGCCCTGGACGCCGCGGACGCGGTCGGCGACCCCGGCCTCGGCGGCGCGGCGCTCCAGCGCGAAGAGCGCGTTGGGGCTGGGGTCGACGACGGTGACGCGGTGGCCGAGGCGGGCGACCGGCACCGCGAAGTTCCCGGTGCCGCCGCCGGTGTCCAGGACGTCCAGGGCGTCCCTGCCGGTCACCTTCACCCGGCGGTCGAGGGCGTCCTTGAGGACCTCCCAGACCACGGCGGTACGGAGGGAGGCGCGGGGGCGCAGCGGGTCCGACACGGCAGATGACTCCTCGGCACGGTGCCGCCTCTGACGGCGGAGCGTGAACAGTGCAGGTGGTACGAGCGCTGCCCACCCTATTGCCTCGCGCCGCCGCTGCCGTCATCCCGCGTCGGACCGCTCCCTCCTGGCCTGCGGGAGCACCGGCTGGAGCACCAGCAGCCGCTCGACCAGACGCAGGAACATCGCCGCGTCACGCAGCAGGTCGTCGGCGTCCCGCCGGCTGGCCGCACCGGGGATCCCGGCTTCGGCACGGGCCCTGCGGCGGGCACCGGAGGCGAACAGCGCGCTCCATTCGGTCAGCTCGGGGGCTATTTCGGGCAGGACCTCCCAGGCACTGCGGATGCGCTCCCGGCGCCGCCTGGACGTCTCCGGGCGGCCCCGCGCGGCGAGGACCGCGGCCGCGGTGCGCAGCGCTGCGAGGTGAGCGGTGGCATACCGCTCGTTCGGCACATCGAGAACGGCGGCCTCGTCGAGGCCGGTCCGGGCCTTGGCGAGCAGATCGAGGGCGGCGGGCGGCGCCGCGGTGCGGCGCAGAACGGGGTGGACATCGCTTGCCGGGCCGGTCAGTGAGGGGGCAGGGCCGTCTGTGCGGCGCCGGGATGCGGCTGCTGCGGACGAGTGGGCCATGACGAAACCTCCTGTCTCGTGTAACGGCTCCGTGGCCGTATGCATCCATCGTGAGGGGCACCACTGACAATCGATCCGGACCCCCCTCCGACCTGCGCTTTTGCTTCGTTCGCAAGTTCGGGCTACCTTTTTGCACTGACCGGTCAGTTCAAAACAAGGGGGAGTCTGTGGACAGCCCGCACGGGGCATCCGTCACAGCCGAGGACTTCGGGCTCAAGGGGCCGCGCGGCTGGGCCTTCCGGGGCCTGGACATCGACGCCGGACCCGGCTCACTGGTGGCGATCGAGGGCCCGTCCGGCTCGGGCCGCACCTGCCTGCTGCTCGCTCTCACCGGCCGGATGCGCCCCACCGAGGGCCAGGCGAAGGTCGGCGGGCTGCGTCTGCCGCGCAAAATGGCCGCCGTACGCCGCATCGCCGCGCTGGGCCCGGTCCCCGGCGTCAGCGAGCTCGATCCGGCCTTCACCGTCGACGAGCACCTGCGCGAGCGGGCCCTGCTGCAACGCCGCTTCGACGGCTCACTGCGCGCCCTGCTGCGGCCGCGTGCCGAGCGGGTCGCCACCGCCCGGGCCCGGATCGACGCGGCGCTGGACGCCGCCGGACTCGACCCGGACACCCTGCCCAAGGCCGGGCGGACCTCCGTACGGGATCTGGAGCGGCTGGAGGCGCTGCGGCTCTCCGTCGCCCTCGCACTGATCGGCACTCCGCGGCTGCTCGCGGTGGACGACACCGATCTCAAGCTCTCCGACGCCGAACGCGCCGAGGCCTGGGACCTGTTGCGGTCCGTCGCGGACAGCGGCACCACCGTGCTCGCCGTCTGCAGCCAGGCGCCCGAGGGCGCGATCATCCTGCGCACGGAGGGCACGGACGACGCGGCCGGCACGGACGCGAGGACCGCTGCTGTCGAGAACGCGACCGGGGAAACCACGACCGAGGAAGGAACGGCCGATGCGTTCGCCGAGACTGGCCGCGCTTGAGCTCAAGCGGTTCGGCAGGGGAAAGCTCCCGCGCGCGGCACTGGTCGCGCTGCTGCTCCTGCCGCTGCTGTACGGCGCCCTGTACCTGTGGTCCTTCTGGGACCCGTACGGCCGCCTCGACAAGATCCCCGTGGCGCTGGTCAACAACGACAAGGGCGCCACCGCGGCCGGCAAGCACATCGCGGCCGGTGACGAGATCACCGGCAAGCTCCTGGACTCCAAGGTCTTCGACTGGCACGAGGTCAGTTCCACCGAGGCCCACAAGGGCGTCGAGGACGGCACGTACTACCTCTCGCTCACCATGCCGTCGGACTTCAGCAAGCGGATCGCGTCCAGTTCGGGCGACTCCCCCGAGGCCGGCGCCCTCCAGGTGCGGACCAACGACGCCAACAACTACATCGTCGGGCAGATCTCCCGCTCGGTCTTCTCCGAGGTGCGCACCGCCGCCTCGACCAACGCCTCGCGCGGCTTCTACGACCGGATCTTCATCAACTTCTCCGACCTCCACGACGCGACCGCGAAGGCCGCCAAGGGCGCCGACGACCTCAAGGGCGGCATCGGCAAGGCCAAGAAGGGCTCGCAGGATCTCGCGGACGGGCTGAAGGACGCCAAGGCCGGAAGCAACAGGCTGGCCGACGGGATCGTCAAGCTGAACAAGGGCGCGAGCGACCTCGGAACCGGCTCCCGGCAGGTGGCCGACGGCACACAGCAGCTCGCCGACAAGGTGAACGGGGTGGCCGCCGACGTCCGCCCGTTCCTGAAGGACAACGGCAAGTCGATCGGCGACACCGCCCGGCTGGTCTCCGACTCCTCGAAGACCGTGCGGGACAACCTCGACCTGCTGGTGAAGGCGGCACCCACCGCGGCCACCGCCGCCCGCACCGCCTCCGACGACCTGGCCGAGATCTACCGCACCAGTTGCACACAGGAGCCGGTCCCCGACTCCACGGTCTGCCCGCCGCTGAAGCGCGCCAGGACCGCGGCGGCCGATGTCGCCGGCGTGGCCGACGACGTGAACGTACTGGTCACCAACCAGAACGGCGATCTGAAGAAGCTGCGCACCCAGCTGACCACCCTTCAGCGACAGGCCGACGACCTGGCCGAGCGCGCGCCGCACCTGGACGAGGACCTGGAGTCCGCCGTCAAGAAGGTCAACGCACTCAACACCGGTGCCCACAAGGTCGCGAAGGGGGCCGACGATCTGCACACCGGCCTGGTCACGGCCAGGACCGGCTCCGCCGACCTGGACAGCGGCGTGGGCAACCTCAAGAAGGGCGCGGCGAATCTGGACGGCGGGCTGATCCGGCTCGGCGACGGCTCGGCCACCCTCGCCCAGGGACTCAACGACGGCGTCGGCAAGATCCCCGACTACGACAAGAAGGACCGCGACGCCCGGACCGGAGTCATGGCCGACCCGGTGCAGCTGGCCTCCCAGTCGCTGCACACGGCTCCCAACTACGGCACCGGTTTCGCGCCCTACTTCATCCCGCTCTCCCTCTGGGTCGGCGCGATGGTGGCCTACATGCTGATCCAGCCGCTCAACCGGCGCGCGCTCGCCGCCGGGGCCTCCGCCTGGCGGATCGCCTTCGCGGGCTGGCTGCCGGTGGCCGCGATCGGCCTGCTCCAGGTGGCCGCCCTGATGTCCGTACTGCACTGGGGGCTCGGTCTGCAGATGGCCCGCGCCGCCGGGACGGTCGGCTTCCTGGCGCTGGTGACCTGCTGCTTCGCGGCGATCGTGCAGTGGCTGAACGCCCGGTTCGGAGCCGCGGGACGGATTCTCGTACTGGCGGTGCTGATGCTCCAGCTGACCTCGGCCGGGGGAACGTATCCCGTCCAGACCAGCCCCGGGTTCTTCAACGCGATCCACCCCTACCTGCCGATGAGCTACATCGTCGAGGGGCTGCGCCGGCTGATCACGGGCGGCGGCCTGGGACCGGTCTGGCAGGGCAGTGCGGTCCTGCTGGCCTTCACGGCGGGGGCGCTCGCGCTGACCGCGGTGGCCGCACGCCGCAAGCAGGTGTGGACCCTGGACCGGCTCCACCCGGAGCTGAGCCTGTGAGCACGCCGGAACCTGTGAGAATCAGGGGCATGGAAAGCAGTAGCACCACGCGTCGCCGGGCCACCCGGCAGAAGCTCTACGAAGCGGCCGTGACCCTCATCGCCGAGAAGGGCTTCTCGGCGACCACGGTGGACGAGATCGCCGAGCGCGCCGGCGTCGCCAAGGGCACGGTCTACTACAACTTCAAGAGCAAGACCGAGCTCTTCGAGGAGCTGCTGCGCCACGGCGTCGGCCTGCTCACGGCCTCGCTGCGCACCGCGGCCGAGGAGACCGGGGAGCGCGGCGGCACCCGGGTCGAGGCCCTGGACGCGATGATCCGGGCCGGTCTGGTCTTCATCGACCGCTACCCGGCCTTCACCCAGCTGTACGTCGCGGAGCTGTGGCGCACCAACCGGGCCTGGCAGGGAACCCTCCTGGTGGTGCGTCAGGAGGCGGTCGCGGTGGTCGAGGGGGTGCTGCGCGAGGGCGTGGGCAACGGTGAGCTCAGCGAGGAGATCGACATCCCGCTGACGGCCGCCGCACTCGTCGGCATGGTGCTGGTGGCGGCCCTGGACTGGCAGGCGTTCCAGCCGGAGCGTTCGATCGACGATGTGCACTCGGCGCTCTCGCTGCTCCTGCACGGGCGGGTCAGCGGGCGCTGACCGTCCGGGACCCGGGCCCGGCAGCAGAAAGACGCCGGTCCGGCGAGGCTCGATCCCCCCCGAGCCTGCGCCGGACCGGCGTCTTCCGCACTGCCGGAGAGCCTTCCCCCGTGACCTTCGTTCCCCCGTGGTCCCCCGGGCCCTCCTTCGTGCTCCCCCGATCCGGAGGGAGCGCCGCGACCGTTCCGCCGCCCCGTGCCGGCGGTGCGGAGCCGCGCCCCTCTCCGTGCGTTCCACTCTTCCGTCCGCACAAGTGGAAGCCCATCCGCGTACCTACTCATCTCATCGCCTAGGTACGGATACTCAGAGCTGCGCACCCGACCGGGCCCCGGGCGTTGCTCCGTCTGGTTACGATCGCGTCCGTGTCCGTACTCCCCCTGGTGTTCACAAGCGGCTGGGCGAGCGGGATCAACGCCTATGCGGTGGTCCTGCTGCTCGGTGTCTTCGGTGCGACCGGCCTGACCGACGAGGTGCCCGCGTCGCTGCAACGCACCGACGTCCTCGTCGTGGCCGGCGTTCTCTTCCTGTGCGAGGTGGTGGCCGACAAGATCCCGTACGTGGACTCGGTCTGGGACACGGCGCACACCGTCATCAGGCCGGTCGCCGGTGCCGTCGTGGCCGCGCTGCTGGCCGGCGAGAGCGGTTCGCTGCCGCAGCTCGCGGCCGCGGCGGTGGGCGGTTCCACCGCGCTGATGAGCCATCTGGTGAAGGCCGGCACCAGGATGGCGGTCAACTCCTCCCCCGAACCGTTCAGCAATGTCGCGGTGAGCATCGCGGAGGACCTGGGTGTCGCCGGGATCGTCACCTTCGCGATATTCCATCCGGTGGTGGCCGCCGTCATCGCGGGGACGCTGTTGCTGCTGGGCATCGTCATCGTGGCCTTCCTGGCCTCCAGAATCCGCCGCCACCTGCGCCGCAGGGCTCGGCGGCGGGAGGAGAAACGCCTGGCCGGGACGGGTTCGCGCCAGCCGGCGGAGTGACTGTCGGTGGTGGCCGCTAGGGTCACTGACATGGCACGTATTGCGGTGATCGGCGCCGGGATGGGCGCGATGGCGGCGGCCGCCCGGCTCGCCGTGGCAGGCCACCGGGTGACGGTGTACGAGCGGTCGGAGACCTTCGGCGGTTCGGTCGGCCGGTATGCCCATGAGGGCTTCGCCTTCGACACCGGTCCGGCGCTGCTGCATCTGCCCGCCGTCTACCGCGACTTGTTCGTGAAGACCGGCAAGGAGCCGCTGGAGCGGTGCGTCACCATGACGCAGGTCGATCCTTCGAGCCGCCATCTGTTCGCCGACGGCACGGCGGTCTCGCTGCCGAACGCCTCACGTGCCGGGGTCGTCTCCGCGCTGGACGGCGCGCTCGGCGGCGGTGCGGGCGCGGCCTGGGGCGGGTTCCTGGACCGGGCGCGCGATGCCTGGGACCGGTCCCGGCGTCCGCTCCTGGAGGAGCCGCTGCGCTCCGACTGGCAGGTGCTGGGCCGTGATCCGTACCCGGCGCTGAGGCAGCGCCGCCTGCTGCGCTCCGCCCGGCAGGCGGGCACGGTCGCGGAGGTCGGCGCGTGGGAGCTGGCGGACCCCCGGCTGGCCGCGCTCCTCGACGGATACGCCCTGTCGTACGGGCTCGATCCGCTGCGCGCCCCGGCGGCGGCGGCCCTGCTGCCGTACATGGAGGAGACGTTCGGCAGCTGGTACGTCCGCGGCGGGATGCGGGCCCTGGCGCAGGCGGTGTACGAGCGGTGCCTGGCCCGTAAGGTGGAGTTCGTCTTCGGCGCCGAGGTGGCCCGGGTCGTCGAGAAGGACGGCCGGGCGGCGGGCGTCGAGCTCGTGGACGGCACGGTCGCCGAGGCCGGCCATGTGGTGCTGGGGATCCGGCCGCGGCCGGAGCTGGTGCCCGGTCAGGAGCTGTGGCAGGACGGGGACGTGGCGGTGCAGCCCCGGCCCGGACAAGGGGTGGTGCCGGGGCGCTTCCTGGTTCTGCTCTCGTTGCGCGGCGCCCGGCCCGCGGATGCCGTGCACCGGACGCTGGTGCACGCGCAGGACGGCGCGGCGGAGCGCGAGGCGGTCTTCGGCGGGCGGCTCGCCGAGCACCCCACGGTGACGGTGCTGCGCCCGGACGACCCCTCGGCCCGCCCCGACGACGCGCACGAGGCGGTGACGCTGACGGCGACGGTCGCCCCGCACGGAGTGGTGGACTGGACGGACCCCGCGGTGCGCGAGCGGTGCGCCGACACGCTGATCGACACGGCCGCCGCGGCCGTGCCCGGGATACGGGAGCGGCTGCTCCGTGCCGAGGTGCGGACGCCGGCCGAGACGGCCGCCGACACCGGCGCGGAGGGCGGTTCGGTGCCCGCGCCCGCGCTGGCCGGGGCGGGCGGCGCGCATCTGCACCCGGGCAATCGCACCCGGCTGCCGGGACTCCACGTCGCGGGCGGCTGGTCGCACCCGGGCGGCGGGCTCGCCCACGCGGGCATGTCGGGTGCGCTGGTCGCCGGGCTGATCGTGGAGGGCGACGGCTTCCGGGGCTCCCAGTGACCGGGAGAGCCGTCGACCGTCGGCGTCGGCGTCGGCGTCGGCGTCGGCGTCGTCAGTAGCGGTACTGCTGCTCGTCGTAGCCGTTGCCGTTGTTGTAGCCGTTCGGGTACGGGGCGGGGTGCGCGGGCGGCTCCGGTGGGGCGACCGGGTACTGCTCGCCCTCGCGCTGCTGAGGCACCCAGACACCGCCCGGCGGCGTCTCGGGGGCGTACTGCTGGGCGTAGGGGTCGGCGTCGTACTGCTGCCGGCCGCCGAAGCTGTCGTAGCCGTTGCCGTAGCTGTCGTACGCGTCGTACTGAGCGGGACCGCCGGTGGTGCCGGTCCCGATGTACGGGTCGGAGTACGCGGCGTACTGCTGCCCCTCGGTGCCGTAGCCGTACTGCCCGGCGAGCGGGTCCTGGCCGGCGTACGGATCCTGGCCCTCCGCCCCGTACGCGGCGGGGGCGGCGTACGGGTCGTACGCGGCGTACTGCGGCTGCTGCTGGGGCTGCGCCTGGTCCGCCCCCTGCTGCTGCGACCGGTGGTGGTCGGAGTAGACGCCGTACTGCCCGGTGTCGTCCGGCATCGGCTCGGGTGCGTAGACCGCGGTCGCCGGAGCGTCCGCGTCCGCTCGCTGCGGAGGCTGCTCGTCGTGCGACGCCATCTCCAGGTCCGACACCTGGAGCGTGGGCCCGCGGCCCTCCCGGTCGCCGCCGCCCCGGCGACGACGGCTCGCACCGGGCTTGCCCCCTATGGCCCAGCCGGTGGAGAAGCCGCGCCGGAAGGAGAGCGTGACGTAGGTCTGGCCGGTCGCGAAGGCGATCGTGCCGAGGACGATGACGAACACCGACGGAATCAGCACACCGACGACCACCAGGCCGAAGCCGCCGAAAGCGAGCAGACGCCAGCGAAGGCGCGCCTTGTACTGCAGGAGCACCTCGCCGAGCAGCCACAGCGCGACGATTCCGAACGCGATGTAGAGGACCGTCCAGCCCATGCCCGCCCCCTTCTACGGCCACCGCCCCGGGTCACGGCGGGTACGGCCGGTCACGACTGCTTGTGCAGTCCGAGATTCTCGTAGATTTCGAGCGTCGCCGTCGAGTTGTTGAGCGTGATGAAGTGCAGTCCGGGCACACCCTCGGATCGCAGCCTCGCACAGAACTGCGTTGCGAAGTCGATGCCAATGGAGCGTACAGCGGCGGGATCGTCCTTGGCGGCGAGGATGCGTTCTTTCAGGGACGAGGGGAAAGACGCGTTGCTGAGCTGCGCAAATCTGTCCAGCTGTTTGACGCTGGTCAGCGGCATGACCTCGGGGATGATCGGGGTTTCGCAACCCGCAGCGACCACGCGGTCACGCATACGCAAATAGTCCTCCGGATTGAAGAACATCTGGGTGATCGCATAGTCGGCACCGGCGCGGCACTTGTCCACGAAATGCCGGATGTCGGTGTCCCAGTCGGTCGAGCGCGGGTGCATCTCGGGAAATGCCGCGACGCCCACACAGAAATCGCCGGATTCCTTGATGAGCCGGACGAGATCGGCCGCGTACCGCACGCCCTGCGGATGCTTGACCCACTCGCCCATCGGGTCGCCCGGCGGGTCTCCGCGCACGGCGAGGATGTTCCGGATCCCGGCGTCCGCGTACTGGCCGATCATGTTGCGCAGCTCGGCGACGGAGTGGTTGACCGCCGTGAGATGGGCGACGGGCGTGAGGGTGGAATCGGCCGCGATCTGCTCGGTGGCCTTCACCGTCCCGGCCCGGGTGGAGCCACCGGCCCCGTAGGTCACGGAGACGAAGCTCGGCCCCACCGCCTCGACCCGGCGCAGCGCGTTCCAGAGGTTCCGCTCGCCCTTCTCGGTCTTGGGCGCCCAGAACTCGAACGAGTAAGAGGTCTTGCCGGTCGCGAGAAGCTCACGCACGGTACGCGCGTGATCTGTCCTGGTGGATGGTGTGCCAAGGGCCATACGGGCAGGTTAACCAGAGCACGACGGCCAAAGGACCGGACCAGCGTGAATTGCCCGAATTGACGGGTTGTTTGTCCATCCTTCGGACAGTCGGCCTGATGTCGCCCTCCGGACGGCCGGATCACACCGCGGCGCGTGCCCGGATCCTTTTGGCCAGCTCGGCGGTGGCGGCGGCCGGGTCGGCGGCCTCGGTGATCGCCCGCACGACGACGACCCGGCGGGCTCCGGCGTCCAGCACCTCGTCGAGATTGCCGGCGTCGATCCCGCCGATGGCGAACCAGGGGCGCGGCCGGTCGAGCGAGGCGGCGTACCGCACCAGGTCCAGGCCCGGGGCGTGGCGTCCGGGCTTGGTCGGCGTGGGCCAGCAGGGGCCGGTGCAGAAGTAGTCCACGCCGGGCTCGGCGACGGCCGCGTCGACCTCGGAGCGGGCATGGGTGGAGCGGCCGATCAGCACGTCCTCGCCGAGAACCGCGCGGGCCGCGGGCACCGGCAGATCCCCCTGGCCGAGGTGGAGCACGTCGGAGCCGATGGCGTGGGCGACATCGGCCCGGTCGTTCACCGCGAGGAGCTTGCCGTGGCGCCGGCACGCGTCGGCGAGGACGGCCAGGTGGTCGAGCTCTTCGGCCGCCTCCATGCCCTTGTCCCGGAGCTGGACGATGTCCACCCCGGAGGCGAGGACGGCGTCGAGGAACGCAGGAAGGTCGCCCTGGCGCCTGCGGGCGTCCGTGCACAGATAGAGCCGGGCGTCGGACAGCAGCGCGCGAGGCGTGGACATGGTGCGGTTCCCCCCTGGGAGAGCGTTCGTGGAGCGGCCTGCGCCGGACGGTGCGGGGGCGCGGGCCGCGCGGTGTCGCGCGGCCCGCCCCTCACCTGCGGCCGGCGGTCAGACGGCGAGCGCCTGGGCGCGGCGCTTCACCTCCGTGCCGCGATTCTCGCTCAGTGCCTGGGCGGGGGTGCCCGGCAGGGTCGGGTCGGGGGTGAAGAGCCACTCCAGCATCTCTGCGTCGTTGTAGCCGTCGTCCCTCAGGAGCGTCAGGGTGCCGGAGAGGCCCTTGACCACCTTGTCGCCGTCGATGAAGGCGGCAGGCACCTGAAGCGTCCGGTTCTCACCACGTCGTACGGCGATCAGCTGGCCCTCCTTGACCAGCTGCCGCACGCGCGTCACCTCGACATCGAGCATTTCGGCGATGTCGGGCAGGTGGAGCCAGGCGGGGACGAGAGCATCGATCTTTGCGTCAATCTCGGTCACGGGGACAAGCCTGCCATCCCGCACCGACAGCCGATACCCGGACTCAGCCCTTCAGGGCCTCCCGGACCACGTCGGGGACCCGGCAGTGGCTCCGCCGGTCCCCGGTGACCCAGCCGTGCGCGGTCGTCAGGGAGCGCGCGTAACAGGTCCCGGTGTCGGTGGTGCCCCGGTACGTCTCGGACGACGCGCCGTCGGCGGCCCGGACGGCGCCGTTCTCGCGGGCGAGGTTGCCGGTCGAGTCCATGGTGTCGTCCGTGACCGCGTCCGTGCGCCAGCCGTGCCCGGAGCCCGTCCTGGACGTGTCGAGGAGCACACGGCGCTGGGTGACGGCCGCGTTCAGCTCGTAGTTGTCGTAGTCGCCGTAGAGCGGGATGTCCATGTCGACGTCGATGGGGTAGGACCAGGCGTGCCGCCGGGCTTCGGCGCGCCCGCCGGTGCTGGTCGTCACCGTGGTGGCGCCGTGGTCGCGCTGGTGCATCGTCTGCTGTTGGCCGGTCCTGGAGACCGTGTCCTCGTTGGTGTACGAGAACTGCTGCTCGACGGTGGTGGTGACCCGGCCCTTCGAGGTCCGGACGTAGCCGGAGATCCTCCAGGAGCGCCCGGTCGACACGGCGACATGGGTGGAGCCGTCGCCGCGCGGGGTCCGGACGGTCCTCACCACCGGCTCGTCGCCGAGCGTGTCGACGGTGACCCTGCCGCTCGTACGGGCCGCGTGCGCGTCCGTGCTCAGGAAGAGCGAACCGTCGACGATCCAGGTGTCGGCGGCTCCGTACGGCGTGATGCTGATGGCGTGCGGCCTGCCGTCGGCCAGTTCACCGGCGAAGGGGGTCAGGTCGATGTCGTAGGCCTCGGTCCTGAACTGGTCGATGGCCGGGACGGGCCGCCACAGGGTCGGGACGATGCCGCCGGAGTAGACCACGGGGTACGGCTGGGCGAGGCCCGCGGGCCGTCCGTCCACGGCGATCTGCACCTCGCGGTAGGGGCCGCCGCCGCAGAGGTAGTCCGGGGCGGTGGCGGCGAGGTCGTCGGGGACCGCGTCGAACCACTGCTCGTCGCAGCCGCCGCCGCGTGCGTACACCTGGAGGCGCGCGGCGGTCAGGTTGCGCGGGAAGGTGACGTCGGTGCTGGTGGAGCCGCCCTTGCCCACGCTCATCCAGGGGGCGCTGTCGGACCCGGTGGTGCCGAGGGGGACGATCCGGTCGGCGGTCCGCGCGGCCGGGTGGTGCTTGTCGGCCCGGTAGTACGTGATCGTCAGCCTGACCTTGTACACACCGGTGTAGGTGTCGTTGACAACGTTGCCGAGGTCCAGCTGGAGCTTCTGCGGGTCCTTGAGGAGCGGCGCGAAGTCGGTGATGTCCTTGGCGACGTGCCAGCTGATGCCGTCCTCGTCGGGCTCGGCGGTGCTGGTGCGGAAGATCTCCGCGCCGCCCACGAACACCGCGGCGAGACGATCGTACTGACGCCCCTTCACGCTGGCCGACCAGTCGAGGACGACCTTGTTCCAGGGGCCCTCGCAGGTGTCGGGCGGGGTGAGCGTGGTGGTGTACGGCGGCCCGCCGAGGGTGTTGCCGAAGTCGTGCTCGACGGCCGTGACCGAGCAGTGCGCGGTGTCGGGCCGGGAGACCGGCGGCAGCGCGTCGACCGGGTCCTGGTAGTCGACGGCCGGGTTGGAGCCGGGCCTCGGGGCGGTGCCCGCGTTCGCCGGGACGGCGAGCGCGCCGCCGGCCAGGGCGATCGAGGCCGAGACCACGCAGATCCGGCGCAGGGCGCGGACCCATCTGTGTCGGAACATGTGCTTCCTCCGGGAGCGGGCGAGTGATCCAGAGGATGTACGGTGCACCAATTCCGGCCGCCGTCCAAGAGCTTGCCCGCACTCCGGACGCTCCGCACGCCCGGCGGCGCGCTACTGACGGACCGCCGACTTCAGCGGTACGGAGGGGTCGGCGGCCCGCGCAGGATCGAGCCGCGCCCCCGCCTCGATGAGTTTGCGCCCCTGCGCCAGGTCGCGCGGCCGGCCGACGGCGAGCACCGCGACCAGCACGCCGTCGCGCAGCCAGCACACCGACCAGGCGGGCTCGGCCGGATCGCCGCGCCAGAGCAGGGTGTCGGCGCTCCCGTGGTGGCCCGCGTACTGCACGAACCGGTCGAACTGCTCGGACCAGAAGTACGGCACGGGGTCGTAGACCGCCGGCGCCGCGCCGTCCCCGGCGAGCGCCCCGATGATGTTGGCGGCGGCGGTGCGCGGGCCCTGGAGCGCGTTGTCCCAGTGGTGGACGAGCAGGCGTTCGCCGTACCGGGCGGAGGGGAACGAGGCGCAGTCGCCGACCGCGTACACATCCGGCAGCGAGGTGCGCAGCGCTTCGTCGGCGGTCACCGATCCGTCCGGTCCGAGCTCGATGCCGGAGCCGGCCAGCCAGCCGGTGGCGGGCCGGGCGCCGATCCCGACGACGACCGCTGCGGCCGGGACCGTACGGCCGTCCGCGAGGACCACCCGGCCCGGCTCGACGCGGTCGACCCGGGCGCCGGTGAGGAGTTCGGCGCCGGTCTCCGCGTACCAGGCGGCCATCGGGGCGGCGACCTCCGCGGGCATCGCGCCCGCGAGGGGCCGGTCGGCGGCCTCGACGACGGTGACCGCGCAGCCGGCCGCGCGGGCCGCGGTGGCGAACTCGGCGCCGATCCAGCCCGCGCCGACGACCACGACGCCGTGCTGCTCGTCGAGGACCGGCCGCAGCCGTGCCGCGTCGTCGAGGGTGCGCAGCAGGTGGACACCGGGAACACCCTCGACCCCGGGCAGGACGACGGGTTCGGCACCGGTCGCGATCACCAGCACGTCGTAGGGAACAGGGCCCGACGGGGTGTCCAGTTCGTGTGCCGCGGGGCGCACACCGGTGACCTCGCGGCCCAGTTGCAGATCGATCTCCAGCGCCTCGAAGTCGATGTCGAAGGCGGAGTCCTCGGCCTTGCCGAGCAGCACCGCCTTGGACAGCGGGGGCCGGTCGTAGGGCTGATGCGGTTCGGCGCCGATCAGGGTGACGGGGCCGGTGAAGCCCTGCTCGCGCAGGGCCACCGCGGTCTGCACCCCGGCCATGCCCGCTCCGACGACGACGACGCGGCTTCGTGTCCGCCGGTCCGGCTGCTCTGACTGCTGCTGCTCGCTCACCCGTACACCTTAAGCACCTGACAGATCGTCAGGAAAGGGTGAGTTCCTCGACCGTGCTCGTCCCGCCGCCCTCCTGCGACTCCCACTCCCACCGCTCGTCCAGCCGGACCCGGCCGTCCGCGAGGTCGACGACGGTGGAGTGGCAGTGGCCGCAGGACGTCGTTCCGTCCTGCTTGAGCTGGACGTAGCGGAAGTCGAGCAGGTCGCCGGTCCGGGTGCCGACGAGATGGCCGCGCACCACGTCGCCGCCCGCGTACTCGGCCCAGATCCGGCCGTCCTCCTCGTGGTACGTGAAGCGGGTACGGGTGCCGACCTGGCCGGGCGCCTGGTCGGCCACCGGTGACAGGACGAGTCCGTCGAGCGAACGGGCCACGGCGGCTGCTCCCTTACTGGGGCGGGCGGACGGGGTTTAGGGTGGCCAACGTAAAGCACTCGCGGGAGCCCGGACGCACCGGGCTGAGAGGGAGGCTGGGCGGCCTCCGACCGTACGAACCTGATCCGGGTCATGCCGGCGAAGGGAGGGGCTGGAAGCCCATGCGTTCTTCTCGGAACGGAAACGGATCCGATGTCCTGGTCATCGGGGGCGGGATCATCGGCCTGGTGACCGCCTGGCGGGCCGCGCAACGCGGACTGCGCATCGCGGTCGCCGACCCCGAACCGGGCGGCGGAGCCGCCCGGGTGGCGGCCGGCATGCTGGCCGCGGTCACCGAACTCCACTACGGCGAACAGCTGCTGCTGGGCCTCAATCTCGCCTCCGCCGCCCGCTATCCGGCCTTCGCGGCCGAGCTGGAGGCGGCGAGCGGGCGGGAGACCGGTTTCCGCGCCTGCGGCACCCTGGCCGTCGCACTGGACTCCGACGACCGCGCCCATCTGCGGGACCTGCACGCCCTGCAGCGGCGTTCGGGCCTGGAATCGGAGTGGCTCACCGGCCGCGAGTGCCGCCGTCTGGAGCCGATGCTCGCGCCGGGTGTCCGGGGCGGTCTGCGGGTCGACGGCGACCACCAGATCGATCCGCGCCGGCTGGCCGCCGCCCTGCTGACCGCCTGCGAGCGGGCCGGGGTGGTCTTCCACCGCGGCTGGGCGGAGCGCCTGAGCGTGGTGGGCGGCCGGGCCGCCGGGGCGGTGCTCGCCGGGGGTACGGAGCTCGTGGCCGACCAGGTCGTGCTCGCCGCGGGCAGCCTCAGCGGCCGGCTGGCGGGGGTGCCCGACGAGGCCGTGCCGCCGGTCCGGCCGGTGAAGGGCCAGGTGCTGAGGCTGACCGTGCCGGCCCGGCACGCGCCGTTCCTGAGCCGGACCGTACGGGCCCTGGTCCGGGGCAGTCATGTCTATCTGGTGCCGCGCGAGAACGGCGAGCTGGTCGTCGGCGCCACCAGCGAGGAGATGGGCTGGGACACCACCGTCACCGCGGGCGGCGTCTACGAGCTGCTGCGGGACGCCCACGAACTGGTGCCCGGCATCACCGAGCTGCCGCTCACCGAGACCCTGGCCGGCCTGCGCCCCACCTCCCCCGACAACGCCCCGCTGCTCGGCCCCACCGCCCTGCCCGGCCTCCACCTCGCCACCGGCCACCACCGCAACGGGGTGCTGCTCACCCCCATCACCGGTGACGTCATGGCCGAGCTCCTCACCGGCGGCGAGCCGCCCGAGCCGACCCGCCCCTTCACCCCGCGCCGTTTCCCGTCCCCCGCCGTCTCCGCACGTCAGGAGCAGCCCGCATGACCGAGCCCGTACCGCTCCCCGGGGCCGCCGCCCTCTCCGTGTCCGTGAACGGCGAGGTCCGCCGCCTCGCCGGGGGCACCACCCTGGCGGCACTCGTCGCCACGCTCACCACCGCGCACTCCGGTGTCGCGGCCGCCGTCAACGAGACCGTCGTACCGCGCGGCCGGTGGTCCGCCACCGCGCTCCTCGACGGTGACCGCGTCGAGGTCCTGACCGCGGTCCAGGGAGGCTGAACCGTGCCGGACGACCTCTTCACCCTCGGTGACGCCACCTTCGGCTCCCGGCTGATCATGGGCACGGGCGGGGCGGCCGGCCTCGACGTGCTGGAACGCTCCCTGACCGCCTCCGGCACCGAGCTGACCACCGTCGCGATGCGGCGCCTCGATCCGACCGTGCAGGGTTCGGTCCTCTCCGTCCTGCGGCGGCTCTCCATCCGCGTGCTGCCGAACACGGCGGGCTGCTTCACCGCGGGCGAGGCCGTGCTGACCGCCCGGCTGGCCCGCGAGGCGCTCGGCACCGACTGGATCAAGCTGGAGGTGGTGGCCGACGAGCGGACGCTGCTGCCCGATCCGATCGAGCTGCTGGACGCCGCGGAGATCCTGGTGGACGACGGCTTCACCGTGCTGCCGTACACCAACGACGACCCGGTGCTGGCCCGCAGGCTCCAGGACGTGGGGTGCGCGGCGGTCATGCCGCTCGGCTCCCCCATCGGCTCCGGACTCGGCATCCGCAATCCGCACAACTTCCGGCTGATCGTCGAGCAGGCCCGGGTGCCGGTGATCCTCGACGCGGGTGCCGGGACGGCCTCCGACGCGGCGTTCGCGATGGAGCTGGGGTGCTCGGCGGTGATGCTGGCGTCCGCGGTGACCCGGGCCCAGGAGCCCGAGCTGATGGCCTCGGCGATGCGCCACGCGGTGGAGGGCGGGCGCCTCGCGTACCGGGCCGGCCGGATTCCACGCCGCCACTTCGCCGAGGCGTCGTCGCCGGTGGAGGGGCGCGCGGTGCTGGACCCGGAGCGCCCGGCCTTCTGAGCCGCCGGTACGGCGTGGAGTGCGTGTCCCTGTCACGGCTCGGCTGCAGTACGGCCCCGGGAGTGCCCCGGCCCGTGGGCCGTGTCCGTGGCGGCTCGTAGACTCGCTGCGTGGATACGACCCTCCAGGACCCTCTCGTCGGGCAGCTGCTCGACGGCCGCTACCGCGTCGATGCCCGCATCGCCGTGGGCGGCATGGCCACGGTCTACCGGGCCGTGGACACCCGGCTGGACCGGGTGCTCGCCCTCAAGGTGATGCACCCGGCGCTGGCGACCGACGTCTCGTTCGTCGAGCGCTTCATCCGGGAGGCCAAGTCCGTGGCCCGGCTCGCGCACCCCAACGTGGTCGCGGTCTTCGACCAGGGCGCCCAGGGACAGTACGTCTATCTCGCGATGGAGTACGTCGCGGGCTGCACCCTGCGCGACGTGCTGCGCGATCGCGGCGCGCTCCAGCCGAGGGCCGCCCTGGACATCCTGGAGCCGGTCCTCGCCGCCCTGGGCGCGGCGCACCGGGCGGGCTTCGTGCACCGCGACATGAAGCCGGAGAATGTCCTGATAGGGGACGACGGCCGGGTCAAGGTCGCCGACTTCGGACTCGTACGGGCGGTCGGCGCCGTCACCGACACCACCGGGTCCCTCCTGGGCACGGTCTCCTATCTCGCCCCCGAGCAGATAGAGGACGGCACAGCCGACACCCGCACCGATGTGTACGCCTGCGGCGTCGTGCTGTACGAGATGCTGACCGGGTCCAAGCCGCACGGCGGCGACACCCCCGCGCAGGTCCTCTACCAACACCTCAACGAGGCCGTCCCGCCGCCGTCGGCCGCCGTCCCGGGGCTCCCGGACGCGCTCGACGGCCTGGTGGCGAGCGCCACCGCCCGTGACCCCGAGCTCCGCCCGTTCGACGCGGTCGAGCTGCTCGCCGGGACCCGGGAGGCCCGCTCCGGTCTCACCGACGCCCAGCTGGACGCCGTACCGCCGCAGGCCACCGCCGAGGTGCACGACGCCGCCGAGGACCGCACCAGCGTGATCCCGCGGCTGCTCCCGGCCGGCCAGGGCGTCTCGCACCACACCAGCCGGCTGGAGATGCCCCCGCCCCAGCCGCCACGGACCGCGGGGCCGGGCCGGGACCGTCGCGCGCCGCGGCGCTCCGTGATCGCCGTGGTCGTCGCCGTGCTGCTGGCCCTGGGGATCGGTACCGGTGTCTGGTACATCAACTCCGGGCAGTTCACCCGGGTGCCCTCGCTGCTCGGCCAGACCGAGAAGAACGCCGAGCGGCGGCTCTCGGACGCCGGTCTGGAGCTCAAGGGCGTCAAGCGGTCCTACAGCGACACCGTGGAGCGCGGCAAGGTCATCGGCAGCGACCCGGAGTCCGGCGCCCGCGTCAGGGGCAACGACGCGGTGACGCTCGTCGTCTCGCGCGGCCCCGAGATCGTGAAGGTGCCCGACGTCCAGGACCTCTCGCTCGCCGACGCCAGGGCCGAGCTGAAGAAGGCCGGTCTGGTGCCCGGGATGGTCACCAAGGAGTTCAGCGAGGCGACGACACGGGGCGACGTGATCCGTACGGACCCCGTGGCGGGCACCGAGCGCCACCCGGACTCGGCGATCGCCCTCGTCCTCAGCAAGGGCACCCCGGTGGACGTCCCCGATGTCACCGGGCTGTCGGTGGTGGACGCCACCGCCGCGCTGAAGGAGAAGGGGCTGAAGGCGAAGGTGCTGCCCGGCCGGGTCAATTCCCCGGAGGTCGCGGGCGACATCGCCCGGCAGTCGCCGGGCGATGGCAGCGAGGCCGCCGAGGGCGACACCGTCGAGCTGACGGTGTCCGAAGGGCCGCGCATGATCGACGTCCCGGACGTCACCGGCAAGGACGTCGACGAGGCCACGAGCGAACTGAAGGACGCGGGCTTCGAGGTCAAGGTCGACCGCCCGTTCCTGTCCTTCAGCGACACCATCGCGAGCCAGTCCGTCGACGGCGGCAAGCAGGCCCCCGAGGGCAGCACCATCACCATCAAGACCAAGGGACTCTAGATCCACATGCGCAACCCAGTCGGCGGCCATGTTCCGGTGGCCGGCGGCCTCGCCAAGGCCGGCCTCCCCTACGCCCGCGAGATGGGGGCGGAGGCCGTCCAGGTCTTCGTCGCCAACCCGCGCGGCTGGGCGACTCCCGTCGGCAATCCGGCCCAGGACGAGCAGTTCCGCGCCGAGTGCGCCGCCGGGTCCATACCGGCGTACGTCCACGCCCCGTACCTGATCAACTTCGGATCGCACACCGCGGCGACGGTCGAGAAGTCCGTGGAGTCGCTGCGCCACTCGCTGCGCCGGGCCCGCGAGATCGGCGCCCTGGGCGTCGTGGTGCACACCGGATCGGCGACCGGCGGCCGGCCGCGCGAGCAGGCCCTGGCGCAGGTGCGCACGCACATGCGGCCGCTGCTGGACGAGCTGACCCATGACGACGACCCGTTTCTGCTGCTGGAGTCGACGGCCGGGCAGGGGTTCTCGCTCTGCTCCCGGACCTGGGACTTCGGCCCGTACTTCGACGCGCTCGACGCCCACCCGAAACTCGGCATCTGCCTCGACACCTGTCACATCTACGCGGCGGGCCACGATCTGACCGGTCCGGCGGGCATGCGGCAGACCCTGGATCTGCTGGTCTCGACGGTCGGCGAGGGCCGGCTGAAACTGATCCACGCCAATGACTCCAAGGACGTGGTGGGGGCCCACAAGGACCGGCACGAGAACATCGGCGCCGGGCACATCGGCGAGGGACCGTTCCGTGAGCTGTTCTCGCACCCGGCGACCGCGGGCGTACCGCTGATCATCGAGACGCCGGGCGGCAAGGAGGGCCACGCGGCGGACGTGGCCCGGCTGAAGCGGCTGCGCGACGACTGATTCCCCATTGAGGAATACCCCATGGGGGTATACGGTTCCTGCTGTCGGCAGGAACCGCTACTCGGCATTGGGGGATCGCCATGCAGCACGACACGGACCACGGGCAGCACAGCCACCACGCGGACCACACAGGCCACGCGGACCGCACAGGCCATGCAGACCACTCGGGCCACGCAAACCACACCGAACACACAGGCCACACCGAACACGCAGACCATGCAGAGCACGCAGACCACGCAAGCCACATGGACCACTCCGCCCACGCCGGTCATCGCCCCGGCAAGGTGAGCTGGGCCATGGCCGCGCGGGCCACGCTGCACTGCCTCACCGGCTGCGCCATCGGCGAGATCCTCGGCATGGTGATCGGCACGGCGTTCGGCTGGGGCAACATGGCCACGATGGCGCTCGCCATCGTCCTGGCCTTCTTCTTCGGCTACACGCTGACCCTGCGCTCCATCCTGAAGGCGGGCGTCGACTTCGGCACCGCCCTGCGGGTCGCCCTCGCCGCCGACACCCTGTCCATCGCGGTGATGGAGCTGATCGACAACGGCGTGATCGCGCTGTGGCCGGGCGCCATGGACGCCACCCTCCTGGACGCACTGTTCTGGGGCGCGCTCGCGCTCTCGCTCGCCGTCGCCTTCGTCGCCACCACACCGGTCAACAAGTGGATGATCGGCCGCGGCAAGGGCCACGCGGTGGTGCACCGGTACCACCACTGAGGAACGGGCCGGAGCGGCCCGTGGGCCATCAGGTCAGAGCTCGGGGCCGTCCCCGGGCTCTTCCTGGTACGAGTAGCGCTGCTCGCTCCACGGGTCACCGATGTTGTGGTAGCCGCGCTCCTCCCAGAAGCCACGGCGGTCCGCCGTCATGTACTCGACACCCCGGACCCATTTGGGGCCCTTCCAGGCATAGAGGTGCGGCACGACGAGACGGAGCGGGAAACCGTGCTCGGCGGTGAGCAGTTCGCCGCCCTTATGAGTGGCGAAAAGTGTTCGGTCCGAGGCGAAGTCGGAGAGCCGCAGATTGGAGCTGAAGCCGTACTCGGCCCAGACCATCACATGGGTGACGTTCGGCGCGGGCGGCGCCAGCTCCAGGACCGTACGGGCCAGGACCCCGCCCCATTCGGCACCGATCATGCTGAATTTCGTGACGCAGTGCAGGTCGGCGACGACCGAGGCGAACGGCAGCACCGAGAACTCCTGATGGTTCCAGCAGTGCTTCTCACCGTCCGCGGTGGCCCCGAAGACCCGGAACTCCCAGCGGTCCGGCTTGAACTTGGGCACGGGCCCGTAGTGGGTAACCGGCCAACCACGCTGGAGCCTCTGTCCCGGCGGAAGCTCGGACTGCTCTGACGCGCGGTGTTCCCGGCTTTCCGGCTGACCCATGACTCCATGGTGACAGACAGGCAGGGGTGGTCCCGACCAGGCCAGGGGCGAATCAGGACAACTCACAGTAAGCCTGTACTTACTGGACGACCATCGGGTGCGATGACAAGATGCGGCCAACTTGTCCGGTCCACCGGTTGGAAGGAGCCTCTGCGATGCAGGGCGACCCCGAGGTCCTTGAGTTCCTGAACGAGCAGCTGACCGCAGAACTGACTGCCATCAATCAGTACTTCCTGCACGCGAAGATGCAGGACAACTTCGGCTGGACGAAGCTCGCGAAGTACACGCGCTCCGAGTCGTTCGACGAGATGAAGCACGCCGAGATCCTCACGGACCGCATCCTCTTCCTCGACGGACTCCCCAACTACCAGCGGCTGTTCCATGTGCGGGTGGGCCAGACCGTCACGGAGATGTTCCAGGCTGACCGCCAGGTCGAGGTGGAGGCGATCGACCGCCTCAAGCGCGGGATCGAGCTGATGCGCGGCAAGGGCGACATCACGTCCGCGAACATCTTCGAGTCGATCCTGGCGGACGAGGAGCACCACATCGACTATCTCGACACCCAGCTGGAACTGGTCGAGAAGCTCGGCGAGCCGCTCTACATCGCCCAGCAGATCGAGCAACCGGACAGCTAGGGTCTTCCGTCCGGATCAGGCCGGCGGGAGTGGTCAGGCCGCGTCGGGGAGCGGGATTCCCGGAGCCACGCCCGGGGCGATGCCGGGAGCGATGCCCGGGGCGATGCCAGGAGCGATCCCGGGCGCGGCCTCCGCAGTGGTGTCGGCGGCGGTGCCGGGCGCGCGCTTGCGGTCGAGCAGTTCGCGGCGCGGACAGGTGCCGCGGCCGAGCACGGCCTGGATGGCCCGGACGCAGCCGCCGCAGTCGGTGCCCGCCTTGCAGGCGGAGGCTATCTGCCTGGGCGTGCAGGCCCCGGCGTCCGCATGCTCCTTGACCTGCTTCTCCGTGATGCCGAAGCAAGAACAGACGTACACGCGGTTCACCTCCCGGCGGGATCGGTCGTTGGCTGCCCCCCGTCTACCGGTGAGGCTAACCTAACCTTACCCGGCGCGGAAGGCGTGAAAAGCCCCCGAACGCCCTGTGGGGCACGGATCACATCGATCCGCGCCCCACAGTCGTACGCGTGCCACCTGCGGTGATCGCCTACTGGTCCCGGTACATCTCGGCGACCAGGAACGCCAGGTCGAGCGACTGGCTGCGGTTGAGCCGCGGGTCGCAGGCCGTCTCGTAGCGCTGGTGCAGATCGTCCACGAAGATCTCGTGTCCGCCGCCGACGCACTCGGTGACATCGTCACCGGTGAGCTCGACGTGGATGCCGCCCGGGTGCGTACCGAGGGCCTTGTGCACCTCGAAGAAGCCCTTGACCTCGTCCAGGACGTCGTCGAAGCGACGGGTCTTGTGGCCGGAGGCGGCCTCGAAGGTGTTGCCGTGCATCGGGTCGGTCACCCACGCCACGGTGGCGCCGGAGGCGGTGACCTTCTCGACCAGGGCCGGGAGCTTGTCGCGGACCTTGTCGGCGCCCATGCGGACGATGAAGGTCAGCCGGCCGGGCTCGCGCTCGGGGTCGAGGCGTTCGATGTAGCCGAGCGCCTCGTCGACCGTGGTCGTCGGGCCGAGCTTGATGCCGATGGGGTTGCGGATCTTCGAGGCGAACTCGATGTGCGCGCCGTCCATCTGGCGGGTGCGCTCACCGATCCAGACCATGTGGCCGGAGGTGTCGTACAGCTCGCCGGTGCGCGAGTCGGTGCGGGTCAGCGCCGACTCGTAGTCCAGCAGCAGGCCCTCGTGCGAGGCGTAGAACTCGACCGCCTTGAACTCGGCCGGGTCCGTACCGCACGCCTTCATGAAGTTCAGCGCGTTGTCGATCTCGCGGGCGAGCGCCTCGTAGCGCTGGCCGGACGGGGACGACTTCACGAAGTCCTGGTTCCAGGCGTGCACCTGGCGCAGGTCGGCGTATCCGCCGGTGGTGAAGGCACGGACCAGGTTCAGCGTGGAAGCGGATGCATGGTACATCTGCTTCAGCCGCTCCGGGTCCGGGACGCGCTCCTTCTCGGTGAAGGCGAAGCCGTTGACGGAGTCGCCGCGGTAGGTCGGCAGGGTGACGCCGTCGCGGGTCTCGGTCGGCTTGGAGCGGGGCTTGGAGTACTGACCGGCGATCCGGCCCACCTTGACGACGGGCACGGAGGCCGCGTACGTCAGGACGGCACTCATCTGGAGCAGCGTCTTCAGCTTGGCCCGGATGTGGTCGGCCGACACGGCGTCGAAGGCCTCGGCGCAGTCACCGCCCTGCAGCAGGAACGCCTCGCCCTTGGCGACGGCTCCCATGCGGGCGCGCAGCTGGTCGCACTCGCCCGCGAACACGAGGGGCGGATACGACGCGAGGTCCGCGAGTACATCGCGCAGAGCCTCGGCATCGGGGTACTCGGGCTGCTGCGCCGCGGGAAGGTCTCGCCAGGTGTTGCCACCGGCGACGGAGGTATTGGCGTTCACGGTCACAACGCCAACATTACGGGGTCCGGCGGTGGGTCCATCCGCAAGCTCAATAGTTGAGACGCGCGCTCGGACGGCAGCGGCGTCCGCTAGGGTTCTGGACATGTTCGCGCAGACAAACCAGAACTGGTGGTGGACCGCTCATCCGGCGGCCCACTGACAATCGCGCGCGACAGACCACGCGAAGGCCGCCCGAGGGGCGGCCTTCTCCGCGTTTTCGGGAGCCGTTCCTCCATCCGGAAGGAACACCTCCATGTCCCACCGCACCGCCGCCGTCGTCCGGCGGCTCCTGAGCGACGACTGCCCGCCGTTCGCGCTGCTGCGCAGGCTCACCCCCGGCCGTGACCAGGACACCGTCGAGGTGCTGATCGGCCGGGTGCGGGAGGCGGACCGGCTCGCCGGTCTCCCCGTCGGTGAGCTGCCCTCGCTCGCCCTGGTGCCGTTCCGGCAGATCGCCGAGCGCGGTTTCGATGTGCGCGACGACGGGACGCCGCTGTCCGTGCTGGTCGCGGACGAGACGTACGAGCTGCCGCTCGCGGAGGTGCTGGACCACCTGCCGGTCCGGGACGTGGGGGTCGAGGACGGCGCGTTCGACGTCGGGGACGAGGAGTACGCCGGGATCGTCCGGCGGGTCGTCGAGGACGAGATCGGACAGGGCGAGGGCGCGAACTTCGTCGTCCGGCGGACCTTCCGGGGGCAGATCCCCGGCTTCGGCCGGGCCGACGCGCTGGCCCTCTTCCGGCGGCTGCTGGCCGGTGAGCGCGGCGCGTACTGGACCTTCGTCGTGCACACCGGGGCCAGGACGCTGGTCGGCGCCAGTCCCGAGGTGCATGTGCGGATGTCGGGCGGGACGGTCGTGATGAACCCGATCAGCGGGACGTACCGCTACCCCGCCGAGGGCCCGACCGCGGAGAGCCTGCTGGCCTTCCTCGCCGACCGCAAGGAGACCGAGGAGCTCTCCATGGTGGTCGACGAGGAACTGAAGATGATGTGCACCGTCGGCGACATGGGCGGGGTGGTGATCGGGCCGCGGCTCAAGGAGATGGCCCATCTCGCCCACACGGAGTACGAGCTGCGCGGGCGCTCCTCGTTGGACGTGCGGGAGGTGCTGAAGGAGACCATGTTCGCGGCGACGGTCACCGGCTCCCCGGTGCAGAACGCCTGCCGGGTCATCGAGCGGTACGAGCCCGGCGGGCGCGGCTACTACGCGGGGGCCCTGGCGCTGCTGCGGCAGGAACCGGGCGGGGCGCAGACCCTGGACTCGCCGATCCTGATCCGTACCGCCGACATCTCGGCCGACGGCGAGCTGCGGGTGGCGGTCGGGGCGACGCTCGTACGTCACTCCGATCCGGACGGCGAGGTCGCCGAGACCCATGCGAAGGCGGCCGGCGTGCTCGCGGCGCTCGGGGTGCGCCCGGGCCGTCCGGTGGACGAGGCGGCCCGGCCGCGGCTGGCGGGCGACCCCCGGGTGCAGGCGGCGCTGGAGGCCCGGCGGGACGGACTGGCGCCGTTCTGGCTGCGGATGCAGGAGCGCACCCACGAGCTGTCCGGGCGGGCGCTGGTGATCGACGGGGAGGACACCTTCACCGCGATGCTGGCGCATCTGCTGCGCTCCTCGGGGCTGGAGGTGTCGGTGCGCCGTTACGACGAGCCGGGGCTGCGCGAGCTGGTGCGGGCGCACGAGGGTCCCGTCGTGCTGGGTCCCGGGCCGGGGAATCCGGGCGACACCGCCGATCCGAAGATGCGGCTGATGCGCGGGCTGGCCGCGGAGCTGGTCCGTGATCACCGCTACGGCCTGCTCGGGGTCTGCCTCGGCCATGAGCTGATCGCGGCGGAGCTGGGGCTGGAGATCGTCCGCAAGACCGTGCCCCACCAGGGCGCGCAGACCCGGATCGAGCTGTTCGGGCGGCCGGAGACGGTGGGGTTCTACAACAGCTTCACCGCGCGCTGCGACGAGGCGGTGGTCACCGAGCTCGCGGCACACGGTGTCGAGACGAGCGTGGACGCGGCCACCGGTGAGCTGCACGCGCTGCGCGGGCCGGGCTTCGCCTCGGTGCAGTTCCACCCGGAGTCGGTGCTGACGCTGCGCGGCGCGGGAATCGTGGCCCAGCTGCTGGCGGGGCTGCCGGTGGCCGGCTGAAGGGGAGGACGGGACCCCGGGGCGGTCCGGGGTCTCAGCTCGCCGGGGGCGCCGGGACCAGGACGTTGTCGCTGCGCCGGCCGGCCAGGTAGTCGGCGACGTTCCGCACGGTGGTGTCGATGATCTGTCCCACCGCGTCCTCGGTGTAGTACGCCTGGTGCGAGGTCACGATGACGTTCGGGAAGGTGACGAGGCGGGCCAGGGTGTCGTCGTCGATGCCCTCCAGCGACTTGTCGAGGAAGAAGAGCCCGGCCTCCGCCTCGTACACGTCGAGCCCGACGCCCAGGAAGCGGCCCGCGCGCAGCTGGGTGACGAGCGCGGTGGTGTCGATGAGCCCGCCGCGGCTGGAGTTGACCAGGATGACGTCGTCCTTCATCCGGGCCAGGGCTTCCTCGCCGATGATGTGGTGGGTCGAGGGCAGCAGCGGGACGTGCAGGCTGATCAGGTCGGACTCGGCCAGCAGCTGTTCCTTCTCCACGTACTTCATGCCGAGCGCGACGCAGGCGGGGTTCTCGGCGACGTCCCAGCCGAGCAGCTCCATGCCGAAACCATGGGCGATACGGGTGAAGGCCTCGCCGATCCTGCCGGTGCCGATCACGCCCGCCGTGCGGCCGCGCATGTCCCGGCCGAGCAGTCCGTCGAGCCGGAAGTCGAAGTCGCGGGTGCGGCTCGCGGCCCGGATGATCCGGCGGTTGACGGCCATCGCGAGGGTCCAGGCGAATTCGGCGACCGAGTAGGGCGAGTAGGAGGAGACCCGGGCGACCCGGAGGGCGAGGCGCTCGGCGACGTCGAGGTCGATGTTGTTGAAGCCGGTGGAGCGCTGGGCGATCATCTGTGTGCCGCCCGCCGCCAGGGTCTGCAGGACCCTGCCGCCCAGGTCGGCGTTGACGCTGGTGGAGATGATCTCGTAGCCCGCCGCGATGGGGGCGGTGTCCCTGTTCAGGAAGACGTCCAGGCAACGGACCTCGTGCTGCCCGGCGAATGCCTTCTCGATCAGCGGCTTCTCGTCGGACTGCACACCGAATGCCAGGATTTCCACGACTTCTCCCGTTCGTCGCACGGATCAGCGGATCAGGGGCATGGGCCGGTCATCGCGAATATACGGCCCATGCCGCTGCCCCGCCGCTCGGCCGAACGGGGTGGCCGGCGGTCCGCTCCGGGGCGCTCAGGCGTCGTCGAGGCCGCGCTCGATCGCGTACCGCACGAGTTCCACGCGGTTGTGCAGCTGGAGTTTGCCCAGGGTGTTCTGCACGTGGTTCTGCACGGTGCGGTGCGAGATGACCAGCCGTTCGGCGATCTGCTTGTAGGAGAGCCCCTTGGCGACCAGCCGCAGCACCTCGGTCTCGCGCTCGGTGAGCTGCGGGGCCTTGGGTTCGTCGGAGGCGACGGGGGTGGGGTCGGAGGCGAGCCTGCGGTACTCGCCGAGGACCAGTCCCGCCAGGCCCGGTGTGAAGACCGGGTCGCCGACGGCGGTGGAGCGCACGGCATCGGTCAGCTCCTGGGTACTGGCCGACTTGAGCAGATAGCCGGTGGCCCCGGACTTGACCGCCTCCAGTACGTCGGCGTGCTCGCCGCTCGCGGAGAGCACCAGCACCCGCAGCCCCGGGTGGGAGCCGACGAGCTCCTTGCAGACCTGGACCCCGGGCATGCCGGGCAGATTGAGGTCGAGCACGAGGACGTCGGGGGTGACGGCCTTCGCCCTGCGGACCGCCTGCGGTCCGTCACCGGCGGTCGCCACCACCTCGAAGCCCGACTCGGAAAGGTCACGGGCGACGGCGTCGCGCCACATCGGGTGGTCGTCCACCACCATCACCCTGATGGTCCGCTCATCGGCGGCCCGGGTGTTCTCCGTACTCATCTCGCTGGTCCTGCCTTCCCCCGTGAAACCTTCGGAACCTTCAACTCGACCTCGGTGCCCTGGCCGGGAACCGAGACCAACTCCGCCGTACCGCCCAGGTCACGCAGCCTCCCCCGGATCGACAGGGCCACCCCCATCCGCCCCTCGCCCTCGGCCTGGGCGAGCCGTCCCTCCGGGATCCCGGGGCCGTCGTCCCGGACCGTCACGATCACCTCGTCCGGCCAGTCCTCGACGAGGATCCATGCCTGGGCATTCTCCCCCGCGTGGACCCTGACATTGTCCAGGGCGGCACTGACAGCGGCCGCCAGCTCCGTCGCGGCCGCCGCGGCCAGCAGCACCGGAGCGCCCGGCTCCGCGAAGCTGACCCGGGAGCCGGCGTGCGGGGCGAGCAGGGAGCGCAGATCGCAGTCGGCGGCGCCGGACGGTTCGTCGTCGACCTCCATGCTGCGGACCACGGCGCCCTGGGCGGCGTCCTCGGAGACCCGGGTGGCGGGTACGAGACCGCTGGAGACCAGGGTGCGCAGGGCGACCTCCTGTTCGCCGGCCATCCGGCCCAGTTCGGCCGCCTCCCCGCCGAGCGCGGTGCCGCGCCGCTGCACCATCGCGAGGACCTGGAGCACGCTGTCGTGGATGTCCCTGGCCAGCCGTTCCCGCTCGCGGGTGGCGGCCTCGATCTCCAGGGCGCGGGCCAGGGTGCGCTCACTGGCCCTGGCGACCTCGACGACGTACCCGATCGCGATGGAGGCGACCCAGACCAGCAGCACGTTGTGGAACGTGTCCCGGCTGGGATCGCCGCGCTCGATGATGTTGGCGACGGCGACGAAGGTGGAGGCGAAGGCCGCCCAGCGCCAGCCGCCCTTGATCGCGAAGGCCAGCACGGAACCCGCGGTCCAGATCGACGGCAGCGTCGGGCCGTCGACCTGCTGGGCCTCGAAGTCGGCGAGCGGGGTGAGGAGTATCCCGGCCAGGGCGATGGTCAGATCGGCGCCGAGGAAACGTTTGGTGCAGGCGGCGGCGCCCGCGACCTTCGGAAGGGTGGCGAGCGTCCAGACCACCATCACCGCCAGGAAGGCGACGGCCACCCACGGCCGGTCGTACTTCTCCCGGCCGAAGACGGAGAGCAGGACCGCGTACAGCATCGTCAGGATGCGGTACGCGGTCAGCGCACTCCACAGCGGCTGCTCGACCGACATCCGTACGACGCGCTCGCGCCTGGTCACTTCTCCCCCACCCCCCGGACGGTACGGCGCGCTCACACGCCGTACCGTTCCTTCAGCCTTGCGTTCCGGGCTCGTCGCCCTTGTGCTTCTCCGCCTCGGCGCGGCGTTTCGCCTCGTCCGCGATCTGCCGCTTGGCCGCCGTCGCGTAGATGTCGACGTACTCCTGACCGGAGAGCTTCATGATCTCGTACATCACCTCGTCGGTGAGCGAGCGGAGGATGAAGCGGTCCCCGTCCATGCCGTGGTAGCGGCTGAAGTCGAGCGGCTTGCCGATCCTGATCCCTGGGCGCATCAGCTTGGGCACGACCTGGCCGGGCGGCTGGATCTTCTCCGTGTCGATCATCGCGACGGGGATGACGGGCGCCCCGGTGGCCAGCGCCACCCTGGCCAGCCCGCCGGGCTTGCCGCGGTAGAGACGGCCGTCGGGCGAGCGGGTGCCCTCCGGGTAGATGCCGAAGAGGCCGCCGCTCTCGATGACCTCGATGCCCGCCTTGATGGCCGCCTCGCCGGCGCCGCGGGCGCCCGAGCGGTCCACCGGAAGCTGGCCGACGCCCTTGAAGAAGGCCGCGGTCAGCTTGCCCTTCACACCGGGTGCGGTGAAGTACTCGGACTTGGCGATGAAGGTGACCTTGCGGTCCAGGACCGCCGGCAGGAAGAAGGAGTCGGAGAACGACAGATGGTTGCTCGCGAGGATCGCCGGCCCCTGCGCGGGAATGTTCTCCAGGCCCTCCACCCATGGCCGGAAGGCGAGCTTCAGTGAGCCGCCGATGGAGAACTTCATTGCGCCGTAGATCAACTCGGGTGCCTCCTGTGTGCTGTCCGACAGACCTTAACCCGTGGGGCGCCCGCCTCCCGCCCGGCACGGAGCCGATGCGGCGGCCGGAGGCGGTGACGACCCTGGTCGGTGTCAGCCCGGTCGCGTACGGTGAAGTAATCCTTCTGCACTCCCCCTTTCGCTCCCCTTCGAGCCTCACGAACAGGAGACCCCGGTGCCGGTCCTTCCTGGAGCCGAGCCGTTCCGCCACGAGGGCGGAGAGGTCGGTGTCCTTCTCTGTCACGGATTCACCGGTTCCCCGCAGTCGCTGCGCCCCTGGGCGCACTACCTGGCGGAGCGCGGGCTCACCGTCTCGCTGCCCCTGCTGCCGGGGCACGGCACCCGCTGGGAGGACATGCAGCTCACCGGCTGGCAGGACTGGTACGCGGAGGTGGACCGGGAGCTGCGCGCCCTGCTGGAGCGGTGCAGCCAGGTCTTCGTCTTCGGGCTGTCCATGGGCGGCGCGCTGACGCTGCGGCTGGCGGCGAAGCACGGGGACGCGATCAGTGGCCTGGTGCTGGTCAACCCGGCGAACAAGGTGCACGGCCTGTCGGCGTACGCGCTGCCGGTAGCCCGTCATCTGGTGCGGACGACGAAGGGCCTGGCGAGCGACATCGCCCTGCCGGGCTCCGAGGAGGTGGGGTACGACCGGGTGCCGCTGCACGCGGCGCATTCGCTGCGGAATTTCTTCCGCCTGGTCGACGCCGAGCTTCCCCAGGTCACCCAGCCGATCGTGCTGCTGCACAGCCCGCAGGACCATGTGGTGCCGCCCGCCGACTCGGCCCGCATCCTCGGCCGGGTGTCGTCGACGGACGTCGAGGAGATCCTGCTGGAACAGAGCTACCACGTGGCGACGTTGGACCACGATGCGGAGCGGATCTTCGACGAGAGCTACCAGTTCATCGGCCGCCTCGCCCCGAGCGTCGGAAAGAAGGGGAGCACGTCAGGTGGCTGAGCACGACGCGGAGCGCGCGGGCAGCGAGGAGGAGCGCGAGCCCCTTCCCGCGGAGGGAGCGGCCGTGCCCGACGACGGCACGGGCCCGCAGGACGCCGCTGCACCGGAGGCGGCGCCGGGCGCCGACGGCAGCCGGACCGAGCCGTCGGTCGACGAGGACGCGGCGTGGCAGGCGATCGTCGCGGGGTACGGCGAGGAGCCGCCGGACCCGCCGGGCACCAAGCCGTTCCGGTCGGTCGAGGATCTCGCGCTGCTGGAGGACGACCGGCCCGGCGTCCTGGACCCCGACAAGGGGCTGGGGAAGAAGTCCGTGAAACCGCCGGAGAAGCCGCTCGGCGGCTCGGTCGTTTTCGCGCCCGGCGTCGGGGGTCCGCGCGACTACGACGTCGCGGAGCCGAAGGACGACGATCTCGACGACAGCGACGAGGGGCATTTCGTCCCCCCGGAGCCGCCGCCGCTGCCGGAGGCCGATGTCACTGCGAAGTTCGCCTGGCTCGCGGTCGTCGGCGGTCCGGTGCTGATGCTGCTCGCGGTGCTGCTGCGCTGGGACATGACCTGGTGGCTCACGACGATCTGCATCGGCGGCTTCCTGGGCGGTTTCGTCACCCTGGTGGCGCGGATGAACGACGACGACGAGGACGGCGACGACCCCGGGCGCGGGGCGGTGGTCTGAGGCGGGGCGCTGCGGCGGGCGGGCGAACACCGCCCGCTCAGGGCCTGATCGCGGGCACCCGCAGCGCCGCCAGCACCGGCAGATGGTCGGTGGCCGCCCGCAGGTCCGCGTCGGTGACACCGGGCAGCCCGGCGGGGACACCGCAGCCGAGCACCTCGATGCCTTCCGTCGCGAAGACCGCGTCGATGCGCCGTCGCGGGTCGTCCGGCGCATAGGTGTTCTCCTCGCCCCAGGGCCGGACCGCCCAGCAGTCCTGGAGCCGCCCGGCCAGCCGCCGGAACGCGGCTCCGGCCGGTACGTCGTTGAGGTCACCGGCCGCGATGGCGTGCTCGACGCCCAGCGCGTCCAGCCGTTCCAGCAACAGCTCCGTCTGGGCCAGGCGTTCGTCGCGCCGCAGGCTCAGATGGAAGCTCAGCAGACCGATCCGGGTGCCCGCGATCCGTACCACCGACGTCGCGAAGCCCCTGCGGTGCAGTCCGGGGGTGAGCGGCAGCAGCACGTCCTGTGTCCGCTCCACGGTGGCCCGCAGCGAGCAGAGCAGCAGCGGCCCGGCCGCGGTGGCGCCGCCACTGAGGAGGACCAGGTCGGTACGGGCCGCGAGCCAGGCGGCCCGCTTGCGCCAGCGGAAGAAGCGCGGGGCCTCCTGGATGAAGACCAGGTCGGGGGCGCAGGCGCTGATGACCCGGGCCAGTGCCTCGCGGTCGTCGCGCATCGACCGGACGTTGTAGCTGAGCACGCGGATGACGGCCGAACCATCCGGCTCGGTACGGGAGTCGGGCAGTGGCGTCAGGACCATGCGGCTCACGATACGACGGACGCCCGCCGCTCCCACAGGGGCGCGACGGGCGTCCGGTTCGGTCCGGTCCCGTTCGGCTCAGCCCTGGCGGGCCAGGTCGGCCGCGCCCACCAGTCCGGCCTCGCCACCCAGTTGGGCCGCGAGCACCTGGGCGTGCGGACGCCATTCGCCGCCGATCAGCCAGCGCCGGAACGACTTGCGGATCGGGTCGAGCACCAGCTCGCCCTCGTCCGAAACGCCGCCGCCGACGATGAACGCGGACGGGTCGAAGAGCGAGGCGAGGTCGGCGAGTCCGGCGCCGGCCCAGCGGGCCAGCTCACGGAACGAGTCGACCGCGACCGGGTCGCCCTGCCGGGCGGCCCGGCTGATGTGCTTGCCCTCGATGCCGTCGACCGTGCCGTCGCCGAGCGACAGCAGGATCGTGGCGTTCTCGGGGGTGGCGTTGGCGCGCTGCTTGGCGTACCGGACGAGCGCGCGTCCGGACGCGTACTGCTCCCAGCAGCCCTGGCTGCCGCAGCCGCAGAGCAGACCGTCCGGGACGACCCGGATGTGGCCGAACTCGGCGGCCACGCCGAAGCGTCCGCGGCGCAGCTTGTTGCCGATGATGATGCCGCCGCCGAGGCCGGTGCCGAGCGTGATGCAGATGACGTCGTCGTGGCCCTGTCCGGCGCCGAAGCGGTATTCGCCCCAGGCCGCGGCGTTGGCGTCGTTCTCGACGACCACGGGAAGGCCGACGCGCTGTTCGACCTTGTCCTTCAGCGGCTCGTGCCGCCAGTTGATGTTCGGCGCGAACAGGACGGTGGCGCGCTTGTCGTCGACGTATCCGGCCGCGCCGATGCCGACCGCATCGATCTGGTGGCCCTCGCTCGCGCCGGACACCGCCGCCGCGATCGCGTCCACGATGCCTTCAGCCGTCGGCGGGGTCGGCACCTTGTGCGTCGAGAGGATGCGGCCCTCTTCGTCGACCACTCCAGCCGCGATCTTGGTGCCGCCGATGTCGACGCCGATGGTGAGTCCCATGAATCCCTCAGTTCCGGTCGAGCCCCGCTGGGGCCAACCGTACCCGAGCCGGGGGCCCGGCCTTTTCGGTGCCGGTCAGTCCAGGTCGATGTGCTCGCCCGCGGCGGGGCCCTCGTCACGGGGGTCGGAGGGGTCGTCGGCCTTCTTCTCAGTGCCTGCGGAGTCCCCGGCGCCCTGGGTCCAGCGGCGTTCCTGGCCCTCGACGGCGGAGCGGTAGGCGGCGAGGAGCTCGCTGCCGGCCGCGGCGATGTGGTCGAAGACGTCCGGATTGCGCTCGATGACGGGCTCGACCGCGGACTTCGCCTGCTTGATGATCTGCTGCACGGTGCCCTGGGCCGCCGCGCCGAACAGCGGCGACTGGAGGGACGAGACCTTGTCGGCCACGGCGTCGACCAGCTTGCGCAGTTCCTCGGCGGCGGAGCCGGGCGGCGGGCCGTACTGGTCGCGGCGGCGGGCCTTCTCCGCTTCGAGGTCCTCGGCGCAGGCCTTCGCCCACGCGTCGTCGTCGACGGGACGATCGGTGGCATCGCTCATGGCGGACTCCTGCGACGTGGTGTGCCGGCGGCCCGGCATACGGGGCAACACGTACTACCGACGTTACCCGAACCGCGGGGCGACGTTCAGTCCGTCCTCGGCCACAGCCCGGGGTCCGGGGTGAACCGGACCCGCAGGACCCCGTCGGTGAGGGCCGCGCCGGAGACGGTGCAGCGGCGCAGCCCCGACTCCAGCGGGACGATCCGGTGGAACGGGCCAACGGTGAGCAGCAGTTCGTCGCCGCGCCGGACCAGCTGGAGGTCCTTCTTGGCGGCGCCGGGCAGCGGCAGGCACCAGACGAGGACCGGTTCGCCGTCGCCGGACGGCGGGACGGTCACGATCCGGGCGCCGGGAAGCAGTCCGCCGAGGCCGTCCGGGGCACCGGGGCTCTCGATCCACCAGGGGTCGTCGGCCCGGCCGGGGCTCCGCCCGTCCGGTTCGGAGGCCAGTCCGCCGCCCTCGAAGAGGCCGCCGCCGGTGCCCGCCGCCTCGAAGACGGTGCAGGCGGCCGTGGTGTCGAGGCGGGCGAGGTCGTCGAGGCCCCTCGGGTCGCGGCCCAGGTGGGGCACCTCGCACAGCGCGGCCTCGGGGACCCATTCCTCGTACCAGCGGTCGACCGTCTTCTCCTGCTGTGCGGCGAGCTCCGCGAACCAGGGGTCGGCCGAGTGCCTGGGCAGCACCCGGTTGACCGCGAGGGTGTCGACCCGCAGTCCGTGCAGGGCGAGGCCGGTGCGGGCGGTGCGCAGGGCCTCCTCGGCGGCGGGGCCGGGCTCCGCGACCAGCCGGAGCGTGGTGCCGCGGTCCTCGATCAGGGCCTGGACGGCGGCCAGCTCGGCGTCCCTGCGGGCGGCCGCCTCGTACAGCCACTGGGCGGGCATGGGTACACCGGCGAGCTGGGCGAGCATCGGGCGCAGGGCGCGGGCCGCCTGGCGTTCGGGGGGAAGCAGCCTGCGCAGATAGCGGCGCAGCTGCTCGGGGAGGGCGAGCAGGGCGAGCGCCTCGCGCAGCGGTGGCAGGTCGACGACGAGGAGTTCGTGGCCACGGCGCGACCAGTCGCCCTCGGCGGCGCGGCGCAGGGTGTGCAGGAGGGCGAGCTCGGTGCTGCCGGGGAGTTCGGTCAGTTCCTCGCCGTCCAGCCGGTTGCCGCCGAGCAGGTCGAGTACGGCGGAGGCCTGGTCCTGGAGGGCGAGGAGTTCCTCGCGGAAGTGCTCGCCGGAGTCGATGCGGGCGGACCACAGCCCGTCGGTGACCTCGGTGGGTTCGGTGCCGTCGGGGAAGCCGGGTATGCCGTCGGCCGTCAGCAGCAGGGTGCGGCGGCCGCGGCGGGCGGCGGCCAGCGCGGTCGCCGCGGCGACGGTGGTACGGCCGGCGCCGCCGGGGCCGGTGACGAGGACCGTACGCACCGGGTCAGGCCTTCGGGACGGACTCGACGCGCTTCTTCAGGCCGGCCAGGGCCCGGTCGATGATGACCTTCTCCGCCTTGCGCTTGATCATGCCGAGCATCGGGATCTTGACGTCGACGGTCAGCCGGTAGGTGACCTCGGTGCGGTCGCCGTCGCCGAGCGGGGCCAGTGCGTAGGAGCCGTCGATGGCGCGCAGCATCTGGGACTTGACGAGGGTCCAGCTGACCTCGTAGTCGCCGATCCAGGTGTAGGCGAGCGTGTGGTCGTCCTTGATCGCTCCGGCGTCGAGGACGAGGCGGACCTTCTCGGCGCGGCCGTGGTCGTCGGTGGAGAGGACCTCGGCCTCCTTGACCTCGCCGGTCCACTCCGGGTAGCGGGCGAAGTCGGCGATCACTCCCATGACGTCGGCCGGCGCCGCCTCGATCGTGATGCTCGAGCTGGTGTGTTCAGCCATCGCCGTGGCTCCTCCAGTGCGGTGTACCGGTGCGTCGGCAGAGGCCTGCCGTCAGAAGGCTATCGCGTGCGCGCGCCACCTCGTCCCAGGGTCCGGTGCCGGTGCGGTGCGGTCACCATTCCAGGGCCCAGGGCCTGCCGGTGGACGCGAAGTGACCGACGTTCACGCACTCGGTGGCGCCGATCCTCATCCGTCGGACCAGCGGCTGGTGGACGTGGCCGAACAGGGCGTACCGGGGGCGGGTCCGGCGGATGGCGTCCAGCAGGGCCCGGCTGCCGCGCTCGAAGCGGCGCGCCACGGTGTCGTACGTCAGCTCGGGCACCTCGGGCGGGATGTGGGTGCAGAGCACGTCGACCGGGCCGATCGCCTCGATCTTCGCCGCGTACTCCTCGTCGCCGATCTCGTACGGGGTCCTCATCGGGGTCTTCAGGCCGCCGCCGACGAAGCCGAAGACCCGGCCGCCGATCTCGGCCCGCTGGCCGTCCAGGACGGTGGTGCCGGGGTGTGCGTACTCGGGCCACAGGTTGGGGATGTCGACGTTGCCGTAGGTGGCGTACGTAGGTGTGGGGAAGGCCGCGAAGAGTGCGGCGTACTGCTTGCGCACCGCCGAGACGATCGCGGCGTTGCGGTCCATGCCCTTCCACAGGCCGCGGCCGAACTCGCGGGCCTCCTCGAAGCGCCGCTCGGTGCGCAGCGCGACGATCCGGTCGGCGTTCTCCACGCCGAAGAGGTCGGGGAAGATGCCCCGCGAGTGGTCGGCGTAGTCGAGGAAGAGCACCAGGTCACCGAGGCAGACCAGCGCGTCGGCGCCGTCCCCGGCGCGGGCCAGCGCCTCGGTGTTGCCGTGCACGTCACTGACCACGTGGATGCGCGTGCGCTGTCGGGTGCTGTCCGGTCCGGCTCGCATGACGATCACCCTAGGGGCTGTCCGGCCACCTGAGTAGAGGCCGCCGGACCTGCGAATATCGCCGTCCGGTCACGCGGGTGGACTACTGTGCGCCCAAGGATCACGGTTGTGTGTGACGCATAAGACATCTGGCCGGAACCCCCTATCGGGAACCGAGTACTGGTGGGTAACGTCCGGGCAGTCCCGTCGTGCTCACCCCACTGAGCACTTGCCAGTCTTGGACCGCAGCCGGTGCGTCACACAGAGCCGTGGCACCGGAGCCCGATGAGGAGCAGCAGTCTTGCGCGAGTTCAGCCTTCCGGCCCTGTACGAGGTCCCCTCGGACGGCAACCTGACGGATCTCATCCGCCGCAATGCCGCTCAGCATCCCGATGTCGCGGTGATGAGCCGCAACGTGGGGGGCAGGTGGACGGATGTCGACGCCACGCAGTTCCTGGCCGAGGTCAGAGGCGTCGCCAAGGGTCTGATCGCCGCGGGTGTCGAGGCCGGCGACCGGGTGGCCCTGCTCTCGCGCACCCGCTACGAGTGGGTGCTGCTCGACTTCGCGATCTGGAGCGCGGGCGCGGTCACCGTCCCGGTGTACGAGACCAGCTCGCCCGAGCAGATCCAGTGGATCCTCGGCGACTCCGGCGCCGCGCTCTGTCTCGTGGAGTCCGAGGCGCACCGGGCCTCCGTGGTCTCCGTCCAGGCCGGCCTGCCGGCCCTGAAGGGCATCTGGCAGCTGGAGGACGACGCGATCCGCCGGCTGACGGCGCTCGGGGAGGACGTCTCGGACGAGACGCTGGACCTGCGGATGGCGAGCGCCAAGGCGGACGACCCGGCCACCATCGTCTACACCTCGGGCACCACCGGCCGCCCCAAGGGCTGTGTGCTCACGCACCGCAGCTTCTTCGCCGAGTGCGGCAACGTGGTGGAGCGGCTGAAGCCGCTCTTCCGTACCGGCGAGTGCTCCGTGCTGCTCTTCCTGCCCGCCGCGCACGTCTTCGGACGGCTGGTCGAGGTGGCCTCGGTGATGGCTCCGATCAAGCTCGGCTGCGTACCGGACATCAAGCACCTCACCGATGAACTGGCCTCGTTCCGGCCGACGTTGATCCTCGGTGTGCCGCGGGTCTTCGAGAAGGTCTACAACGCGGCGCGCGCCAGGGCGCAGGCCGACGGCAAGGGCCGGATCTTCGACAAGGCCGCGAACACCGCGATCGCGTACAGCCGCGCGCTGAGCACCCCCCAGGGCCCGCCCCTGGGCCTGAGGCTGAAGCACAGGATCTTCGACCGGCTGGTCTACGGCAAGCTGCGCGCGGTGCTCGGCGGGCGTGGTGAGTACGCGATCTCCGGCGGCGCGCCGCTGGGCGAGCGGCTCGGCCACTTCTACCGCGGGATCGGTTTCACGGTCCTGGAGGGCTACGGCCTGACCGAGACCTGCGCGGCCACCGCCTTCAACCCGTGGGACCGGCAGAAGATCGGTACGGTCGGCCAGCCGCTGCCCGGTTCGGTGGTGCGGATCGCGGACGACGGCGAGGTGCTGCTGCACGGCGAGCACCTGTTCACCGGCTACTGGAACAACGAGGCGGCCACGGCCGACGCGCTGGCCGACGGCTGGTTCCACACCGGTGACATCGGCACGCTCGACGAGGACGGCTACCTCGCGATCACCGGCCGCAAGAAGGAGATCATCGTCACGGCGGGCGGCAAGAACGTCGCCCCGGCGGTGATCGAGGACCGGATCCGGGGCCATGCCCTGGTCGCCGAGTGCATGGTGGTCGGCGACGGGCGGCCGTTCGTGGGCGCGCTGGTCACCCTGGACGATGAGTTCCTGGGCCGCTGGGCCGAGGAGCACGGCAAGCCGTCCGGCTCGACGGCCCGGTCGCTGCGCGAGGACCCGGAGCTGCTGGCCGAGGTGCAGCGGGCGGTGGACGACGGGAACGCGGCCGTCTCCAAGGCGGAGTCGGTGCGCAAGTTCCGCATCCTGGACGCGCAGTTCACCGAGGAGGCGGGCCACATCACGCCGTCGCTGAAGCTGAAGCGCAATGTGGTGGCGAAGGACTTCGCCGACGAGATCGAGTCGATCTACCGGGGCTGACCGGCGGCCGGTCCACCGGGACCGACCCGGTATCCGTACGCGAGAGGGCCCGCACGGTGTGTGCGGGCCCTCTCGCGTACGTGGCTCAGAGCAGCGCCCGGAGCCGTTCGGCGAGCAGGTCCCAGCGCCACTTCTCCTCGACCCAGGCCCGGCCCCGCTCCCCCATCCGCTGCCGCAGCTCCGGGTCGTGGAGCAGGGTGACGATCCGGTCGGCCGTCTCCTCCACGCTGCCGCCGCGCACCACCCATCCGGTCTCGCCGTCGAGCACCGCGTCGGGCGCGCCGCCCGAGTCGCCCGCCACCACCGGGAGACCGGTCGCGGAGGCCTCCAGGAAGACGATGCCGAGGCCCTCCACGTCCAGGCCGCCGCGACGGGTCCGGCACGGCATGGCGAAGACGTCGCCCGCGCCGTAGTGGGCGGGCAGCTCCTCCCACGGCACCGGTCCGGTGAACCGTACGGACTCCTCGACCCCGGTCCGGGCGGCCAGCCGCTTCAGCTCCCCGGCGTACGGTCCGCCGCCGACGATCAGCAGCACCGCGTCCGGCACCTGCGCCAGGATCGCGGGCATCGCGAGGATCAGCGTGTCCTGGCCCTTGCGCGGCACCAGCCGTGACACACAGACGACGACGGGCCGGTCCGCGAGGCCGAGCCCGGCCCTGACCCGGTCCCCGCCCGATCCCGGGTGGAAGGCCTTCTCGTCGACACCGGGCGGCAGTTGAGCCATGCGCGCCGCGGCCCCGGGGCTGAGCGCGGGGGCGATCCGGGAGCGGGTGTACTCCCCCAGATAGGTGATCGTGTCCGTGCCCTCGCCGATCCGTCGCAGCAGCTGCCGGGCCGCGGGGAGCTGGGCCCAGCCCGCCTCGTGCCCGTGGGTGGTGGCGACCAGGCGGCGGGCGCCCGCCCTGCGCAGCGCCGGCGCCATCAGCCCGAGCGGGGCCGCGGCGCCGAACCAGACGGAGGTACAGCCGTGTTCGCGCAGCAGCCGGACCGCGCGCCGGGTGACCCGCGGGGTCGGCAGCAGCATCGTCGTCGGGTCGCGCACCACGGTGAACGGCTGCTCGGCATCGAAGGCGGCGGTGGCCGCGAGGCCTTCGGCGGTCCGCTTCCAGGTGGAGGCGTAGACGACGATCCGTCCGGGGTCCAGGCGCAGCGCCATGTTGTGCAGGAACGCCTGGATGCCGCCGGGGCGGGGCGGGAAGTCGTTGGTCACGATCAGGGTCTTGTCCATCCCGGCCGACAGTACCGGGCGGTCCGGCCCCGATGGCCCGCGCACCGGCCGGGCGGGCATCATGGCTCCTCGTACCCACCGGGAAACGACCGGCGAAATACGGACACGGATGAGGCGTTCATGACGGGATCGACCGGCGCACGGCTCGCCGCCGCGGCGGTGTGGGCCCTGACCAGGGTCGCGCTGCTGCTCTTCGTCACCAAGGTGATCACCCTGCCCGGACCGGACGTGACCAGCGATGTCTCGGTGATCTATCACGGCTGGTCCGAGGTCCTGAAGACCGGTACGTATCCGGAGTCCGACGTCACCTGGCAGTACCCGCCGCTGGCCGCGCTGGCCGTCCTCTCCCCCGCGCTGCTGCCGTTCCTGGACTACGCCTCGGCCTTCTTCGTCCTCGCATTCGTGTGCGACGGGCTGGTGCTGGCGCTGCTGCTGTACGCGGGCCGGGGCGGCGGCCGGTCGGTGGCGGGCACCTGGGTGTGGGTGGCGGGGGTGCCGCTGCTCGGCACGACCGCGTACGCCCGTTACGACGTGATGGTCACGGCGGTGGCGGTGGCGGCGCTCCTGGCGGGGCTGCGGCATCCGCGGGTGATGGGGGTGCTGGCCGCCGTCGGTGCGCTGCTGAAGGTGTGGCCGGCGCTGGTCCTGGCCGGTACGGCGCGCGGCCGGCACACAAGGCTGGCGTGGACGGCCGCGGCGGTGACGGCGGCCGGGCTGCTGGTGGGGTGCGCCGTGGCGATGCCGGGGGCGCTGGCCTTCCTCGGCGCCCAGCGCGACCGGGGCACCGAGGTCGAGTCGCTGGGCGCGCTGGTCTTCCATGTGGCGCGGCAGTTCGGCTGGCCGGGCCGGGTGGAGTACCACTACGGCTCGATGGAGTTCCTGGGGCCGTACGTGCCGCTGGTGAGCACGCTCGCCCTGGGTCTGTCCGTGCTCGCGTTCGGCTGGCTGCTGATGTGGCGGCTGCGGGCCCGTGACTTCGGCGCGGGCACCCCGGCGGACGCGGCGTTCGTGGCGGTGCTGCTGTTCACGACGACGAGCCGGGTGATCAGCCCCCAGTACATGCTGTGGCTGGTCGGTCTCGCGGCGGTCTGCCTGGTGTTCCGCGACAGCCGGATGGTGCTGCCGTCCTGTCTGGTGCTGCTGGCGACGGGCGTCACCCAGTGGGAGTTCCCGCTCGGGTTCACGCACGTGGTGACCAGCGACGCGACCGGCGTGACGCTGATGGTCCTGCGCAACGGCCTGCTGGTCGCGGCGACGCTGATCGCCTGCCGCCGGCTGTGGCGGCGTACGGTCCCCGGGGCGGCGCGCGAGAACCGCGGGGCCGCCGTGCGGCCGGGTCCCGGCCGCACGGCGGAGCCCGTCGGCTCCTGAGCCGTGCCTCCAGGGTCTTTCGTCCGGATCGAGCCGGATCGGGGAGCGGGGTCCGGTGCGTGCGATCGCAGGACGGAGGAGGGAGCCGATGGGGTCTCCCCGCCCGAGCGGAGCCGAGAGCCCGGGGAAGGAGCCCTGGCGACCGAGCGTGCCGGCCCCTCCAGCCCGGCATGATCCGGGCGAGAGGCCCTAGCCGAGCTCGGAGCGCAGATGCTCCCGCCAGAGCGCGGTGAAGTCCTGCGGGGTCGTGCCGAGCACCTCGTGCATGGCCTGCTCCACCGCTCCGTCCCGTCTCCCGTGCCCTCCGACGGCCCGGTAGAAGGCGAACAGCTTCTTCTCGCCCCAGTGGTCGGCGATCAGGTCGCAGGCCGCCCAGCCGCCCTCGTACGCCCTCGCCAGGCGCGCGGGGTCGCCCGCGAAGCCGAAGTCCTCGTCCGTGGGGAGCCGGGCGGGCAGGTCGCCGCGCCGGACGGCGTCGGCGAGTTCGGGCGCGATCCGTGCCGGGGTGCGGTCCTCGGAGCGGTAGGCCGCCCAGTCCGCGAAGCCCTCGGAGAGCCAGGCCGGGGTCGCGGCGGAGGTGTGGGCGCGGGTGGCGACATGGGTGGTCTCGTGGGTGAGGACGACCCGCTGCCCGAAGGCACCGAGCGTGCCGTACGCCTGCGGGTTGACGATCACACGGTCGGCGGGGGTCCGGCCCGCGCCGCCGGTCTGCCCCGTGGTGACGGCGGCGATGCCCCGGTAGTCGGCCGACGACCCCAGCAGCCCCGCCAGGTCGTCCACCGTGCGCGGCACGAGCACCACCACGCGGCCCGCCCAGCGCTCCGGCCAGGCGCGGGAGACGGCGGGCACCGCGCGGTCCGCGGTCCGGGCGATGGCGCGCAGCTCCTGACCGGTGCGGCCCACGCCGAGCACGAGGCTGTGCGCCCCGCGCACCACCTGTACGTCGCCCTGCTGCCAGAGCTGGCGGGCGCCGTCCCCGCCGGCCCGTTCCCCGACGACGTACCAGCGGCCGTCCGTCCGGTCCCGTCTCAGGTCGAACACCCGGTCCGCGGTGACCGGGGCGGCGTCGTAGTCCTTGATCCGGTAGCGCAGCTCGACCTCGGCGGTGGCCCGGTCGGTCCCCTGCCCGGTCACGTCCTGCAGCCGGTAGGTCCATGAGCCGAGCGGTACGTCCGCGAGGTTGGCAAGCTCCCGGCGCCCGGCCGTGCGCAGCCCGGTGGCCCCGGGGTCCGTCGTGGCCAGGAAGGCGTCCGTGTCGTGGTCGAGCACGGCGGCGGCCCGGCGGTCCAGCGTGGCGCGGATGCCACGGGCGGTGGCCCCGGGGGCGGCGTCATGGCCGGGGGCCGCGCAGCCGGAGACGAGCAGCAGCCCGGCGAGCAGCACCCCCGCCGCTCGCCGCCCTCCGTTCCGTCCCCGTCTGCCGCTCACCCGATCGAGGGTACGGTCACACGCGGGTGACCGACGAGACGGGCATCATGCCGACGGGGTCGTAGCGCACCGGGGCCCCGGGGTACGGGGCGTGGATCACCTGGCCGTTGCCGACGTACATCGCCACGTGCCCGGCGTCCGCGCGGTAGACGACCAGGTCTCCGGGGCGGGCCTCGGAGAGCGGCACCATGTGTCCCGCGTAGCGCTGGGCCTGCGAGGTCCGCGGCAGGCTGACCCCGGCCTGGGCGTATGCCCACTGCATCAGCCCGGAACAGTCGAATCCGGCCGGACCGTTGGCCCCCCAGATGTACGGGCGGCCCAGCGCCTGCCGGACCGCCGCGACGGCCACCGCCGCGCGTGCGGAGCCGGCCGGCAGATCGGCGATCGCCGGGAACGCGCCGTCGCGGCCGGAACGCGAGGCCCGCTCGAACCGTGCCCGGTCGGCGCCGGGCAGTGTGGCCAGCAGCTTCCTGGCCTCGGTGAGCTTGCGCTCGACGGTCCGTTTGTGCCGGGTGGCGGCCGCCCGGTTGCGCTCCAGCTCGGCCAGCGCGCGCTCCGCCTCCGCGCGGGTCTGCGCGAGCCCGCGCTGGACCTGCTGGAGCTGCCGCAGCTCGGTGGCCTGAAGCTCGGTCAGCCGCTCCAGCACGGCGGCCCGGTCGAGATAGCTGTCCGGGTCGGAGGAGAGCAGCAGGGCGAGCGAGGGGTCGATGCCGCCGGAGCGGTACTGCGCGCTCGCCGCCGAACCCAGCGCCGTCCGCATCCGGTTGACCTGTTCCTGGCCACGGGCCGCCCGGTCCTGGGCGCGGCCGACCTCGCCGCGCAGCCGGTCGGCGTTCTCACCGGCCTCGTTGTACTGCTCGGTGGCCCGCTCGGCCTGGGTGTACAGCAGGTCGATGCGGGCCTTGGCCGTCCGGGGGGCGTCCTGCGGGTCGGCGTTCGCGGTGGCCGCCCCGAGGGTGGCGGCGGCGGTCGCCGCCGCGGCCGACAGAACGGTGGCCCGGACGCTCAGGTTGAGGCCGGACTGTGTGGAACGGCGATGGGACACCACAGGACGCCGCACTCCCTTCCGCTGTACGCAGACGCGCGCAGCCCCTGCCGCCCGGGGCGGGCGGACCGACGACCGGGAGCTGCACGGCAGGCAGACAGTAGTCGGGCGATCACGCAGCGGCGAACGGCCGCGCCGGAGGGAGGGCGGCGGAAACGGCGACGCCCCGCCGGTGACCTGTGGTCTCCGGCGGGGCGGACTGTCCGGGCGGGCGCGGGAATTCGCCCGTTCGGGCGTCGTCAGCCGACGCGCACGCCGAACTGGAAGCTGCCGATGGTGTTCATCGACTCGTAGCGGACCACCGTGCCCGGGTACGGGGCGTGCAGGACGGTGTTGTTGCCCGCGTAGAGGCCCACGTGCTCGGTGTTGTTGAAGAAGACCAGGTCGCCCGGCTTCAGCGCGCTGCGCCCGATGTGGACACCGTCGTTGACCTGGGTGTACGTGACCCGGGAGATCTGGACGTTGGCCTGCGCGTAGGCCCACTGGGTCAGCCCGGAGCAGTCGAAGGACCCGGGGCCCGTGCCGCCGCGGCCGTACGGCTTGCCCTCCTGGGTGGCGGCGGCCCTCAGGGCCGCGGCACCCCAGGCGGACGCGGGGACCTCATTGCCGAGATCGACCCGGTCGCTGGCGGCGCGGCTGGCGCGCTGTTCGTCCTCGCGCATCTTCGTGCGCTCGGCCTGGGTCATCGTGTTGAGCAGGCGCTGCGCCTCGGCCAGCTTGCTCTGGAGCTTCTGCTTCTTCGCGCCGAGCGTCTTGCGTACGTCCGCGAGGTCACCGAGCTTGTCCTGGGCCTCCTTGCGCTCCTGCGCGAGGACCCGCTGCTTCTCCTGGATCTTCCCCAGGGTCTCGGTCTGCTTGGCCGTCAACTGGTCGAGGGCCGAGGCCTCGTCGAGGAAGGTGTCCGGGTTGGACGAGAGGAAGAGCTGCACCGACGGGTCGATGCCACCGGAGCGGTACTGCGCGGCGGCGAGCGAACCGAGGCCGTTGCGGAGCGTGTTGATCTCCTGCTGGCCCCGGGCCACCTTGTCCTGCAGCGCGCTGACTTCCTTCTCCAGCTTCTGCTGCTTCTCCTTGGCGCCGTAGTACTGCTCATTGGCCGCGCCGGCCTCGTGGTTGAGCTTCTCGACCTTCGCCTTGACCTCGCCCTTGGAGGGCTTCGGGTCGGCGTGGGCCGCCTGGGAGGTCAGGGCCACGGCCGCGGCGGCGGTCGCGGTGAGCACGGTCACACGGGCGCGGCTCGGCTGCTTGGGACGACGGTGGGACGCCACGGAGGCGAGCTCCTTCTTCCTCGAGCCGCCTACCGGGCTGTGGGGGATTCGGATCCCCGGCTCCGTGCATGCCACGGACTCGGCGGTGCCTTCACCGTCACCCCGGATGGGTGATCAACCGTGCGAAGGTTCGAGGCCTGACCCTAGTGACCAACTTGTGATCAGTTCAAATCCTCACCCGAAAAATCTCGTCACGGGCTGCACTTCTTTACCCACGACGCACGGGGTGTAGCTGCGACCTGACGGTCCGTTCCCCGATTTCCGCCGAGATCCGGCAAGTGCCACTAGACGCGCGAAAGGCGCTTCAGGAGCAAGACGGACGCAACGGGCCTGGCGCCCGCCTTCGCCACCCCGTCGGCGACTTCGCGGTCGGTGGAGACCACCACGACGGGCCTGCCCGGAGGTTCGGCGCGCGCCAGCTGGCGGATGAGCTCGTCGGCGGTCACCCCGGGCTTGCTGAACAGCACCCGGACCCCGCGCGGCGGCGCGAGCAGCACCGGGGCCGCCAGCTCGGCCCCGTCGAAGACGCAGGTCATCTCGGCGCCGGTCTGTGCCGCGAGCATCGAGAGCCCGCCCAGCAGCCTCAACCGCTGCTTCTCCAGCGGCAGCTGCGGATAGCCGGTCTTGGTGACGTTGTAGCCGTCGACGATCAGATGCGCCTGCGGCAGCGCGAGCAGCTGGTCGAGCAGGGCGGGATCGGTCTCCGAAAGGGCCCTGGCGGCAATGTCCTTGGGCGACATGCGGCCCGGTTCGACCGCGTCCACACCGTCGGCGGGGCGGAGCGAGGAGGGCGGCAGGGCCAGTTCGCGACGGAGCCCGCTCGCCGCGTCGAGCACCGTGTCCAGCAGCAGCCGCAGCCGCATGTCCTCGACCGAGCGGCCCTCCCTGGCGGCCCGGCGGCCCGCCTCCACGGACGCCTCGGCCTCCCCCAGCCGCGCCTTGAGCCGACGGCTCTCGCTCTCGGCCGCGGAGACCTGGGCGGCCGCCTCGGACCGTACGGTGTCGGTCTCGGCGCGGCTGCGGCGCAGCGCGGCCTCGCCGCGCCTGACCTCGTTGACGGCGCTGCGCAGCTTGCGCTGAAGGGATTCGGCCTCTTTGCGGGCCGCCTCCAGCTCGCCACGCAGCCGCTCCGTCTCGCTCTTCGTCTGCGAGCGGGCCCGGGCGAGCTCCTCGCGCAGCCGGTCCAGCTCGCGGCGGCTCTCCTCGTCGATGCGCTCGGCGTCGGCGCGCTGGGCCTCCTCGCCCGCGGCGGCGACCAGCTTCACCCAGCCCGCCGGGCGCAGCACATAGGCCGCCGCGGCCACGTCGACGGGGTCGGCGGCGGCGGGCGGAGCACCGGCCTCCAGGGCGGCGGCCAGCTCCGGCTGCCCCTCCTTGAGCCGCTCGCCGATGCGCTGCCGGAACAGCGCGTCGCCCTCCAGGGCTGCCGCCATCGCGTTCCCGGCGAACTTGGCCCGCCGGCTCGGGGTGAAGCGGGCGTACTGCCTCAGCTGGGCGGGGAGTTCGGTGACGGTCAGACCGCCGAACGCGTCCGAGACCAGCGCGACGACCCGGCGCCGCACACCTTCGGGCAGGGGGCGGTCGAGCGCCTCGACGGCGTCGCCGGCCGCCTCGGCCGACTCGGCGCCGCTCTCGGGCTGCTCCACCATCCGTCACCCCAAATGTCTGTGGGCGCGGCTCCCGTCAGGAGTCGGCACCCGGCCTGTCCACCAGTTCGATCTGGTCCACCGCGTTGCACCAACGGCAACGCACCGACTCGATGGTCTCACTGACCACCTCACGTTCCTCGACGCTGGACTCACCGGCCAGGTCGAGATGGACATACTCGACGACCTTCGAGGAGCGCGTCACGTCGAAGCGCGTGAGATTGCCGCAGAGCGTGCAGCGCCAGCGGGTCCCGTCGGTCGGCTGGGGAACCGTCGTCATCGTTGCGTCCTCTTTCGTCGAGCCTCGTGCTGCCTTGTCTTCAAGGATCTCGCGGTGCGCCGTCGAACTGCGGATGTCCTGCCGTAACCCTACGGCCTTGCCACGTCCCCTCGACACGGCGAGGCGGTCTGTCCCGTTCCCTCCGCTTGCGTCATGCTCTGTTCATGATCGATCGGCGAGCTGTGGCCGGCAGGCTGACCGGTGGGCTGTTACGGACGGTCACCTCGGGCGGCCCGCTGGTGACCCATGCCCTGATCACGGTCTGTGTCGTGGTCTTCGTGATCAGCCCGCTCTCCGGCCTCGCGCCGGTGCCCGGGACCGCCGACGCCCTGCTCGCCGCCCAGGCCGGGTACTTCGAACGCTGGGGCGTGATCCCCGACGAGCTGTGGGAGGGCTCCGCGCGCGCCCTGCTCACCCCGCTCACCGCCCTGTTCGTGCACGGCAGCTGGCTGCACCTGCTCGGCAACATGCTCTTCCTGTACGTCTTCGGGGCGATGACCGAGGAACGCATGGGCCGGCTCGGGTTCACCTTCTTCTACGTCATCTGCGGCTATCTCGCCCTGGTCGCCTACGCGGCCGCCCACGCCACCTCGGACCAGACCCTGGTCGGTGCGTCGGGGGCGATCTCGGCGGTGCTCGGGGCGTTCCTTTACCTGTTCCCCAGGGCCCGGGTCACCAGCCTGTTCCCGTTCCTCTTCTTCCTGCCGCTGCGCTTCCCCGCCTGGATCGTGCTGGTCTTCTGGTTCGTCCTGCAGTGGCTGGCGGTCCAGGGCGCGGGCGACGGGGGGCCGGGGGTGGCCTATCTGGCCCATGTGGTGGGCTTCGCCCTGGGCTTCGTCTACGCCTGGGGGCGTTTCCGGCGTACGGATAGAGTGAAGACACCAGCCACGGCCACCGAGGGAGAAAGCCAGCCGTGATCACCGCGATCGTGCTCATCAAAACCAGCGTGGACCGTATCCCCGAGATCGCCGAGGCCATCGCGGCACTGGACAGCGTCAGCGAGGTCTTCTCGGTCACCGGTACGTACGACCTGATCGCCATGGTCCGGGTGGCCAGGCACGACGACCTGGCCGACGTCATCCCCGGCCGGATCAGCAAGATCCCCGGCGTCGAGGCCACCGACACGCATGTGGCGTTCCGTACCTACTCGCAGCACGACCTGGAGGCCGCCTTCGCCATCGGCCTCGACGCGTAGGCGCTGCTTCGCGGCGTGGCACTTCGGCGGGGGACGGGCTTTGCTGCCCGTCCCCCGCCGAAGTGCTTCGTGCCCGTCAGTGCTGTGCGGCGCCCCGGTCCGGCACGCAGCGCCCGCCCTCGGTGCGGTACTTCCACTGGGCGCCCTCGCTGACCAGTTCCCTGACCGCGCGGACGAAACGCTCGATGTGCTCGTCCGGCGTACCGGCGCCGAAGCTCACCCGGATCGCGTTGAGCGAGAGCTCCCCCGGCTCGGCCTCCGGCGCGCCGCACTCGCCGACCTCCTGCGGGTCGCTGCCCAGCAGGGTGCGGACGAGCGGGTGGGCGCAGAACAGTCCGTCGCGGACTCCGATGCCGTACTCGGCGGAGAGCGCGGCGGCGAAGTGCGAGCTGTTCCAGCCCTCCACCACGAAGGAGATGACGCCGACCCGCGGGGCGTCGTCGCCGAACAGCGAGAGCACCTTGACCTCGGGGACGGCGGCGAGGCCGGCCCGGACCGTGCTCACGAGGTGCTGTTCCCGGGCGACCAGGCTGTCGAAGCCCGCCTCGGTGAGCGCCTTGCAGGCGGAGGCGATGGAGTACACGCCGATGACGTTGGGGGAACCGGCCTCGTGGCGAGCGGCGGTGGAGTGCCACTCGACATCCACGCCGCCGTCGGCACGGCGGGCCACCTTGCGCGAGGCGCCGCCGCCCGCGAGGTAGGGCTCGGCCGTCTGGAGCCAGTCGGCCCGGCCGGCCAGGACGCCCGAGCCGAAGGGCGCGTACAGCTTGTGTCCGGAGAAGGCGACCCAGTCGACGTCCAGCTCGGCGATGTCGACGGGGTGGTGCGGGGCGAGCTGCGCGGCGTCCAGCACGATCCGGGCACCGTGCGCGTGCGCCGCGGCGGCCAGCTCCTTCACCGGCCACAGCTCCCCGGTGACATTGGAGGCACCGGTGACACAGACCAGCGCGGGGCCGTAGGGCTCACGGTCGGCGAGCGCGCGCTCCAGCGTCTCGACGGCCTGGGCGGGGGTGCGCGGGGCGTTCAGGTAGGTCACCCGGGCGTCACGCCAGGGCAGCAGCGAGGCGTGGTGTTCGGTCTCGTAGACGAAGACCTGGCAGTCGGCCGGGACGACCGCGGCCAGCAGGTTCAGCGAGTCGGTGGTGGAGCGGGTGAAGATCACCTGGTCGTCGGCGCGGCAGCCGAGGAACTCCGCGACGGTGGCACGGCTGTTCTCGAAGAGGTCCGTGGAGAGCTGCGAGAGGTAGCCGGCCCCGCGGTGGACGCTGCCGTAGTACGGGGCGTACGCGGCGACATCGTCCCAGACGCGCTGGAGGGCGGGGGCGCTGGCCGCGTAGTCGAGAGCGGCGTAGGTGACCTCACCACCCGTGACCAGCGGAACCGTCACATCCTTGCCCAGAACCGGCAGAGGGGAACAAAGCGACTGGTCGGCGGCAGCAGTGAAGACAGACATGGCGAACTCCCGTAAGAGGCAGGCGAATCGCATGCGCCGGCGGATACGCGGCAGCGCAGCGGAGAAGTGAAAAGGGGTGTGCGGAAGAGGGCCGAAGGCCCTATCGCATTCGCGTGCTCACAAGAGACTCCCTAGGGACCAGGACCCCGGGGGTTGGCATTCACAGATGCCGAGGGGCCCGCGCTTGCCGCAGACCTCGCTGCCTACGGCCTGGTCTTCACCCGGGGCACCCCGCCACGGACGGAGGGTTGCCGGACAGCGGGCCGGGGCCGTAGTCGCTGTCACTCATGACCTGCCCAGCATCTTGCCATACGTACGAAAGCGCGCAAGGCGCGGTCCAGGATCCGGACCGCGCCCCGCGCCACATCTGTGCCTGTCTCAGGCGTTGCTGGCAGCCACCCAGCGCTCCAGCGCACGCGCCGCCGACCCGGAGTCGATGGACTCGGCGGCCTTCGCGATCCCGGCCGCGAGCTGCTCCTCCAGCGTGCCGTCCGTCGGGTCGAGAGCCGTCAGCGCCGCCGCCGAGTTGAGCAGCACGGCGTCCCGGGCGGGTCCCCGCTCACCGGACAGCACCCGCCGGGCCACGTCGGCGTTGTACGAGGCGTCCGCACCGCGCAGGGCCTCCACGGGCACCAGTTCCAGACCGACGTCGCGCGGGTCGAAGGTCTCCTCGCGCACCGCTCCGTCCCGGACCACCCAGACCCGGGAGGTCGCGGTCGTGGTCAGCTCGTCCAGACCGTCGTCGCCGCGGAAGACCAGCGCCGAATTGCCGCGCTCGGCGAGGACACCGGCGACGATGGGAGCCATCCTCAGGTCGGCGACACCGACGGCCTGGGAGCGCACCCGGGCCGGGTTGGTGAGCGGCCCGAGGATGTTGAACGTGGTCGGCGTGCCGAGCTCCTTGCGGGCCCTGGCCGCGTAGCGCAGGGCGGGGTGGAACTTCACCGCGAAGCAGAAGGTGATGCCCGCCTCCTCGGCGACCTCGACGACCCGCTGCGCGGAGAGTTCCAGGTTGACGCCGAGCTTCTCCAGCACGTCGGAGGCCCCGCTCGCCGACGAGGAGGCGCGGTTGCCGTGCTTGACGACCTTGGCGCCGGTGCCGGCGATGACGATCGCCGACATGGTGGAGATGTTGACGGTCTTGGCGAGGTCGCCGCCGGTGCCCACGATGTCGACCGTGCGGCCGGGTACCTGGATGGTGTTGGCGTGCTCGTACATCGCCCGTACCAGGCCGGACACCTCGTCGATCGTCTCGCCCTTGGCCCGCAGCGCCACCGCGAATCCGGCGGTCTGCACATCGGTCGCCTCACCGCTCATGATGCGGTCCATCGCCCACGCGGTGTCGTCGGCGGTGAGGTTCTCGCCGCGCAGCAGGGGGTTCAGCACGCCGGGCCAGGTACGGTCCGCCACGCTGTCGCCGCCGATCGGGGTCACAACGTTCATGGTCCGCTCCTGGGGTCCACAGCCGGTAAAAGGGATGCCTCCACCCTATCGAGCGCCAGGGGCAGCAAAGAGCCCCGTCCATCGAATGGACGGGGCTCCCGCTGTGGCGATCAGTTCAGGCGATCAGTGGTGACCGTGGCCGCTGGTGATCTCCTCGTACTCCTCGACGGTGGGCTTGGCGATCTGGTTGTCCTCGCCGAAGTAGCCCTTGCTGAGCCGGGCCCTCAGCTTCTGCAGGGCCGACACCTTGCGCTCGACACCGTTCTCGTCGACCGTCGGGCCGATCTCGACCGGCTTGTACTGCTCGTGCGCCGTGAGCGTGTGCAGCTGCTCGGGGCCGAGCGGCTCGTGGATCTCGACGAACTCACCGTGCGGCAGGCGCTTGATGATGCCGGACTCGCGCCCGTGCAGCACCTTCTCCTTGTCGCGGCGCTGGAGGCCGAGGCAGATCCGCCGGGTGGCGATGAACGCGAGGACCGGGCCGACGAAGATGAAGATCCGGACGAACCAGGAGATGGCGTTCAGCGACAGGTGGAAGTGCGTGGCCCACAGGTCGTTGCCACCGCCGATGAAGACGATGACGTACTCGGTGATCCAGGCGACGCCGAAGGCCGTCCGGGTCGGGGCGTTGCGCGGGCGGTCCAGGATGTGGTGCTCGCGCTTGTCCCCGGTGACCCAGGACTCCACGAACGGGTAGACCGCGATGATCGCGAGCACCAGTCCGAAGGCCATCAGCGGGATGAACACACCCAGGACGAGCGTGTGGCCCCAGAGGTTGATCTCCCAGCCCGGCATCACTCGGATCAGACCCTCGGCGAAGCCCATGTACCAGTCGGGCTGGGCGCCGGTGGACACCTGGTCCGGGCGGTACGGGCCGATGGCCCAGATCGGGTTGATCGAGGCGATGGCCGCGATGACGGCGATGATGCCGAAGACCAGGAAGAAGAAGCCACCGGCCTTCGCCATGTACACCGGCAGCAGCGGCATGCCGACGACGTTCTTGTTGGTGCGGCCGGGACCCGCGAACTGCGTGTGCTTGTGGTAGAAGACCAGGATCAGGTGCGCCACCAGCAGACCGAGCATGATGCCCGGCAGCAGCAGGATGTGGATCGAGTAGAACCGGGCGACGAAGTCGTGACCGGGGAACTCTCCGCCGAACAGGAACATCGAGATGTACGTGCCGACGATCGGCATCGACAGGATCGCGCCCTGGGTGAAGCGGACACCCGTACCGGACAGCAGGTCGTCCGGGAGGGAGTAGCCGGTGAAGCCGGTGAACATGCCCAGCACGAACAGCAGGAAGCCGAACAGCCAGTTGATCTCACGCGGCTTGCGGAACGCACCCGTGAAGAAGACGCGCATCATGTGCACGAACATGCCGGCCAGGAAGATCAGCGCGGCCCAGTGGTGGATCTGGCGAACCAGCAGACCACCGCGGACGTCGAAGCTGATGTCCAGCGTCGAGGCGTAGGCCTCGGACATCCGGATGCCCTGCATCGGCTCGTACGAGCCGTGGTACACGACCTCGTTCATGCTCGGGTGGAAGAACAGCGTCAGATACACACCCGTGAGGATGATGATGATGAAGCTGTAGAGGGCGATCTCACCGAGCATGAAGGACCAGTGGTCCGGGAAGATCTTGCGCATGTTGGCCTTGGCCAGGGAGTAGATCCCGAGCCGGCCGTCCGCCCAGTCGGCCACCCGCTCACCGGCGGGCGCCTTGCGCTGTGTGTCGGTCGCAGTACTCATCCGCGCTCCCAGAATGCAGGACCGACGGGCTCTTCGAAGTCACCGAGCGCCTCGAGGTTGCCCTCGCTGTTCACGCCGATCCGCAGCTGCGGAAGCGCGTGACCGGCCGGACCGAAGATGACGCGGGCGCCGTCGGAGAGGTCGAAGGTGGACTGGTGGCACGGGCAGAGCACGTGGTGCGTCTGCTGCTCGTACAGGCTGATCGGGCAGCCGACGTGGGTGCAGATCTTCGAGAAGGCCACGATTCCCTCGTGGGCCCACTCGCGCTCGCGCTTGTCCTTGATGTTCTCCGGCTGAATGCGGATGATCATCAGCGCGGCCTTGGCGATCTGGTTCTGGAAGTCCTCCGCGTGCTCCGACAGGCCCTCGGGCATGGCGAAGGTCAGCGAACCGACGGCGACGTCCTCGGGACGCAGCGGCTCCATCGTGTTCATGTTGATGAGCTGCTTGCCCTTGGCCCACAGGGTGTTGCGGAGCTTCTTCTCCGGCAGCGGACCGAGGTCGCGCAGCAGCACCACACCGGAGAGCGGCACCAGGGCCAGCGCGCCGAACATGGTGTTGCGGATCAGCTTGCGCCGTCCGAACGCGGACTCCTCGGCACCTGCCGCGAAGTCCGCCAGGACCTTCGCCTTGACCTCGGGCGTCGCCTCGATGGCGTGCCGGTCGTCGGCGACCTCCACGTCCGACATCAGCGTGCGCGCCCAGTGGACGGCGCCGGCGCCGATCGCGAAGAGGGCCACGCCCAGGGTCAGCCCCAGGGAGAAGTTGAGCGCGCTCACGTGGCCGAAGGGCCAGATGTACACGATCTTGTCGACCGGGAAGATGACGTACGAGGCGATGAAGCCGATCGTCGCCAGCATGGACAACGTGAACATGAACGCGACGGCGCGCTCGGAGCGCTTCGCGGCCCGTTCGTCGATGTCCTGGATGCGCGGCTTGTGGGCCGGCAGCCCCGGGTCGGCGAACGGATCGCCCGCGGTCTCTACCGCGCCGTGCGCGGGGGCCTGCTCAGCGGGCAGGTTCTCTTCTGGAATCTCTTGGCTACTCATGACTTCTTGGCCTTAGCGGTGTGGGCCGCGACCCAAATGGCAACTGCGATCAGTGCGCCGAGCCCGAAGATCCAGGCGAACAGCCCCTCGCTGACCGGCCCCAGGCCGCCCAGCTTCAGACCACCCGGGTTCTCCGTCTGGTCGCCGTTGACGGTCTGGATGTACGCGATGATGTCCCGCTTCTGCTGCTCGGGCATCGTCGTGTCCGGGAAGGACGGCATGCTCTGCGGGCCGGTCTGCATGGCCTCGTAGATGTGCTTCGGGTCCACGCCTTCGAGGCTGGGCGCGTACTTGCCGTTCGTCAGCGCGCCGCCCTCACCGGTGAAGTTGTGGCACTGCGCGCAGTTGGTACGGAACAGGTCGCCACCCTTGGCGATGTCCGCACCCTCAGGGCTGACCTGGCTCTTGTTCGGAATGATCGGGCCGGCGCCGAGCGACGCGACGTACGCCGCGAGCTGGTCGATCTGCGCCTGGCTGTAGATGACCTTCTTCTTCGGCACCTGGGCGCCGGGCTGCTGCGCCGGCATACGGCCCGTACCGACCTGGAAGTCAACGGCGGCGGAGCCCACGCCGACCAGGCTCGGCCCGTCGGTGGTGCCCTGACCGCCGGTTCCGTGGCAGCTGGCGCAACCGACGGAGTACAGCTTCTTGCCCTCGTCGATGGCGAGGGACTGGGCGGTTTCGTCGGCCTGCGCCTTACTCGCGGGCGCAAACGCGGCGTACAGCCCCCCAGTGGCCGCCAGCGCGAGGAGTAGTACGACGACCGCCGCCAACGGATGGCGTCGTCGTGCGGAGAGCTTTTTCACGGATTACCCCGGTGTCAGGATCTTCTGCGTCGATGCTGGATGTGGTTCGGGTTCGAGCCCGGTTACTTGATCATGTAGATCGTGGCGAAGAGGCCGATCCACACGACATCGACGAAGTGCCAGTAATAGGACACGACGATGGCGGCGGTCGCCTGTTCGTGGGTGAACCTCTTGGCTGCGTACGTCCTGCCCAGAACGAGCAGGAAGGCGATGAGACCGCCTGTCACGTGCAGACCGTGGAAGCCGGTGGTCAGGTAGAACACCGAGCCGTACGGGTCGGAGGACAGCGAGAGGCCGTCCTTCTTCACCAGCTCGGTGTACTCGAAGACCTGGCCTCCGATGAAGATCGCACCCATCACGAAAGTGATCACGAACCAGGTACGGAGCTTCTTCACATCGCCCCGCTCAGCGGCGAAGACGCCGAGCTGGCAGGTGAGTGAGGAGAGCACCAGGATCGTGGTGTTCGTCGCCGAGAACGGGAAGTTCAGGGCCGAAGCCATTTCCTTCCAGTGGTCCGGTCCCGTCACCGATCGCAGGGTGAAGTACATCGCGAAGAGGGCCGCGAAGAACATCAGCTCGGAACTCAACCAGATGATGGTTCCGACGCTGGTGAGGTTCGGTCGATTGACCGACGGGTGCGCGTGCCCGGTTTCTACTGTCGTTGCTGTCGCCACGACCGACATTATGTCGGTCGCTTATCCCGCCCTCACCCCGGGGGGTGCCGTTCGGTGTGTCAGCCGGGTGTGTCCTCCCCGAACGGCCCATGGAACCACTGCCCCGGGCCGTGCTGACTGGCCGTCGGGCGGAGTACGATCCGCGCATCGGTTCATGCCCGGAAAGCCCCGAAGACACAGATGTCACGGAGGAACAATGCAGCCGACCGCCACGGTCCTGGTCTACAGCGACGACGCCAACACCCGTGAGCAGGTGAGGCTGGCAGCCGGGCACAGGCCCGCGGCCGATGTGCCACCGGTGGAATTCCTGGAATGCGCCACTCTGCCCGCCGTCCTGGAGGCGCTGGACCGCGGCGGCGTCGACGTCTGCGTGCTGGACGGCGAGACGGCGCCCGCGGGCGGCATGGGCGTCTGCCGGCAGATCAAGGACGAGATCTTCCGCTGCCCGCCGGTACTGCTGCTGATGGGGCGCCCGCAGGACGCCTGGCTGGCCACCTGGAGCCGCGCGGACGCCGCGGTGACCCTGCCGGTCGAGCCGGTCGAGTTCGCGGACGCCCTGGCAGCCCTGCTGCGCAGCAGGGACTGCGTGGACGCCTGAGAGACGGCCGGGGCCACCCGGCCGCCTCCGAGTCCCGCCGCGGCCTCGTCCGCGGCCTCTGAGGGGCAGCGCACTCCCCGGTCCGGTCAGACCTCGGGGCGCAGTCGCGCCGCCTGGAACGTGTCCGTACGGTCCGGTGTGGTGTTCTTCTGCAGGGCGCTGCCCTTCAGCCATTTGGCCCAGGACAGGTTCCAGTCCCCGAAGCCGTTGTCGAAGGGTGTCATCGTCTCGCCCTGGCTGCCCACGACCGTGACGATGTCGCCCGCGCGCACGGTGTTGTAGAACCACTCGGCCTGGCTGGTGCTCATGCCCGTACAGCCGTGGCTGACGTTCTCGTACCCCTGAGAGCCGGTGGACCAGGGGGCCGCGTGCACGTACTCGCCGCTCCAGGTGACCCGCGTCGCGTAGTAGACCTGCAGGTCGTACGAGTCGGAGGAGCCCTCCGCGATGCCGATCGTCTCACCGCGCATACGTACGCGGTACTCCTTGCCCAGCACGACCTTGACGCCGTTTCGGGTGGAGAAGCCGGGCTTGCCGGTGGTGACCGGAATGGTGTTGATCACTTTCCCGTTGCGCTTGACCGTCATCGAGTGCGCCGCGGCGTCCGTGACGGCTTCGATGCGGTCGCCCGTGGTGAGCCTCAGGGGCTTCGTGGGGGCGCCGTAGAGGGCGTCGGTGACCTTCACCCCGGCCAGGCCGCTGGTGACGTCGATGGTGGCCTTGGCGGGCCAGTAGTCCTTGGGGCGGTAGTGCAGGGTCTTGTCGTCGACCCAGTACCAGGAGCCGGTCACGGCGGGGGTCGAGCGGACCCTGAGGGCGCGCTCGACGTTGGCCCTGGAGGCCTTGTCCTTGACCGGAGCGCTGAGTTCCGCCGTGATGGGCTGTCCGACGCCGTAGGTGCCCGCCTGGGGGCCGAAGGCGACCTTCAGGAACTTCTTGGCGGAGGTGGTCCCGAAGGAGAGCGTACGGCTGCCCGGGGCGCCGTCGTCGTCCTCCGTGCTGACCCGGACGGTGTACCGGGTGCCGGCGGCGAGCGGGAGGGAGGAGTGCCACCGCTTCCCGTCGACGTCGAGCTCGCCCGCCAGGTGGCGGCCGGTGGTGTCGACGGCCGACACGTCCGTGATCCGGTCGTCGTCACCGTTGACGGTGACCTCCAGCGGCTTGCCGGGGTCGACCTTCTCGTCGCCGTCGGACGCGTTGGAGGAGATCTCGTCCACCGCGTCGTACGGCTTCTCCGCGAGCGGGTGACCGCCGGACCCGCCACAGGCGGTCACACCTGCGACCAGGGTCACGACCAGCAGAGTGCTGCCCACTGCGGGGCGGATGCGCGGGCTGTGGTTCATAAACCCACGCTATGGAGATTCGTCCGCAGCGGCGCGCGGTGTACATGCGAACGGGGGACCCGCGCTCCTCTCGGTGGAGAAGTGCGGGCCCCCCGTCAGGTGGAGCGGTGACGCCGGGTCACCGGGTCACTGGGTGCGGTTCTCACCGCGGTAGTACTCGAAGACCCAGCCGAAGAGACCGATCAGGATGATCGGGGCCGAGAAGTAGAGCAGCCACCAGCCGAAGATGACTCCCATGAAGGCGAGGGCACCGCCGACCGCCAGCGAGAGCGGCTGCCAGCTGTGCGGGGAGAAGAACCCCACCTCGCCGGCCTCGTCCGCGACGTCGGCTTCCTTGTTGTCCTGCGCCAGGGCGTCGACCCGCCGGGCCGTGAAGGCCAGGTAGAAGCCGATCATGACGCTCAGCCCGAAGGCCAGGACGAGTGCGGTGGTACCGGCCGGCTCCTTCGACCACACGCCGTACGTGACGGCCATGGCGAGGATGAAGACGCTCAGCCAGATGAACATCTTGCCCTGGATCTTCACTTGCCGGCCTCCTTGCCACCAGCGAGGGCCTTGTCATCCTCGGAGTGGTGCTCCAGCTGCTCGAGCGCCGAGATCTCCGGGTGGTGCAGGTCGAAGGCCGGGGATTCGGAACGGATCCGCGGCAGGGTGAGGAAGTTGTGCCGCGGCGGCGGGCAGGAGGTCGCCCACTCCAGCGAACGGCCGTAGCCCCACGGGTCGTCGACCTCGACCTTCTTGCCGTACTTGGCGGTCTTCCACACGTTGTAGAAGAACGGCAGCATCGACAGGCCGAGCAGGAACGAGGAGATCGTCGAGATCGTGTTCAG